>CAZSUA010000064.1:18609-20651 GCA_964609655.1 uncultured Polyangiaceae bacterium | reverse complement strand
GCGCTGAAACGATACGGCTGAGTGTCAGGGAACACCCCCCGATCTGGCAGTCCGCATAGCCACTGTGATGGGGAGTCTCACCCCGTCTGGAACAGCCGGTTGTAATGAGCTTGGATCTTTTCATTGTTCACGTAGGCCCAAAACGCACTCACGCCCAGCCACATCGCGAGAGCGCACGGACAAGTTTCTCCCTGTTTTCGGCCCCCCAACTCACTCAATCATCAACCTGATCGGTGCTCTCAGCCTCGCCACTCGACGGCGGGCTGGCCTTCGCCTCTAACCGCGCCAACTCGCCTGGGGCGGTTTTCACACGAAAAATCACGGCATCGGGCTCGTAGGTTTCGTCCAACACGTTGCACGATTCGTAGATCTCCCCGCGCAGCTGCTGCCGATCGTAGGGCACACGGAGCAAGCCTTCGACGAGCGATTCCGCGAAAATATCGATGACCAGCTGTCGTAAACGAGCCACATCCTCGGGGCGTCGCGCAGACATGACGATCGCCTCGGGATACTCGGCGAGCAGCTGTCGCGTCGCAGCCGCTTCGACTTCTGCATCCCCCACGCGATCGATCTTGTTGAGCACCAAGATACGGCGCACTGGGCCGGCCCCGATATCTTCGAGTACTTCGGCCGTGACATCCAACTGACGGACAAATCCAGGGTCCGAGGCATCCACGACGTGCAGCAGCAAGGAAGCCTCGGTGGCTTCATCCAGCGTGGTCTTGAAGGATGTCACCAAACCGTGGGGTAAATGGTTGATAAAACCGACGGTGTCGGACACCAAGATCTTGGGTTTGGTCGCAGGATAGAGGGCGCGCACCGTGGTATCCAACGTGGCGAAGAGCTTATCGGCGATGTACGCATCGCTACCGGTTAACGCGCGCATCAAGGTAGATTTACCAGCGTTCGTGTAACCGACCAGTGCCACGCGGTTCAGTGCTTGGCGGCGCGCTCGCTGCGTTCGGTGCTCTTGTTCGAGGCCCGACAATTCCTGCGTCAATTCGGCAATTCGATCGCGAATCTTACGCCGATCCAGCTCAACTCCAGATTCACCGGCGCCTTTGGCACCAATCCCGCCACGCGCACGATCGGTACCCTTACTGAGCGCGCGCAAGCGTGGAGCCATGTACTCGAGGCGCACAATTTCCACCTGCGCTTTGGCCGCACGAGAACGCGCGTGTCGGTGAAAGATTTCCAAGATCACGGCGGTGCGATCCATGACGCGCGCTCCGCATGCCGTTTCCACGTGGTCGGCTTGCGAAGGGGACACTTCATGATCCAGAAGCACTACGCCTGCGTGGTGCTCTTCAACGGCTTCCTTCAGCTCCGCAAGCTTTCCACTGCCGAGATACGACCCTGGATGGAAGCCTTCGCGATTTTGCGTGATGGTAGCGGCTACGCGCAAACCCAAGGTGTATGCCAAGCGGGCCAATTCGGAGACGGATTCGGCGAACTCTTCCTCGCTCACCTCCTGCGTCTTCACCGCTGCGAGAATCGCCACAGCGGGATCGAGTTCGGGCTCGCTTTCGAGGCCTTCTGCAAATTCAGGGATCTTCCGCTTGTCGTTGGGCGCCATCCCGTTACCTTAGCCCACGGCGAGAGGGGTTCCGCTAGCGCATTTTCTTGCGCGAATTTCCTGTCGTCAGCGGCGAGTGAGGTCATTTTTTCCGCCTAAGCGCTTCCACACCGCATTTGCCCACCCATAGCTCGCCGCCCACGTCGGGTGCCGCCCGTCTGCCTGCCGCTCAAAGCTGAGCTTCTCAGAAGCAAAATACCCGCAGGGCGCCACTGCCGCTGAGAGCGCCTCCACGAATCCGTAGCCTTTGGCCCACGCGGGGGGTCCGATCCAAAGGCACGGTCGAGCGCCGATGCCTGCTACGATCCGTTTGGCTGCTGCGATATGCGCGGCCAGATCTTCGCGCACGAAGATCTCATTCGAACCCAGTGAGATCAACACTAGATCCGGATCGAGCTGCTTGATGCCACTCGGCAAGCGTGGATCTTCGGCCCAGCTAAGCGTGGTGGAGGAGGCCGTACTGATC
>CAZSUA010000064.1:0-18509 GCA_964609655.1 uncultured Polyangiaceae bacterium | reverse complement strand
CATGGACTCTCCTGCGGGCCTGCTGCCAAACTTAAAGGCAAGTAGTCAATGGCGCAGAAGTGGTCATGTGTAGGAGCCCGACTTGCTCGACAGCGCGGGCCTAGGCCGGTAGAGTTCGGAATTGTGGCCGAATTTTTCGAGCCCCGTTTAGCGAAGCAACACTGTGCCGTTTGGGTGGGGTGATCGAATGACTCTGGAACTCCTCCCAGGCCTCCAAGTGGCCGACAGATTTCGATTGGAGCGTGAGCTCGGTCGCGGAGGAATGGGCTCGGTCTGGCTCGCTCGGCACACAGGACTCGATATTCTGTGCGCGATCAAGTTTATCGATCAGCAGGGTCGCGACAGCACGGAGCTGCGAGCCCGCTTCGAACGTGAGGCGCGCTCGGCAGCGCAGCTCAAGAGCCCGCATGTGGTCCAGATTTTGGACTACGGCGTTTGGCAGGAGCATCCCTATATCGCCATGGAGTATCTCGAAGGCGAGGATCTAGCTGCGCGTCTCGATACCGCGTGGGTGCTCACCCCGGAGCAAACTTGCCAAATCATTGGGCAGGTTGCCAAAGCGCTCATGAAGGCCCACGCAGCTGGCATTGTGCACCGCGATCTCAAACCCGAAAACGTGTTTCTGGTACGTGATGGCGATGAAGAAGTGGCCAAGGTGTTGGACTTTGGAATCGCCAAGAGTTCTAGCATGGCGATGGTCGATACCGGAACCAAGACAGGGTCGCTCCTCGGCACACCGTACTACATGAGCCCAGAGCAAGCGCGCGGGGTGAAATCTATTGATCACCGCTCGGACCTTTGGTCCCTCGCCGTTATGGTCTACCAATGTGTCACCGGGCAGCTTCCGTTTGAGAGCGAAGGGCTCGGGGATGTGCTGGCGAAGATCATGTACGAACCGCTGCCGGTGCCTTCTGAAGTGAAGCCCGACGTGCCCAAAGCATTTGATGTGTGGTGGAAACGCGCCTCCTCCCGCAAGGCTGAGGAGCGCTTTCAGAGTGCGAAAGAGCTCTCCGAGGAGCTAGCGATCGCACTCGGCGTTGCGGGGGCCGCGCCGGGTTTCGAACAGACCAGTTGGGGTACCATCCGCACGTCACTCGTCGAGTCGGATTCTGCGCTGAGCCTGAGCGGAACCGTTCGCGTCAATGCGACGGCCACCGCCCGCAGTGGGGCCGAACACGGGCCGACACCTGCTGGGGATACGGCAAGCCCGCTCATCACCACGGTCAGTGGGTCCAATCCACCCCCGCGGACTAATTTTCGATTTGTAGCAGCAGTTGGAGTTGCAGCACTCGCCATGCTGGTCCTTGGCATCATCGCACTTACAGGTTCCGGCTCAGCACCTCCGAGCGCGCCAAGCGCCGCTCAAAATTCGCCGCCCAAGGGCCTCCAGCCTCAGCTGGGAGCACGTCCAGCTCCCGAAGCAGCGCCGGTAGCCGAAGCATCAGCGCCCGCTGTCCCGCTCCCCTCCCCCGCGGCCCGCATTCCTGCGGACAACAGCAAGCCGCAAACCCAAAAGAGCTTTGGCGGCAAGTCTCCCTCAACCGTCCCGACTGCTCCCCGCAGAGTCAAAAACCAAGCAACCAAACCGGGTGAAAAGAAGCCTGTGGACTTCGGAATTTGAACCCTATGCTGTCCCATTTATTTCGATCAAGAAAACCTGCGTGGGCGTTCGCTGCGCTCTCTCTCCTGTTTTCCACGGCCCAACCCGCGCACGCCCAATCTCCCGCCGACAGAACGACGGCCCGTTCATTGGCTCAAGAAGCTCAAGCCGCCTTCGATAGGGGGGATTTTGGCACCGCTGAAGATCGGTTTGCGCGCGCCGAAGCTCTGGTGCATGCGCCCACGCTGCTTTTGGCGCTCGCCCGCTCCCAGATGAAGCTCGGAAAGCTGGTCCAAGCCTACGAAAATTATCAGCGCATTGTGCGCGAAGCGATTCCAGAGGGCTCGCCGGAAGTGTTTAGGGACGCACAGAACTTAGCGCAGGGCGAGTCGGAGGCGGTCCTACCTCGACTCGGTTGGGTCACGCTGGTGGTTCGTGGTGCTGCCGATCCGCGTGTTGTGCTGGAGGATGGCACGATCATTCCGAAGCCTGCACTTGGCGTGAAGCGCGCGGTCAACCCGGGTGATCATCAAGTCACCGCGGGAGCTCCCGGGTTTCGTACTGAGAAGACCGAGTTTCGAATCGGTGAGGGCCAAGCGATCGCGGTGACCCTTTCTCTCGAAGCCGACCCAAACTCGCAGCAGCTTGGTGGTCCTTCCGGGCTACCACCCTCAACCTGGCAGGCTGCTGGAGATACACGTGCAGACTCCAGCAGCTCGTCTCAGAAGACTTGGGGCTATGTTGGTTTGGGTGTTGGAGCAGCAGGGTTGCTCACCGGCGGCGTCACCGGTGCGTTGGCCATGGGTCGCCACAGCGCACTCCAGGCAAAGTGCGCGAGTGGTCAATGCCCACCCGACCAACAATCTGCCATTGATAGCTACCGAAGCATGGGCAATCTATCCACGATCGCGTTCACCGTGGGCGCGGTTGGGGCAGCGGCTGGCCTCACCCTGTTGCTCACCGCCCCAGAAGAGTCACCCGCGCCGGGTGTGGCGGGCGTAGCGCTGAAGCTGCGAGTGAGTCCGAATCAGCTGAGCCTCGCAGGCGTTTTCTAAGCTTCCCTGAGGTATTCTGGCCTCTCGCTATAGGGAGGCGTGTCGCCGGCCGTAGTTCCTTTGGAGCTGCATGAAGGCGCATCGGTTTTGGGTTCTACCCGTCTTACTCGTCATCGGATTGACGTCGTGCACGAGCCTTCTCGGCAACGATTTTGAAGTCGTGGAAGCTGTGGTTGTAAACTGCAGTGAGACTCCCAACGTTTGTGAGAATGACCACGGAAGCACTGCCTGCGTGGCCGGCACCTGCACGCCCGTTTGTGCGACGGGGTTTGATAGCTGCGACGCCAACCCAGTCAATGGCTGCGAAACCGATCTCACCAGCACCAGCGAACATTGCGGTAAGTGCCGTCAAGCCTGCACAGCTTCCCACGCCCAGGGTGTGTGCCGGAGCTCCGCTTGCTCGATCGTAGGCTGCGATGTGGGCTGGGAGGATTGCAACCAAACAGCAGCAGACGGATGTGAAGCCAATATTGTCGGAGATCTGACGCACTGCGGAGCCTGTGGGATCCAGTGCGAAAACGCGCACGGCAGCACCGCCTGTGTCGACAGCCAATGTGTCCCCACCTGCCGCCCTGGTTTCGCGAACTGCGACGCGAACCCAGCAAACGGTTGCGAAGCCGATTTGAACAATAGCGGCACTCACTGTGGACGCTGCAACAACGCGATTTTGCCCGACCAGGTGTGCAGTAACGGGGCGCCGGTGCAAGCGAGATTATGCCCGGCCGCGAATCGAGACTGCAACAAAGATCTCGCGTCCGACGGTTGCGAAGTCAACGTTCAAAGCGATCGGTTGCACTGCGGCGCGTGCGATGTTAGCTGCAAAACGGGCGAATTTTGCAGCGATGCGACGTGCAAGAGCTGCGTCTTTCTGCAAGAAGATTTCATTGTTCAGGCCCCAGGCTGGCAGACTGAAGGGCCGTGGCAAGTCGGCAGTGCCAAAGCAGGCGGGGGCGGTCCGTGCACCAAGCCGGCCTTGCAATGTGGTTCTCCCGATCCGGCGCTGGATCAATCTCCGACGGCAGACAATGGGCTGGCAGGCGTTGCGCTCGGGGCCAACTACGCGACAGCAGCGACAGGCCCCTTCTACTTGACCAGTCCGGAGTTTGACCTGCGCGCTTCGGGAACTGTGAATCTTGTGTTTTGGCGCTGGCTCAATAGCGACGCCGCGCCCTTCATTGTGAACTCGGTGGAGGCCTTCAATGGCACCGCCTGGCAGGTAGTTTGGGCCTCACCGACCGGCACGACGATGCCCTTTCTGGCGACTGAATGGACACGCGTGGAGTACGACCTCACGCCGTTCAAGAATACGGACGACGCCAAGAACGCGGGGTTTCGGGTGCGTTTTGGCTTTGCCGTCGGGCGCCCGGAAGCATTCCACTATGCCGGTTGGAACATTGACGACATACGGGTCGAACGCAGCGCTTGCGGGCTGTGAACCAGCGCCTAAACTCGAACGCATGAGCTTACGCGGCAAGACCCTCTTCATCACCGGCGGCAGTCGCGGCATTGGTTTAGCTATTGCGGAACGCGCCGCACGTGATGGAGCCAACATAGCCATCGCAGCCAAAACCGAGACCCCCCACCCAAAGCTTGAGGGGACAGTTTTCTCGGCTGCGGCCAGAATTGAGCAGTGTGGAGGCCAAGCACTCGCCTGCGTCTGCGACATCCGTTTCGAAGAGCAGATCCAAGCTGCCGTTGCTGCCTGCGTGCAACGCTTTGGAGGAATTGATATCCTGATTAACAACGCAAGCGCTATCAGCCTGACCCCCACACTGCAAACCGACGCCAAGCGTTACGATCTCATGCACCAAATCAATGCTCGGGGAACGTTCCTCACCTCGAAAGCTTGCCTCCCCGCGCTGAGTCACGCCGCAAACCCACATATCCTGAGCCTTTCGCCTCCGCTCTCGCTCAAGCCCGAATTCTTCGCGCCGCATGTGGCCTACTCGGTGGCAAAATTCAATATGAGCCTTTACGCCCTCGGAATGGCGGAGGAGCTACGCGCGCAAGGGATCGCAGTGAATTGCCTGTGGCCCGCCACGGTGATTGCAACATCGGCCCTTAAAAATCTGCCCGGCGGGGAAAGCCTAGCAGCACATTCAAGACGCCCCGAAATAGTCGCGGATGCCGCGTACGAGATCATCACCTCCCCGAGCCGCGAGCATACCGGTCACTTTCACATCGATGAGGCAATTCTGCGGGAGCGTGGCATGATTGATTTTGACCGCTATTCCGTAACACCCGGCGCAGCGTTGGCTCCCGATCTTTTCATGTGAGCGGCTCGTGCGGAGCTGAGTCCGGCCGCGTGCGGAAACCAGCGTGCAGCCTGGCATGATCTTCGCACTGTGGCGTCGCAAGCCGAGTCAGTCTATCTGATTCGCGCAATTATTGCGGGAGTCCCATGCCAGAGCACCAAGTCAGCGAAGCGACACTCAAGACGATCGACGCCTATTGGCGAGCGGCCAATTACCTCTCGGTGGGGCAAATCTATTTGAAAGCGAATCCGCTGTTGCGCGAGCCGCTGCAGCTTGAGCACGTGAAACGGCGGTTGTTAGGCCATTGGGGCACAACGCCTGGCCTCAATTTCATTTGGGCTCATCTGAATCGATTGATCGTGGAGCGCGCGCTCAACCTGATTTATGTGTGCGGCCCAGGGCATGGCGGACCAGGCGCAGTAGCCAACGCCTACTTGGAGCAAACGTACTCGGAGGTCTATCCGGACATTTCACTCGACGTTCAGGGCCTCGCGCGGCTCTTCAAGCAGTTTTCGTTTCCAGGTGGGATCCCAAGCCATGTGGCCCCGGAAACTCCGGGCTCAATTCACGAGGGCGGCGAGCTTGGGTACGCGCTCTCGCACGCCTTCGGTGCGGCGTTCGACAATCCGGAGCTTGTGGTTGCGTGTATCGTTGGCGATGGCGAAGCGGAAACAGGCCCGCTCGCGACGAGCTGGCACTCGAATAAGTTCCTGCACCCCGTGCGAGACGGCGTGGTGCTACCGATTCTGCATTTGAACGGCTACAAGATTGCCGGGCCCACCGTCCTCGCGCGCCTCCCGCATGAGGAATTGCGCGAGCTGCTCTCCGGTTATGGCTATGAACCGTTCTTCGTCGAAGGCCACGAACCTTTCGCCATGCACACCCAAATGGCGGCAACTCTCGACACCATCTTTGACCGTCTGCGCGAGATCCGTGAGCAGGCTAAGCGTGAAGCCAACCCAGGCCGCCCCAAATGGCCTATGATTGTGCTCAGAAGTCCAAAAGGTTGGACTGGGCCGAAGCAAGTTGACGGCCACGACGTCGAAGGCACCTCCCATTCTCATCAGGTGCCATTTGCTAAGTTAGAAAAACCCGAGCACCTCCAGTTGCTCGAAAGCTGGATGAAGAGCTACCGGCCCGAGGAGCTTTTTCTGGAGTCAGGCCGTCCGAATGCGCTGCTCCTGAACTTCGCCCCCCAGGGTACCGCTCGCATGAGTGCCAATCCGCACACGAACGGAGGCAGTCTGTTGCGCGAGCTTGAGTTGCCAGATTTTCGCGACTACGCCGTTACCGTTTCTCACCCTGGCGCACAAGATGCCGAGGCCACCCGTGTTCAGGGCGCATTCATTCGAGACGTGATGCGCAAGAACACCACGAACTTCCGCGTCTTTAGTCCCGACGAAACGGCCTCGAACCGCTGGGATCCTGTCTTCGAAGTGACAGATCGTGAATCGATGGCCAGCATTCTGCCCTCGGACGAAAACGTTGCCCCACTGGGCCGTGTGATGGAAATGCTGAGCGAACACCAGTGCCAAGGTTGGCTCGAAGGCTATCTCGTTACAGGCCGGCACGGCTTTTTCTCCTGCTACGAGGCGTTTATCCACATCATCGATTCGATGTTCAATCAACACGCGAAATGGCTGAAGACCACGCGATCTATCCCTTGGCGGCAGCCGATCGCCTCCTTAAACTATTTGCTCACTTCCCACGTCTGGCGCCAGGATCACAACGGCTTCAGCCATCAAGATCCTGGGTTTATCGATCACGTCGTCACCAAAAAAGCCGAAGTGATCCGCGTCTACTTACCACCCGACGCGAACACATTGCTGTCTGTCACAGACCATTGTTTACGCAGTAAGCAGTACGTGAACGTGATTGTCGCCGGCAAACAGCCGGCTCCTCAGTGGCTCAGCATTGAAGAGGCGATTGCGCATGCCGCTCAAGGCGTGAGTGTGTGGTCGTGGGCGAGCAACGAAGGGCCAAGCGGGCCAGATGTCGTGATCGCGAGCTGTGGGGACGTGCCAACGCTGGAAGCCCTCGCTGCCGCGGACATTCTGCGAACACTGGTTCCTGAGCTTGGTGTGCGGTTTGTCAACGTCATCGATCTGATGCGCCTCCAGCCTTCTGAGGAGCATCCGCACGGACTCCGATCGAGCGAATTTGACGCCATTTTCACGACTGATCGCCCCATTATTTTCGCCTTCCACGGCTACCCCACGCTGATTCATCGGCTCACGTACCGTCGCACCAATCACGCCAATCTGCATGTACGCGGCTACAAAGAAGAAGGCACCACAACAACTCCTTTTGACATGGCGGTGATGAACGATCTCGACCGCTTCCACCTGGTCATCGACGTCGCCAATCGCGTGCCAAAACTTCGGGAGAAGCGGCCTCAGATTATCGAGAACATGCAGCTCATGCTAAAGGCGCATTCAGCTTACATCCGCGAACACGGCGAAGACATGCCGGAGATCAAAGACTGGCGCTGGCCCAAAGCATGAGCTTTGCCGCTGTGGCCACGCCCATTCAACGCTTACTGGTGGTCAACTGCGGCTCCAGCACGTTCAAGTGGTCGGTTTTGGATGTGGCAAGCGAAGCCACGCTAGCGAACGGTTCGAGCGCTCTTGGCGAGGTCACCGCGGAATCACTCCCCGAACTACTAGCGGGTGCCGAGGGCTTTGATGCCGTGGCGCACCGCATCGTCCATGGCGGCGCACGTTTTGCGGCTGTCGTGCGGGTGGATGATCCGGTGCGCGAAGCGCTAGAGGAGCTGCTAGGCCTAGCACCGCTCCACATGCGCCCAGCGCTGGGAGCACTCGACGCGTGCAGCTCCGCATTTCCTAAAATCCCGCAGTTTGCGGCATTTGATACAGCCTTTCATCGCACCATCCCTGAACATCGCCGCCAATACGCTCTCCCCAAAACATGGCGCGAACGCTGGCAGCTTCAACGCTTTGGGTTTCACGGTTTGAGCGTGGAGTACTGCGTGCACCGCACAAGAGAAATTCTGGGGGCCCTGCCACCGCGCCTACTCGTGTGCCATCTGGGGAGCGGCTGTTCGATCACGGCAGTGGAGAAGGGTTGCTCGGTGGATACAACGATGGGGTTCACTCCATTAGAAGGCCCTATGATGGCCACTCGCTCGGGTTCAATCGATCCAGGCCTGCTTCTCTGGTTGCTCCGCTCGGGGCTCTCCCTTGAGGAAGTGGAGAGGGGCTTGTGGAATGCTTCGGGGCTGATTGGCCTCTCCGAGGGAAAGAGTGATCTGCGCGCGCTGCTCGCCGCTCAAGATGCTGGCTCAGCCACCGCCAAGCTCGCCTACACTGCTTTCCAAGCCTCGGTAGTCCACTCTATCGGTGCCATGCTGGCCGCGCTCGGTGGCGTCGATGCGCTCGTGATGACGGGAGGCATGGGCGAAAACAGCTCGCGACTGAGAGCGGATCTTTTACGACCGTTCGCTTTCGCGGGTGTGGTGGTCGATGAAGCTGCGAATGCGCGCGCTGCTGGGGATGCCACGCTCTCTCCTGGTGGTGCCGCCGTGACGGTATTGGCGCTGCACACGCGGGAAGATTTGTCGATTCTACACGGCGTTAAGGCTGCTCTGCGCTTGGCGACACCCCCCAATCTCGAGGCCTAGGGCAGCTTCACTTCGAGCTCCAGCGTCTGAAGAAAAAATGGCTGTCCCCAAGTGGCCACGGTTTCGCCGACGGACTCAATCGCGATTCTGGGTGCCGCCACCCCTAGCCGTGAGTTCGCGCGCAAACGCCAGCTTTGACTCAGGCGACCCAAAATTGAAAAATGCGAAAATAGCATGCCCGTCGTCAGTTCCGCCTTCCGCCCCTGATAGCCCGCACTGGCAACACCCCGACCCTTGAGCGTTGTGAACACCAGGCCACCGCCACCGCCGAATGCAACGCCCACGGCTGCTTCGGTTAGCGGGACTTCGCAGAAGATAGCCGCCATACTGACGCTCACATCAATTGCACCGGCAGGAACCTGAAGTTGCCTCGGCGCGACCGAAGCAAGACCAAAAGCACCGAATCGCAACACGGGCACCGGCTGAACCAACACCGCGAGCCCGGCGTGGGGCATCAACGCCACCGTGCGCGAACGCTGGCTCACGCTCCGACTCACGCCCGGACCCAAGCCAAACCAGCTTTCGGGGCTCGATTTCTTGGGTTGAGTCGGCGAGTGCACCGGGCGCTGAGGCAGCTGCTTGCTAGCGGATAGTTGGAGCCGAGTGAGCTGAGCCCGCACCACTTCGCTAGCTCTCAGGCCTAGGGCCTCGGCAGTGTTGGTCTCGGATAACCGAAGCTGCTCGTGGTACCCCGGCTCACCCGAAGGCGGATCGATAACCCAAAGCTCCACACCGACTCCCGAACACAAGAGCGCGGCAACTGCACGAGCCTGGGCGCCAATTGCCAACAGCTCAGCGGGGGATGGCTGAGCCTCACGAACTAGCTCGGTGACAACCAACCCCATCGCAGACAGCTCCGCTCTCACCTTCTGCGTGAGCTCGGGAACGCTGCCATCGTGGGCCAGAACCACGATACGAGCCGTCGCGGGCCTCGCAGACGCGATGTTCGCGAAACCGAGCGCCGCAAGTGCGAGCACTATCGTTAGGAAACCACGCAACAAGGCGGCTTCACTCTAGGCCAGCCAACAGCTCATGGCGAGATCAGTTGGCGCGCGAGCGGTGCACCCGGACCGGAGGGATACTCTGCCAGGTAGCGCCGCGCCGCTCCGCTGGCTTCACTCTGGCTACCTGAGCGATGCTGGGCCTCCATCAATCGTCCAAGAGCTTCCCGCCTGAGGCCTGAAGTTGGATTTTCACTCAGGTAGGTCTTAAACCAGCCGGCTGCCTGCGCGTAGTCACCCAACTGATCGAAGGCAATTCGAGCAAGAAAATAGGCGGCGATCGCGGCTTGGTCACTCCCAGAAAAACGCCCACGCAAACTCTTGTAGGCATACACGGCCCGTGGCGTTTTCCCAGCGTAGCGAGCGACATCAGCCAACTGCATCAACCCACGAGCATCGAGTCTAGAACACTCGGACTCAAAGCCAATATCCTCGGCCGCCTTGAGCGCCGCTGGGTAGTCCCGCTTGGAGGCAAGGCTCTGCCAACTCTCTGGTGTCACCAAAGAAGATACCTGATGTTGCGCGAGCTGTGCTTGCTCTGCGCCCCCCCCCCGAACGGCGGGTTCAGCTGCAACAGTGGAACGACGGAGCGACGTTGGGACACCGCCCACTGCACCACGCAGAGCTACTTTCTCGGATGGCAACAGCTCCTCGCCAGGAGACTGAGCTTGCCTGGGCTCATCCCGAACGCTGGACGGCGCAACCCCATTTCTGGCTTGGGTGCCGGCTTGAGACGCCAGCTTTCCCACCAGCGTCGTCTCCAAGCGCCGAGCGCCGCAGAAGGCGCGCACCCTTTCGCCAGCTACAACTGGCCGCCCTTCCCCAAAAATACACCCGGAAATCTGCACTGTGCCTGTATAGAGTGTCAGTTCAAATGTGTCTGCTTCGGGCTGCCAAGCGACGTCGAAGTGTGTCCCCAACACATTCACCACGTAAGGGCCCAGATTGAACTTCCAACTGGCATTCTTGCGAGGCACCACGTGCACTTGGGCTTTCCCCGATTCCACAATGAGCTCAGCACCCACTGCGCTCACACGCGTCACGCGCGCTCGGGTCCCCGACACCAAATTCACCAACGAACCATCTGAGAAAGAAACCGGCACTGACTGGCCTTGCTCCACGGACCACCACTTAGCCGTGGGCTCAATGATCTCAGCCCCTCGGACAGACATCGTGAGGCGTCGAGCCTCACCGAGCGGCAACCCGAAAACGAGGCTCGCTGCCACCATAACTGCTGCCGCAGCGAGCGCCACCGTCAACCGCCGGCTCAATCTACCCCGACGAACATCCGGGAGGCGCTCCAAGAACTCGTGGCGCACTTGAGCGAGCCCTGCGGGGTCAGCCCAGCCAGCTTCTTCAGTGGCGATCGCCCGCCCAAGGCTCCGAAGGCGTTCAGTGGGCGTCATTCCGACCCTCCACCCACTCGCGCAGCGCTGGTTCGCCTTCGGCAAGTTCCACGAAACGTGTCTGAGCGCGACTCAAACGTCGCTTGATCGTGGCTAGCGACGTTCCACAAGCACGCGCCACTTCCGTGAGCTCCATGCCATCAATGAAACGCAACGCAAACGGGATCCGTTCATCAGGTTTTAGTTGATTGAGCACGCTGTAAGTTTTTTTGAGGGCTTCACTGATCTCCGCGGGCGCAACGATGGCCTCCTGCTCCGGCATTTCATCGTTAGGCGAGAACATCAAGAATCTCCAACGCACTCGCTTACGGATCCGACCCCGCGCTGTGAAGACCGCTATCTGCGTGAGCCAGCCGCGCAACGCCGCAGCGTTCTCTAACCTGTGGATGGACGCGAGAGCCGCGACAAACACGTCCTGCAAGAGGTCGTGGACTTCCGGGTCCGGACCGAGGACTCTCACCAACACGCGGTGCACGAGCGCGCCGTATCTGTCGAACAGAGCCGCCCCCGCATCGCGCTGGCCAGCAAGCAAGCCTGCCACGATTGCCGCATCGCTGAGCCCCACCGGAAGCTCCAGCACCTTGGAAGGTCCACGCGGACGCTCCGGGTGCAGGGGGATGAGGTTGGAGGGCAAGGCGGACACAGACTCCCGGGAGCAGTATGCTGATTGTTCTTGAGCCTAGTGTTTTCAAGACAAAAAACCGGCTCAGACTCAACTTGCGGCCAAATATCGGGATTTCTGCTCGGACTTAGGTCAGGCTTGTTCGCGTTTCCCTGACCTGAGCCGCAGCCCGACACCCTCGCAACTTAGCGATAAAGCGAATGCCCACATATCCGTCATTGGTCAGCTCGCTCGCGCAGGCACTGCTGTGCGTTGGTGTGAGTGTGCAGCTTTTCGCCTGCGGAGATGTTCGAGGCCAGGCCATCATTCAAAGCTCGCTGCCGGAACAGTCCACGACGACCAGCCAATCGGGCGGCAATCAATCCGGTGGCGCAATTCTCTCGTATGCCAGCGGAGGGACCTCCAGCTTCTCAGGCGGTGCCAGGTCGTTTCCGGAGCAGGGTGGGTTCCGGCACGACTTCCCTCGCGCTTCAGCCGCAGGGAGTGGCCAAATGCTCGGGCAGCACGAGCTTCCTATCTGCCAGCCGTGCCGCGAGCATCGCGACTGTCCGTTGAACGACAGCTTCTGCATCAGGGACCGGGGCGCAGACGTCGGGTTCTGTGGCTTCGGATGCTCACGCAATGAATGCCCTGCCGGTCATGCCTGCGCGTTCATTGGAGGGTTGCCTGTTCCCCAGTGCGTGCCAGTGGTTGGAACTTGCCCGGCAACTATAGGTAACTCGTTAGGTGTAGTTGCCTCGCAGATGGACATGCAGCTCTACAATCTCATGCTTCTCAATCGCTTCCGAATGGAACGCGGATTAACTCCGTTCGTGTGGGACGCCTGCCTGAGCCACGAGGCGGAGATGGCTACTTCCGATTGGGTGAGAAGCAATCAGCAGCATCGCTACTTCGCGAACTCCTGCGAACCTGCTAAGCTCCAGTGCGCGTGCGGCTGGAGCGAGGAAAATCAGGGATATTCCGACACTCTCGGGGCGAGTTGGCAGGAAAGGCTGCTCGGCATCATCGAGGACGAAGTGCGCAATCGTCCGAACGATGGTTTTGCCAACAACATCTTCTCTCCGGATCTGGAGCGGGTGGGGATCGGGATTATCGTGAGCGAACAAAGGCTGTGGCTCACCAACGCCTTCGGTGCGGCTTTGCCTCCACCGCCTCCGAACGCGCCCTAACGCACTCGCACAAGCCAAGCAGTGCATGCCACCAAGGGTAGGCTCTGGTAGGCCCCTGCTGTCTGTGCGCCATTGGATACCACTCTGGCGACACCCGCGATTACCTGGTAGGCTCAGGTCACGATGAGGCGCCTCGTTCACCTCGGCATCAGCTCGTTGCTCGCCTCCATTTGGGCGTGTGTCGATTCAGGCCCCAGTTGCCTGAATCCCCAGCCAGATTTGCCAAGCTGCAGCCGGGGCTCGGTCGCTTCGGCTCCGACGGGCACGCCCGGCGCGTCTGTGGAAGGTACCGGTGGCTCGGCCGCGTTCGATCCGAATCAGGGGAGCGGTTCTCCGCCGGCATCTACAGGGAGTCTCGCCACAGGGGGCTCACAGTCTGTGCCAGTCCCCGGTGGTCTGGACAGTGCCGGCGCGCACCAAGGTGGTGCTGCAGGTGGGCCAGCTAGCGACGAGCTCATGTCAGCTGGCAGCGCTGGGCAGCGCACGGAGCCGTGAATCAACCGGGGCTTAAGGTTTGCCTAATCCCGATTGCTAAGGCTTGCCGTTAGCAAGCCAGTGTTCGCTGAGGCTCCACAAGCGATCCGCCGCAAGGGGATCTCGAGCTGTGGCTGAAGCCGGCGTTTCACGACACTTCTCAAAGTAAGCTCCCGAAGTATCGCGCAAGCTTGACTCGCTCGCGCAATACAACGTCGTTTTGGCGCCCGCCTCGGCGGAAAGGGCCAACGGTCGAATCAGCCGAATCCCCAACTGCAGCAGGCCCCGTGTGTCGCCGTCGGCACCGAAGCGCGTTGAAACAACCCCGGGATGCAGAGCATTCACCGTGACACCTGTCCCTTCGAGCCTACGTGCCAAGCACCGCGTGAAATAAATATTGGCCAGCTTTGAACGGCAATACGCCAGCCAACCATTGTAACTCCGACGCGACTGAATATCGTCAAAATCGAGCCCACCCCGCGCGCGGCGGTGCGCCGCAGACGCGACATTGATGATACGCGCCGGAGCAGAAGCTCTAAGCTGCGCCAACAGCAACTGCGTCAGCAAGAAATGCCCCAAATGATTAACCCCTAAAGACATCTCGAAACCCTCCCGTGTCTCTCGGCGTTCTGTGTGGACAGCACCCGCATTATTGATCAGCACATGAAGGGTCTGACAGCGTTCACCGATTTCGGCCGCGCAGCGTCGAATTGATTCAAACGAAGCTAAATCAAGCCCAAAGGCGCCGACCGGACGGCCACTCTCAGCTTCGATGGCACGCGCCACCCTCACGCCCTCGTCGTAGACACGCGCAGTGATGTGCACTTGGGCCCCTCGCCTGGAGAGCGCCAACGCAGTTTCTCTTCCGATACCTGAATTGCCCCCCGTGATAACGACGATTTTCCCCGAGATATCCCACGTTGGCATGCTCAACTCCAGCGGGTGACGTGCCACGTTTTCTTGCCACGCCGCACCAGAAGTAGCTTCGCGTGCAGCAGATCGGCGAGCGTAACGTTCGCCTCCGGCGCCACCTTCGCCCCGTTAAAAGTTACCGCCCCGTTTGCCAAAAATTCTCGTGCCTGGCGTTTGCTAGTGGCGATACCTGTTTCGACTAGCAGATCCACAGCGGACATACCCGCCCCTCCGAGCGCCTTCCGAGAGTGCGAGCTACTTGGCGCCGAGCTCAAAATCTCCTCCAAGAGGGCCTCAGAAAGTTCGCGAACTTCGCCTGAAAAAAGCGCTGCGGCAGCTTGCTCTGCCTGCAATCGAGCGTCGGCACCGTGCAAAAGCTCCGTCATGTGTTCCGCGAGCGCTCGCTGCGCGGGGCGTGCGCCGGGATTTGCCGCTTGCGCTGCTTCGAGCTCGGCAACTTGCTCGAGCGAAAAATGCGTGAATACTTTCAGGTACTTTGCGACTTCGTCGTCGGACGTGTTGAGCCAGAATTGAAAGAATTGATAAGCGGAGGTTCGTTCCTGAGTGAGCCAGATGGCCCCCGTTTCCGTCTTTCCAAACTTCGTCCCGTCCGACTTGGTGATGAGCGGCGCCGTCAGACCAAATGCCTCCAGTTGGCGAACACGACGAATCAGCTCCACACCGGCCACAATATTTCCCCACTGATCGGAGCCGGCGACCTGCAGCGTCACCTGCTGCTGCTCCAACAGGTGCAGAAAATCGTACGCTTGGAGCAACATATACGAAAATTCCGTATAGCTAATGCCTTGTTCCCGCCCGTGCAGACGTTCGCGTACGGAGTCTTTCTGGATCATCATGTTGACTGAGAAGTGCTTGCCGATATCACGCAGCACTTCAAGGAACCCAAGCTTCGAAAGCCAGTCTGCATTGTTCAAAACAATGGCGGCGTTCGGACCTTCGAAGCTGAACAGCCGCGCGAAGATCTGCCGCTGAGCCTCAACATTCGCCTGAATGACCTCCGCGCTCAGCGTTGGGCGTTCCGCTGACTTGCCTGAAGGATCACCGATCAAGCCCGTGCCCCCTCCCAGGATGATGACGGGGGTGTGCCCAGCGCGCTGAAAGCGAGCCAACAACTGCAACACCAGTAGGTTACCAACCGTCAACGAATCGGAAGTCGGATCAAAACCGCCATATACGCGCCGCGGCTCCGCCAGGTGCGCCGCTAACTCCTCAGCGTGCGTCTGCTGATACAGCAAGCCCCGCGCTGCTAGATCCTCAAGGAGTCGCGACATCACGCCGATCAACTAGGAAAAAGCAACCTACCCCGCGATCACCACCACAGACTGCCATAGGCAGTGATGACGTTCTCATCCTGATAAACCGAAGCGTCTGGAACTCCCTGCGAGTTATTTGCGATGGTGCCACGGCCGTAGTTCACACGGCTGTACTGAAGCACCAGCTGATCATTACTGTTCCAGTCGCTCTTGAAAATGAGCCGCGGAGAGATCATCTGAAACTTCGTGTCTTTGACGTCCGTGGCCAGTCTGCCGGCATTCAAGCTGTAGGAATCCACGACGTCAGCGCGGATGCCGGCACCAAACCAAGACAGCATAGCGTAGGTTGCTTCGACACCGAACTTGGACTGGGTCTTACCGTCAGCGAGCGCGTTATCACTGTTGACCTGCGTGAACATTCCAAAAACAGAACCGAAGACGTCCGGGCCATAGCCTTCAAGCTCGGGATAGAGCAGATTGGCCAGGCTCAGATCGTACTGGCCGCCCAATACCAACAGGCCTCCGTTACCCGCTGACCTGGATGGCGACGGGGACACTCCGAGATACTGGTCGACAATTCCTTGGCCACTCGTGTTCAGAACACGATAGCCCGCGCCAAGCAGCGAAAACGTTGTCTCCGTCTGATCAGGGTCGGTATTTTCAAACGTGTGCTTGCCAACCCCGAAGTAAAAATGGCCGTATTGCTGGGCTGTTAATCTGACCTCCGCGCCGATCAGATTTGCGGAAGGGAAAATGGGAAGCGGCTTTGCGCCCGCGGCGGGCTTCTTGTCGCTCACGTTTCGCACATCAATATAGTGGAGATTGAGCTGAAGAAGACGCGCGTACGAAAGGCCCCCGTGCAAGTGCGACGCGAGCGTTGGAGCGTTTGCATCTACGCCGGCAAAGCCGAACCCTTGCTCGATAACAAACGCCATGTCGCCTGATTCGAAGGTTGCCTCGGCGGTTTCACCGGCCGACTGATCAATCTGTGCCAGCAATGGCGTGCCGTACCTTCCCAGATCGTGTTCGCCCATGATTCCATAACGACTGCGGAACTTGCCCACAGTGACTTTGAGCTTTTGACCCAAGGCCTCAGTGAGATCTACTGCGACGAAGGCATCGGTGATCCGGTCACGATCGAGCAAAATACTCGCCTTGACCGCCGGACTCCCGTACGTCATGGCGAGCTGAAGATATTCCTTCGGGATTGCGCCGGTCCAAGCAAATTGGCTCGGATTACTCCCGGGATAGAACGCCGGTGTGTGAAAAACGGTGTCGCTCTGATCGGGGGCCACTGTGCGCCCATCGCGCGGACCAACCGTAAACGTCATCGGAAACTGCATCGTCCCATGAAAATTGAACACCCAATCGTCGCTACGTGTCGACTCGTAGCCGTTGTTGATGTTCAACGTGCCGCTCGGATTCACGGGAGCCCCCGGATCTAGGTTCAGGCGGGGCGGGGTCACGCGCACGGAATCTTCGTTCGCCTGCTCTTCTTGTGCGGCGAGTGGAGCTGCTAGGGTGAGACCCGCCAGCACCACCACGCTTGTCATGGAGCGTTTCATCGGCAACCTACCTTCTGAGCCAGGGGCTTTCACGGTTTGTGTTCTTCCTGAGTGAATCGTTTTCATCGCCCACCTCACCAAAACATCCCGGCTCGGAATTCGAATCGTTCCGTGTCGCCAGGGTTCAAGGGCTTCGGTTTCCAAGCCTTGGCGTGGAACTCGTGCGCCCAGGAAATCTGAAAGTACTCTGGGCTGAGTGGGGCCGTTTTAAATTCCACGTTGGTTTCAACATTGGAAAACTTCTGCGTAGCCTGCTGGTTGTCCTCGAGCTTCACGGAAGGCTCTTGCAGATTGTAATCAGTCCAAACCCGCACCCCGCCGAAAATCCGGTAGCTTAGGCCCACCCCCACACTGTAAAAATCCCCCAACTTCGCGACAATGGGCAGCGGATCGAGGGGTTTTACATAGGAAAAATTCACGCTAGCTTTCAAATCTCTGCCGTCGGGATCGTAGAAACTTGGATCGAGAAAGCGAAAGATACTCAGCGAGTATCCCCCCTGAGCTGTTAGCGCGGCCTTGCGAGCCCCCAGCGCGTCCTCAAGCAGTGACCCCCCGCCGCCTCGACCGGACCCCAGGGAGTCCCTCGCCCAATTCAGGGTCCTAGTGTACTGGAGCCCTAAGTTCACCTCACCTAAATCTTCGCCGAACCAACGGAGACTCAAGGCGCCCTGATTCACCGCCTGGTCCGCGGTCCAAAGCCGGATGAGCGGACCCTCTCCCATCTGCTTGACTGGCTCCGCATCCTGGAAGCGCCGTGTGACAAACGCAACGGTGGCTTGATAGACCCCGTCGTAATCGGCATCTACGCTATAAAACTGACCGAGAACCGTGTTACCCCGATCATTATCACTGCGCGAATCGAACAAGACTCCTTGATCAAAAACTAACCCAAGGTACGTGTCAGCTTGCCATTCGGTGCGCGTTCGAGCCCCTAGGCCGTTAAGCCCTACTGGACCGCCAAAGCCACGACCCGTCTCACCAAAAACAAGCTCGAGTTGCCAGCCGGGAGCAACCGCTGGGGTGTAGACCATCTCAAAGCCGTAGGCGTTTAGATCTGTGTTGTAGTTCACAGACGACACTATGGGCCCCTGGCTTACGGTAAAGCCAAAATAGGCTTCAGTATTCGGTGTTTCATATCCATCGTCACCCCTACCGGGGAGGTGAAACGCGGTGGCACCGGTACGGCCGTCAGTTCCGATCCCTGCCGAACCATACCAAATGAAATTTCCATGAAAATCGACGTTCCACTGTTGTGGACGAATGGTGGCTCCGAATGAGGGAGTCGTTCCACCGATCGGCGGATTCACCCCGGGAGCGTAAGGCGATAGTCCAATGCCGGGCACACGCCGATAACCTGGCACGTAACCAGGATACTCCAATTCACCCGGAACTACGTCGGACGCGGGCGACAACTGGGGCAGCGCCACTGAGGCCGAAGCCGCAACTACAGGTGCATCTGTAGCTGGTGCATCTGTAGCTGGTGCATCCGGCGCTGGTGCATCTGCATGAGATGATGGCACGCGGTGATGCTGGGCT
>CAZSUA010000063.1:12433-20728 GCA_964609655.1 uncultured Polyangiaceae bacterium | reverse complement strand
GGCACGCCCGGCAGGGTTCGAACCTGCGACCGGTGGATTAGAAATCCACTGCTCTATCCAGCTGAGCTACGGGCGCGTGTGCGCGCTGCTCTTAGCTCAAGCTCCCGGGTCGATCCACTATAGGCTGAATTCCACTAAGGTTTACGCGCCTTCGAGCCCCTCGACGCGCCCTCGCGGCCGAAGTAGCCTCCGTCCAATGAGGCCCTTAGCACTACCAGTTTCGTGTTTGTTGTCCGCTGTTTTGGCTTCATTGGCCATGGGCTGCGCAGGTGCACCGCCCCCTGCTGCAGCCGACCCAAGCACCGAAGCACTGCCCCCAGCTACCGAAACCACGCGCCAGCCTGCCGCAAAAGAAGCCTCCAAGCAGGAGAAAAGCGAAACTGAAAATCCGAATGAGGAAGAAGCTCCGCCTCCGAAGAAGCCGGCAATCCCAACGCCTGAGTTCAAGCCTGGCATGTCCGTCAATGAGGCAACTTCAGCGGTCCCAGACGGAATTCCCCGTCTGAACATGGAGCAAGAAGTGCTTTCCGCACCGCTCCAGAATCCCGATCTCTACGCGCCCTGCAAGCCCAGCGCAGCGCAGCACTTCAAGCTGCGGCTTGCAGTCTGGAATGGCAAAGTGGTGGGTCTCGATCTCAGCGTGAGTCCGAAGAACGCAGCCTTAGAGTCCTGCCTCCGCGAGCAACTGCTGAAGCTTGAATGGAAGGACCGCGTGGAGTCCTTGAACACCATCGAGTACGCCTTGTAGAGTCTTGCGACCAATCAGCTGATTGTGTCGCGCCACGGACGCCACTAGACTGCGCGCCCATGATGGCCCGAAGAACTTCTCTTGTGTGCGCTCTGGCGCTCCTTTCACTCAACGCCTGCAACAAGCAACCAGCTGACCCCCCCATGTCAACACCCAAAGATGAACCTGCGACGGCGGCCGCCGCAACCACGGCAGCTCCCGCTGTCACGGCTGCTCCTGTGGCACCCGCACCAACACCTGCAGCTATCCCCGCTCCTGCAGATGTCGCGGCGGCGCCCAGCGATGCCAAGAAAACCGCAAGCGGCCTGGCCACCAAAGTGATCCAAAAGGGGACTGGCACCGAGAATCCAGTGCTCGAAGATCGAGTGAGCGTTCACTACACAGGCTGGACGACGGATGGGAAGATGTTTGACAGTTCGGTTCAGCGCGGCGAGCCTGCATCGTTTGGTGTCACCGGTGTTATCAAGGGCTGGACAGAAGGCTTGCAGCTCATGGTGGTGGGCGAGAAGCGGCGTTTCTGGATCCCTGCCGCATTAGCCTACGGAGAATCTCCGCGCGCCGGTGCGCCTGCTGGCATGCTGGTCTTTGACGTTGAGTTGCTGCAAATCCAAAGTGCCCCCAAAGCCCCCGCCGATGTGGCTGCGGCGCCCAAAACGGCCACGAAAACGGCGAGTGGCTTGGCCTATCGCGTGCTCACCAAGGGCACCGGCAAGAAGAAGCCCACGGCGACGAGCAACGTCACCGTGCACTATTCAGGCTGGACAACCGACGGAAAAATGTTTGATTCGTCGGTCGCGCGCGGCGCTCCCACCAGCTTCCGCCTCGATCAAGTGATCAAGGGTTGGACCGAAGGCGTGCAGTTGATGGTTGAGGGTGAGAAAGTTCGCTTTTGGATCCCGGGCAGCCTCGCGTATGGCGACAAGCCCGCGCGGCCTGGCTCCCCTTCCGGCACGCTGGTGTTCGACGTGGAGCTGCTGCAGATCCGCGACCTACCTGCTTCGCCTCACTGAGCAGCGAGCAAGTCCGGCGGATCGAACGAATGAACGCTCCGCTGCACTTGTTCTGAGGTCAGACCGAAACGCCGTTCCTTGCCCGCGTACGCATCCAGCGCCAGGGCGAGTGCATCGGCGTTGAAGTCTGGCCACATGATGGGCAGAAACACGAACTCTGCGTAAGCGGACTCGAAGAGCAAGAAATCGCTCACGCGGGTTTCGCCACCGGTGCGCACCAGGAGGTCCACATTCGGCAGCGAATCGGTGGACATTTCGCGCTGAAAAGCGGCTTCGTCGATGTCCTCGGGCAGAATCAAACCGGCACGTGCTTTGGCCGCTAGCGCTCGCGCCGCGTCCACGATGTCCCGACGCCCGCCGTAGGAAAGCGCCAGCGAGAGCGTCATGCCTTGGCAATCCGCCGTGTAGGCCATCAGCTGCTCCACGGAGTGGCGAGTCAACAGCGGGAGATCATCGAGATTGCCCACGACCCGCACGCGCACGTTGTTTTTGCGCAGCTCTTCTTTTTCTTTGTTGGCGAAGTAGACCAAGAGATTCATCAACGCTCGCACTTCGCGCGGTGGGCGTGCCCAATTCGCAACGCTGAAGGCGTAGAGTGTGAGGTATTCGATGCCGAGCTTCGCGCAGGATTCTACCGTTTCACGCACGGCGCGAGCGCCCTCCGAGTGGCCCTCCACGCGCTCTAGGCCGCGTGCTTTCGCCCAGCGACCGTTACCATCCATGATGATGGCAACATGGCGAGGCAAGCGCCCTTCCCACCCTGACTTGGAAGTCCCCTGAGCTTGCTTGTTGAAGTTCGCCGCCAAGCTTTGCTTGCTATCACCCACGTATGGCTCCTCTAAGTAAGTCCCCACAGCTGGCTCCAGCGCCAGGCCGTGTTGCTGTGAGCTTGCCAGAAGGCGTTGGCGAAAGGGGCCGCGAATCGTGGAGGTTTCAAGGAATCAGCCGGGATCTTCGGGGGGCTCAAGCCCCAAGGATCCAGGCTCGGAGGGTAGGCTGAAGCAGAAGGTCACTTGAAGAGGGCCGTGAACTTTTAGATCCAGTCGACCACCGTGCGCCTCGGCCACCGCCCGTGCGATCGCAAGCCCAAGCCCAGAACCACCCTTGTCGGCCCGCGTGGTCACGAAACGGCGAAACAGCTGGCTGCGCACATGCTTGCCAATAGCGCCGCCGTTCGTCGTCGTGAGCTCGACAGCCTCGAAAACACGCTGGATGTTCACGCTCACCTCGGAGCCTGGCTCTGAATGTACCAGCGCGTTATCCACCAAATTGAAGATGGCTCGCACACACCAGCTCTCGTCGCCACGCACGCGCAAGCCGTCTCCAATCCTAAGTTGAACACGCCCGCGACGCTCACCCAGCCCTTCCACCACCGCGCGGGTGATGCCGCCGAGATCGATCCAAGCGAGCGCTTCCACACCCCGGGCTTCAATCCTCGCGAGACTGACCAAATCGCGCAGCAACCGTTCAATCCTACTGGCCGCTTCACGAATTCTTCCTACAAACTGGCGCGCCAAGGCCGGCTCTTCGATCGCGCCTTCTTCCAGAACTTCGGCGCTGGCCAAGATGGCAGCCACAGGATTCTTGAGCTCATGCGACAAATCCGCGGCAAAAGTCTCCACGAACGGGCGCCCCTCCAGCTGACGACGCATCGAATCGATGGATTGCACGAGCCTCTTCACCTCGCGCCCGAACACCAGGCGGGGAACCTGCGTCCGCTCGCCCAGGCTAACACTTTCGGCAAACTCACTCAGTGCCTCGATCGGTTGAGCTATCGCGCGACCAATCCAGGCCGCGGCAAGCGCGGCGGCGGCACCCAGCACCAAGCTGATCACCAGCACCGTAGGCGCAAAATCCGCGAGCAAGCGCTGAATCTCAAGTGTCGGTTTGACAACGCGCACCACTCCAATACTGCGCCCTTCAAGCTTGATGGGCGCGTCATAGGAGACGGTGCCAGGCGTTCCTTGAGCACTTCGGGGATCTGCTGGAAATAGCAGGTGCCCATTCGTATCGAGGAGCTCAAGCCGCAGCTCATCGGTGCGCTGCTTGCCCAATTCGAGGCGACGCGCCACTCGTTCGATCGCGACGCGCGATCGCTCCAGATCACCCTCGATGATGGCGGCAATCATCTTGGCCTGCTCCTCGGCGGCAAAGGTGGCCACGCGCACGGTGCGCGCCTCGATCCGATCCAACACCATCAATCCCAAACCAAAAGCAAAGGTCCCGACGATCAAGGCCAAGGCTAGAAAGACCTGCATCCGCACCGACATGCCGCGCGTGCGCGTGCGCACCAAGCGAGCGATCACAAACGTGACGAATAGGATGAGGCCAATGGCTGCGGCCGCCACCACAACTAAACGAATCAAGGCCGAACGCTCGCGCGGTCCGATGCGTGGGTGACGCGGTACCCCACTCCACGGACCGTTTCGATCAGGCTGGGATCGGCTCCGGCCTCAGCAATCTTGCGCCTCAAGGACTTCACGTGAGAATCGACGGTGCGATCGGTGATGGCGAAGCCAGCACCCCAAACTTGGCTGATAAGCTGTTCCCGTGTGTAGACATGTCCCTGATTCGAAAGCAGGCAAGCCAATACGTCAAATTCGACGCGGGTGAGCTCCAGGGCTCGACCGAAAACCCTGGCACGGCGTGTGTCCTGATCCAGCGCCAGATGACCTTCATCCAACAGAACCGTCGCTGGCAAGGCGACGCGCCGCAGCACGGCTCTCACGCGCGCCACCACTTCGCGCGGAGAAAAAGGCTTCGTGACGTAATCATCTGCGCCGTTCTCGAGTGCGGCAATTCTGTCGGCTTCTGCATCACGGCTACTCAAAACGATGATCGGCGTCAGCCTGCCTGCCCCACGCAGGGTGCTGATCAAATCGAAGCCGCTACCGTCCGGGAGCATGAGGTCTAAGAGCACCAAATCGGCTTGCGTCAGGAAATCTTGGGCCGCTGAAAGTGTGCCAGCGGTATCCACCAGAAATCCCTCGCGTTTAAGTGCGTAGGCGACGGACTCCTGAATTGCCGGCTCGTCTTCAACTACCAGTATCGTCTGCGCCAAGCGGGGCTCCTGAGCGTGCCAAGCTAGCATACGTCCGCGCGGAACCATTCGGGCATTGCTCCTTCGTCACGCATGCCGCAGAATTGGCCTTGGAACATGAGCGTGCGCACACTCCTTTTGTTACGCCATGCGAAGTCGAGCTGGGCAGCTCCGAACACACTGGACCACGACCGGCCGCTCAACCCCCGCGGCGAGGAGGCAGCCACACGTGTGGGCCAGCACCTGAAAGAGAAGGATCTGGTGCCGGACCTCGTGCTTTGCTCGACCGCTATGCGCGCTCGGTCGACGTTCAAGTTGGCCGGTTTGGCGTGCAACTTTAGCGGCTCCGTGAGTTTTCTGCCAGAGCTCTACTTGGCTGAGCCTGAAGCCTATTTGGATGCCCTGGCCAGATTGTCGAGGGAAGCTGAGAAGGTCCTCATGATCGGCCACAACCCGGGGCTCGAATCCCTGCTCTCCACCTTAACGGGCCACGAAGAGCGCATGCCGACCGCAGCCCTCGCTTCCCTGGCGGCGTCGGTGGATCCTGATGGAGCGCTATTGTCCATGAATTCGCGCTGTGAGCTGCTCGCCTTGTGGACGCCGAAAGGCTCGGACGACTGACCACCCCGAACCTAGCGTTTCTGCTCTGCATTCGCTATGAAGGCCCACCAGCATGTCCTCAAATCGCACGCATGAGCTTCCTGATAAGCAGGCCATATCTCTCGCCTTCCTAGAAGAAACAAGCGTGTTCCTACACTTGGATCCGCGACGCACGGGTGTCAGCGTCCCGGTGTCCTTCACCAAGCAACCGCAGCTGGTGCTTCAAGTAGGTTTGAATATGCCCGTCCCGATTCGTGATCTTGCGTTGGACGACGCGGGGGTGACGTGCACGTTAAGCTTTAACCGAACGCCACATTATTGTGTCATCCCCTGGACCGCGATCTTCGCGATCGTGGCCGAGAACGGGCGCGGTATGGTCTGGCCGGATGATGTCCCCCCGGAAGTGGCGGCTCAGCTCGGGCCGGCAGGGCAGAAGCCAGCGGCAGCGCCACCTGCGGGAAGCCGTGGGAGCGCCACGCTGAAGGCGGTTCCAAGCCAGAGCGAAGCAGCCGCGTTGAAAGCGAAGCGCGCGGCGGCGGCGAAGAGAAAGCGCGCCAACGCCAAAGAAGCCAAAGCCTTGGCTCCCGCTATCGAGAAAACAGCCCCGAAGCGCGCAGCAAAGTCTGAACCGCAAAAGCAACAAGCCTTGCCAGTAGCCGCAGCTTCCAAACGCCCACTTCCCCCTTATCTGCGCGTGATCAAGTAAGTACTGAGCAGCTTTCTCCATGGACGTTCGTTGCCCTCGTTGCGCCACCGACTACGAATTTGACGATGCGCTCATTTCCGAGCGCGGCACTACCGTTAAGTGCACCAATTGCGGACATCAGTTTAAGATCTTTCCGCAAAGTGGGAATGGAGCCCCTGAGCGCTGGCTAGTGAGCACGCGCGCCGGCGAAGAGCACGTTTTCACATCCTTGAAGGAGCTGCAAAAAGGCATCGCCGCTGGCAAAGTGACGTTGGATGATCTCCTTTCACGTGGCAACCATCCGCCCAAGCCGCTCCGTTCAATTGCTGAGTTGGAGGGATTTTTTCGGGTCAAAGCGGACGCGCCGAAGCCCGACAGTAAGAAAATAAGTACCCTCTACGGAGTAGCTCCACCTAACCCTGGCTTCGACGCCCAAGCCAGCGCCACCCAAGCACCTCGGCCCGTTTCCAAAGAGCCTCCGACCCGGGCGAGTGCCGTTAGCTCCAAGGTATCAGCGGTCCCAACGGAACAACCCGAACCCTTCCAATCCGTAGCTCGTGCCCTTGAGAATCACCCTCCTCCCACGGCACCACGTGTCGGCAGCACCAAGCCGGCGCTTTATAGCAATGTTGAGTCCTCTCCCGCGAGTGACGACCCCCAGACTGAGGAAACAGCGACTCGTCCGTATCCCGATCGCCTCCCCAATCCCAATTCGCTGCCAACCGCCCCGAAAGCCGCGGCCCCCCAAGGGCCAGCTTCACGCGATGGTTCGCCATTCTCGCGAACGCTCCCGGAAGGTCAGGCGCCCTTGGCAGGAGCCTACGCCGATTCCGCGCGCTCCCTGACCACGGCCTTGCGGGAGCTGGATCTGGCGCGAAGCTCGAGCGAAATCCCCGGCGTGCGGCCACGCGGCGCGTCGCTCAAATGGTTACTCGCCTTCGTAGGTCTTGCTGTGCTCATCTTCTTGCTGCTGACCGTCGGTAGGAAATATGTGCTGCCTGCGGCGGAAGTGAAGACCGCGATTTCAGACGGCGCGCACGCGCGAACCCGCGCGTTGCTCGACAAAGCCAGCCTGCTTCTCAATCAAGGGGAGCTTGAGTCTGCCAAGGAGCAGATCGACAAAGGGCTTGGCATTTCGGAGCAGGATCCGGAGGCCCTTGGCGCGCGCGCAGAGCTCGAAGCCATCCGCGCTGATATTGAGTGGCTCAAGCTGAGGCTCATCGATCCTCAGAACAAAGCCTTCATCGATGCCACCGAGCGCGATCTAGCGACGCGCCTTCTGAAAGCGCAGGCCGCGGTTGAGCAAACAGCCCCGGCGAACCAGGAACTCTCTGCGATTCGAGGGAGGATCGATGTTCTGCGGATACAGGGGAAGTTAGCCGCTGCTCGTGCCGAGGTGGCGCGTCTTGGAAACCATTCATCAAAATCGGAAAATGCGTACGCACTGGTAGCGCTTGATCTGGCTGAGGCAACTCCGGATTGGCCGAACGTTGTACAACGCCTCCGCGCCGCAGCGCTCGGGGAAGGGGCGCTCGGCCGAGTTCAGGCGGCGCTCGTCTACGCTTTGGTCCGCGCCAAAAAGCCTTCAGAGGCAAGTACTGAGCTTGAACGGATTCAGCCTGGACATCCCTTGTTAGCACCGCTCAGAGCGTTTGTCCTGGCGGCCAGGGATGCTGCCCCGGCGGCTGCTGTCTCTGCAGCCCCCTCGCCTAGCGCAACCGGCGCAACCGACGAGGCCGGGAGTCCCCAAAGCCCGGGGGGTGTTCGCGGAGCGAGCACCGGGAATTTCCAGGACAAGCTTCAGCAAGCGAGAAAAACCCTCGCCCTGGGCGACGCCGAGGGCGCAGACAGACTCTACGAAGAGGTATTGAGCACACAGCCGACCAACACCGAAGCCTTGACGGGTCGGGCTGACGCCGCAAAACGCCGCGGAGATAGTGCGCGTGCAGGTAAACTCTACGCACAGGTTCTTGACCTCAACCCTAGCTACCTGCCCGCAATGCTCGGCAGCGCCGATTATCACTGGCAAACCGGAGATCGAGCGACGGCATTGACCCTCTATCGCCGCATCGTAGAACAGGGTGGCGCGGCAAGCTCTTATGGTCAACGAGCGCAATCACGCATTAACGAAGCTGCAAACGCGCCTGCACCCGCTGCACCGCAGCCCAGTAGCGGAAGCCCAGCTCCCGACGCTCCTCCCGACGCTCCTCCC
>CAZSUA010000063.1:4112-12333 GCA_964609655.1 uncultured Polyangiaceae bacterium | reverse complement strand
CTCCCGACGCTCCTCCCGACGCTCCTCCCACGGCTCCTCCCCACATCGACACAACAGATTTGCCCGGTTCAGTACCTTGAAGCGAGCACTCGGTGGTCCTAGGGGCAGCGCTGTGCTTCGATCCCTCGCAATGATTCGATCTCGGCTAGCGCTTGTCGCCACGTTCACCCTATTTATGAGTGCCTGCAGTGGCCGCCCCCGCGCACTCGGTTTGCCCGCGGCGACAGACGGAAAGCAGCCGAAGACACTCCTCGCTGGAACAGCGCGCATCGCGACGCTGGATCTTACGTCAGGCTTTCCGGAGGTCGCGGGCGGCGGTGGGGTTTTCCCGTTTCCCGTGGAACGCACGTACTTCGGCCTCGTGAATGCGTTAAATGACGTCGGAAAGAACGAGGACATCAAGGGCGTCTTCGTCAGTCTGGGCGAGACCCAACTCGATTTCACGCATGCCGAGGAGTTGGGGGGACTCCTCAAGACGCTGCGCGTGCCGGTAACTTGCCACGCTCACACGTTGGGTAATCAGAGCGCCTGGCTCGTTGCCAAAGGCTGTGATTCGATTTGGCTGAGCCCAGCCGGCAGCCTGGAAACCATCGGACTTGCCGCCCAATCCTTGTACTTGGGAGAGCTGCTGGAGAAGGTCGGCGTGCAGGCCGACTTCGTGAGCGCGGGTAAGTTCAAGAGCTTTGCAGAAACGTTCATCCGTTCGGGGCCAACCGACGAAGCGCGCGAATCACTGCTCGTCACCCTGCGCTCGATTCGCGAAGCTTGGTTGAGCGAGTCGGCCGCTTCAAGAAAACAAGCGAAGAATCTAGCTGAAGATTTCGAAGGCGGGCCCTTCACACCGGCTGAAGCTCAGGCCCACGGCTTGATCGATCAGATTGGGTACGCCCCCGAGGCGCTGCTCTCGCTCAAAAAACAAACCAAAACTGAAAACGTGCAGCCAAGTTTCGGACCCCAAGCGAACCGCGGCGGGAGCGCGCCACTTTTGGGCTTGTTGCGTTCGTTGGTCGGCGATGAGGCCGACCTCGATTCGAAACCGCGGGTCGCACTCGTGCCCTTGGTCGGCAGCATTTCGATGGCCGGCGGTGGCGCTTTCGAAAGCCAGGGCATCACTTCGAGCGCCATGCACAAGACGCTTGAGCGCCTCAAGAACAACGACGCTGTCAAAGCCGTGGTCCTGCGCATCGATTCGCCAGGAGGCTCCGCGCTAGCGAGCGATCTTATTTGGAAAGATGTGATGGCATTGAGAAGCCGAAAGCCCGTTGTAGCTTCGGTGGGTTCGATGGCCGCAAGCGGCGGCTACTACATCGCTTCTGCCACCAATCGCATCATCGCGCCCCGTTCGAGTATCGTGGGCTCGATCGGTGTCGTCGGTGGCAAATTTAGCGTCAACAGTGCGCTCGAGCGCTTCGGCGTGCATGCAGTAACTTTTCCAGCCAGCCCGCGCCCGGATGCGGAAGGACGCGCCGCATACCTCTCTTTGCTAACGCCGTGGAATGATGCCATGAAAGAACGTGTGCGCGCGCAGATCGTTGTTGTGTACGATTTGTTCCTGAAGCGAGTTGCCGAAGGACGAAAGAAGCCCGTGGAGCTGATCGCAAAAAGCGCTGAGGGGCGCATTTGGAGTGGTGTTCAGGGGCTTGAACGTGGGTTGGTGGACGAATTCGGTGGTCTCGAAGCCTCACTGGTTGCTGCACGGCGCTTGGCCGGCCTCCCTAAGGACGCTCCCGTTTCCTTTGAGGGCTTGAACGAAAGTTGGTTGGAGTTGCTGTTCCAGGGAGAAACACCCGACGCGGAACAAGCGGACGCTCGCCTTCACAGCTTTCTCCTACGCCAGAGTGCCTTGGCGCAGACTATGCCGCGCGCACTTCAGCCCTACCTCAATGCCGTCAACGCTGTGGCCAATGGCGATAACGTACTCGCGCTTTCACCGTACATGATCACCTTAGAATAACTTAGAGCCAGCCACGCCGCACGGCCATCAAGATGGCCCCTACGTGAACGCCGTGCGCGACACTTTGATCGTCGAGCGCTTCCAGTAGAGCGCTAGCGGAAACCAAGCGCACCGCGAGATCTTCGCCCGGATCTAGCTTGGGTTCTTGGATCCTCCGGGCGCCGCGTGCGAAAAAGAAATGGGCACGATTGGTGTTTCTACTGGGCTCCACACAGACGCTGAGCAGGGGCTGCCATGCGTCAGCGACATATCCCGTTTCCTCCAGCAGCTCGCGTTTGGCCGCGGCTAGTGGCTCCTCCCCTCGGTCCACAACGCCCGCAGGTAACTCGACGCTCACGCGCCCATACCCGTGCCGGTATTGCTCCACCAGAATCACTTCTTGGTCTTCGGTAAGCGCCAAGACACCCGTCCAATCCGGACTCTCGACCAGATGAAACGCTTCAATAACGTTTCCGTTTCCGAGCGCTACGGCCTGCTCGCGAATCGTGAGCCAAGGATGCTCAAGTAGCGTTTCGCTCTTGAGTACTTTCCACGGGGTCATTCAGGCACCGTGCGCGTGATGCCCTGAAACGAAGCGGCCATCAATCCCAAATGCCCGAAGCACGGGCCGGATCCACCGCCACGCGGCCAAAACACCTTCTTTCCTTGCAGGGCAGCTCCCCATCGGTGGTCAGCAATTTCGGTTGCGGTGAGGGTCGTGTTATCGTGAAGAGGCTATGCCGCATCGAAGCCTCTTAGGACGTCCGAAAGCTTTTCTCATCGCCTCGCTAACCCTACCAGGCGTTCTTTTATTGGGGAGTGTCGCCTCGGCGCAGACCTCCGAGGAAATCGCAGGTGCGCGGGCCGCAGCCACGGAGGGCGCTAAAGCCTTCAACGAAGGGCGTTATGCGGACGCTGTCGACATGATGACGAGGGCTGAATCGATTGTGCATTCACCCGTGCAGAAGCTGTATCTCGCCCGCTCATTGGTGAAGCTCGGCAAGCTGGTAAAGGCCCGCGAAACATACCTAAAAATCCGACGGGCGGGCGTGGCCGCGGATGCTTCCGAGGCCGTACGGCGCGCGGTGGGTGATGCCGAAAAAGAACTCCAGCTCCTAGAGCCTCGCTTACCCTACGTCACTGCCGCTGCCCAAGGCGCAGGCCCGCTACCGGTCACCGTCACGATGGACGGTGTGGCCATTCCCCAGGCACTGCTCGGAGTTCCGCTCCCGATCGATCCCGGCAAACACGTGTTTCAGGCGTTTGCAGAAGGCAAGAAGTCTCTGGAGAAATCGCTCACGATTGCCGAGGGTGCTCGCGAAACGGTGGTGCTCGATCTCCAAGAGCAGAACGGTGCTGCGCCAGCTGCCTCTCCCGGTCCAACACCCGACGCCCCGGGTGCGGTGCCGTCCGCTCCGGGTGAAAACACCGCCGCAGTGAGCCTTACCCCCCCCGGCGGCGATTCCGGAACAAGTGGCAAAGGCCCCAACGGTCTTCGGATCGGTAGCTACGTGGCTTTCGGTGTAGGCGCCGTCGGTCTCGGTGTCGGCACGTTCTTCCTCTTGGATGGCAGCGGTAAGAGTTCGGATTCAAACTCTCTCTTTGACAGCAGCGGGTGTGGCGCCTCTCCAAGAGGCAGCGCCTGCAACGTTGCCACCCAGGACAAGATCAAGCAGCTAGATAGCGACGCGGCGAGTGCCAGCTCGCTCGGCGCCGTGGGCATCATCGCCGGCGTGGCAGGTGTAGGTGCTGGCATCGCCCTCTTTATTGTGAGCGGAAACGATGACCACGCGGCCGCCTCAAGCGTGACACCGTACATTGGGCTGGGCAGCCTGGGCGTGACGGGCACTTTCTAGGGTTTCGCTCGTTTCCCACTAAAGTCTCAAGGCACGCGGCCGTTCTTGCGTTCGATGGGACTTTCTCCTTCGGGCAGGTTCGCAAGACGCCACTCCGGCGAAGCTAGCGACGCGCCTTCGCTGCGCTACGCGGACCACTGCATTCTCCTGGTTCCGGGGACGCTGCTGTTTGGAAGAAGCCCAATCTGCAACTTCTGTTTTGATGAGCCGCTCGTCTCGCGACGTCACGCGGAACTCGAGGTTAAAGCTCATGAAGTCGTCTTCCGGGATCTGCAGAGTGTGAACGGCGTATACGTGAACGAACAGCGAGTGGCCGGCTCTTATAAGCTGAAGCACGGCGACACCCTACGCATCGGACGCCAAGAGCTGGTCTTTGAACTCGGGCTACCTCCGCACGCGCGCGTTATCGCACTTGATGCGTCAAAGCGAACGCTCGGTTGCATGCTGATCACCGGCCTTTCCGCCGCAAGCGCGATCACCCCCACCCATTTCCCCGCCATCACCCAGGCAGAACACACACGGCAGACCGCCGTCCTTGAATTGGTGGCGCGCGCCGCGGAGCCGCTCTTCTTAGCAGGCAAGACCACCGAAGCCGAAGGTCTGCTCTCAGGGCACCTTGAGCGAGTCCTCCGGGAGCAACGGCTGGGCCGCACAGTGGACGACGACACGTTTCTGAGCGCTGTTCAGTTGAGTTTGAAACTGACCGTGGCTGGCGCCGGCAGCAAATGGTTCGACCACGCCGTGGCGCTACTCAGCGAAAAAAACGCAGTGTGCAGCGAACGCCTGGCCAGCGATTTCAGAGAGGCGATCTCGGCAGCACCGAGTGCCAACCGAGCGGCACTCCACGACTACGCGCACGCGCTACGCGAACTCAAACCGACGAGCCTTGAGCACCTAGCCTCCGCGCAAAGAATCGAAGAAATTGCCGATTTTGCTTGCGAACGTTCGTTGATCGGCTGATTTCTAACGCTTACGCGTACGCGTTACCGCTACTTCGCAGGCTCCCGCTGGCCTGCACGCACCTCGCTCGGTGAGACGCCCAAAACTCGCCGAAAGATTCGAGAAAGTTGGAATTGGTCCCCGAAGCCAACACTTTCCGCCACCTCGCGCAGCGTGAGACGTGTGGTTTCGAGGAGCGTTCGGGCTACGGCGATCCGCGCGTTGCGAACGAAGGTCATCGGCGGGATGCCCTCGGCTTCTTTAAAGAGGCGGGCGAAGTGAAAAGGGCTGAGCCCGGCAGCCTCGGCCAAGTTTGAAATCGAAAGATCCTCAGCCAAGTGAGCTTTCACGTGGCGTTGCACGATGGATGTTAAGTTGGAAACGTGAGACTGGAGATTGTGGCTGATCTCGAACAGCAACGAAGTGAGCAACGCCTGCGCCAATTCTTGCTGAGCGCTGTCCGCCGTCGGATGCACCTCCAAAAACCAACGCCCAAGAACCGTTAGCCGCCCTGAAGCATCCGGCAAGCACGTCAGCACATCGGGCAAGCTCACTTTTGGCTGGCCTGACCAGCCGACAACAATTTGGGTGAGTGGCTTGCCGTTGAGCGCCCGGGACTGATGAACCACGTGCGCTGGGTAGAGCAACACTTCGCCCGGACCCGCCTTCTTGGTCTGACCGTCAACCGTGGTTTCCACGCAGCCACTGGTGGGGATAACAATCTCCTTATAGGGATGCTGGTGGGGCTGATTCTGCCAATGCCGCGGCAGCCTCGCCAAGTGCACCACGCGAAGCTGGCTGCCCGAATTCGGCTGCAAAAGCTCGTTCGGCATGACCCAGCCGGCCATAGCGCAAGCGGCGCTGGGTCTCAATCGAAACCCTCAACTAGGCGGAGCGTTGGGAGTCCTGTACAAGAGCCCCTCCTTTTCCTACACGGGTCCCGAAGGCCTCCTCGACACTCTCAGTTCAATGACGCTGCGCGGCGTAATCATCGGTTTATTGCTCGGTCTGGGCATCTCGCTCTCAACGTTTTTTAACGATTGGGTGATCGGGCAGACGCCTCTCATTGGGAATCACCTCCCGATCTCGGTGTTCGGCTTTGCCGTCGTGTTGTTGCTCGGGATCAATCCCGCTCTGCGCACGCTAGGGCCTCGTTTCCCTCTGAAGGGCAGTGAAATAGCTGTGGTGGTTGCCCTCGGCTTGGCTGCTTGTGGCTGGCCGGGCTCGAATTTCTACCGCGCGTTCGCCACGGTCACCGCGCTGCCCTCGCACTGGCTGAAGACCAAGACCGCGTGGCAATCCACGAATGTATTTTCTTACGTGCCAGGCGCTTCGTCCGAGTTCGGCCAGGGGCAGGTGAAAGCTTGGGAACGGCTGCCGCGCGAGCTCGTGCAACAGGCGAAGAACCCAACGGCTCAGGGTCAGCTCTTCCGAGCCATGAATACAGCTTCGCAGCGCCTGTTTGAGCAAGCCGCCAACACGCCGAAGCTGGATGTCGATCAACTTCCGAACCTCACGCACGCGTTGAACCAAGCGTTGAGCGAGCCCACGCTCTTCAATCCTGCAATTTTTAAGGCTCCGCTCTCTGAAACCCTCGCCGCAATTGCGCACAAACCTGCCAAACAACGCAGCGAAGCGGAGACGATCGCGCTGAACCGTGGGGCCCTCGTGGGGGCCCTTCCTGAATTCTTTATCGCACCACCGAGCGGTAGCGGCGCTCTGCTCTTAGGCGGCCGTGCCGATCCGCTGGCCGTCGACACGCTCCTGCAAGGCCGAGGTTTGAACAATCAGCTCAGCCTGAGTGGGCTGCCTTGGCACGCGTGGTGGCCGACGATTTGGTTGTGGGGTGGGCTGGCGATTGCCTTTGCGCTGGCATCGCTCTGCATGGCGCTCATCGTGCATCCTCAGTGGTCCAAACGGGAGCTTTTGGCGTACCCGGTGGCACGCTTCATCGAAGAAGCCGTCGAAAGAAAGCCCGGTAATTCCTTGCCGGATGTCGCGCGGAGCAAGCTCTTCTGGGCCGGGTTCATCGCCCTGTTTGGCTGGCACCTTATCAATGGCTTGCACGCTTGGTTCCCCGGCATCCCCGAGATCCCACGGAACCTCGATTTCACAGCCCTTGCCGTGCTGTTCCCGAACGCCGCGAAAGTCTCTGGCTCTTGGGGCTACTTCGCTCCCACGCTGTACATGTCGGTGATTGCGTTTAGCTTCTTCATGCCAACGCAGGTTTCCTTCAGCCTCGGCATCGCGCAGCTCCTGTTTGTCATGGTGGGCGCTGTGATGTTGGCCCAAGGCTTCCCGTTGGACGGCCACATTCTCGACGCCAAGAACTCGAATCTCCTCAGGTTCGGCTCATTTCTTGGGATGGCCGGGATCATTTTCTACACCGGGCGCCATTTCTACACGCAGGTGTTGTTGGGTGCCGTAGGCAGGCGCAAGTCATCTGAGGTACCCGGCTATTCAATTTGGGCTGCCCGAGCGCTGGTGCTCTTCATCCTATTCGCGCTGTACCTCCTGCACGGTGCCGGGTTGAGCTTCCTTTTTTCGTGCCTGTTCGTGCTCCTAACGCTCCTGCTTTTCTTGGTGATGACGCGGGTTGCCACCGAAACGGGGGCATTTTTCTTGCAGCCGTATTGGGCACCTGCAGGCGTGATCACCGCCCTTCTGGGCTTTGATTCGGTGGGGCCCACCGCCTTTTCGATCCTCGCCCTAGCAAGCGTTATCCTGACGATGGACCCACGCGAAGCCTTCATGCCTTACCTCGCGAACGGTCTGCGCCTCGTGGATCGTACGGCAGAGGTCTCACCCGCCAAAGCGACCCCGTGGCTGATTCTCATGATCCTATCCGGCTTCGTGGTTGCCGGCGCCGCTACTTTCTATCTGCAATACAACCGTGGAGCTGCGCCGATCAATGGCGCCTGGCAAGTGCAATACATGCCAGCGATGGGGTTTGACCTCATGGCTCAGCACCTTTCCGAATCGATTTCGAAGGGCTCCATCGCAGAGGCAACCCAAGCTGTGGGGCTCGGACGCCTTTCGCTCGTGCGGCCGTTGGAGGGTGCCGTTTTCTGGCTTGGCTTGGGGCTATTTCTAGTAATTGTTGCGGCGCTCGGGCGGTTGAGGGTGCCAAGCTGGCCGCTGCATCCGGTGGCTTTTCTGGTCTGGGGCAGCACGCCGATCGCCCACTTTGGAGCCTCATTTCTCCTCGGCTGGATGTTGAAGTCAGGTGTGATTTCGACGACCGGCGCCAAGGGCTATCGGTCAGTGCGGCCGCTCATGGTGGGCATCATCGCGGGCGAGCTTCTGGCGGGCTTGTTCTGGATCTTGGTGGGTGTGGTCTACTACTTCAGTGCCGGGAAAACACCAGTCGTCTACAGCATCTTCCCAGGCTAACGCTCTAGCCATCGGATCTGGTGAGCTGGCAGAGCCGGTGGCAGCTGCTCGCTGCCTACCACTCCATGATGGGAGCGATCGGAGGTGGCTCCTGTGGGAA
>CAZSUA010000063.1:0-4012 GCA_964609655.1 uncultured Polyangiaceae bacterium | reverse complement strand
CTTCTGACGCCACCAGCTGCCAGCCGCGCGCTCAAAGGTATCCAGCAGGAAATCCACGCACACTTCCGGCACCAATGGGCGACCCACTTTGTCAAAAACCGGATAGCGATCCTCGCGATACGTGTACGAGTTCCGCCCGGCTAAGTAGGCTTTCACCCACTCGGCACGCAGCTTTCCATCTTCTTGGCCCACTTCCGTCTTGGGTTCATCGAACGGCATCCCTTCGCGCACGAGCGCCAGCATGGCCTCGCGCAGCGCGCTCATTCCATTCTGACGGATGGCCTGGCGTGCCCGGTGCTCCCGCAACTCGGCTACCTGGGTCGGCGCCACCACCTCCCTCAACAGCTCCAGGTGGGCTCCCTTGGCAGTCAACAGCGTCGGGATCCAAAGCTTCGGGCCGTAGCGTAAGCTGGCCACAATTTGCGTTTCTCCCAGGTGCTCAATCCGTGCCTGCTCAAAGTGCAGACGATACTTGAGAGCTCTGAAATCTCGGTGCAATGCCGCTTCAGTCGGGCCAGCGCCCACTCCCATCCGATCCAGATGCATCAGGCGCACGAGCGAGCCTGCGAGTGGGCCATCCGTGAAGTAATAGTCCCCTCGCTCACGTCGCTCGGCATGCATCAAGACCTCGCCGCGCTCCAGCCATACTTCCTTCTCAGAAAACAACCAATCCAGCCCTACCAAGCTCACCAGCGAGAATGCCTGATTGGGATGCTCTGCGTAGAGATACCCTTCCCGCAAAATCGATTCCCGCCCGAGCTTCGGGCTATCCACAAATACCTGACGCGCGCTCACGAGCCTCGGCCAGATCTTCCACTCGGAAGCGAAGCGCGTTCGATAATAAGCAGCTTCGCGGCCGACTTCAGCGTTAAACTGTGGCGTTCTCACCAGGACGACGGGTTCGCCCTTAGCTCGCCCCACGAGCTGCGCTCGCACCCGATCAAAACCAGGGGCACCCGGCGCGGCTGCGTTCTGGCTGACTTGAATCAGCAGCTTCTTACCTAGCTCATACTCCAGTTCAGCGGGTTCTAGCGGTCTCTGCGCGCGCAGAGGAGCCGCACTGGGTCTTGTGGATACGGGTTCGCTGGCACTGCCGGCATCGACGGGGATCGGCATCTCCCCTGGACCCTTGTCACACGCTGCCAAGAGCAGCAGCCACAGCACGCTGCTCCGCCGAAAGATCGCCGCCAAGAACCGCCGCTCAATGCCCAACAGACCCAACAGCCATGAGCGCTCCAAGCAACAGGAATCCCACCACCGCGAACCCACCCACGACCCAAAGACCGACCGCAACCATGCCCAGGATCTTACCAGCCTTCGTGAGATCTCTCCCGGCGGGATCCATGCGTCCAGCGTCCATCTCAGCAAGATCCTTGTTCCCGAAGAGCCATGCAAAAACGCCGACCGCCACGCACATCAGCAGCCCCACGAGCCCCAACACCAATATCATGGGGCCGCGATGCGGCGGTAACCCGGCAGGATGCTGCAGCTGCATTCCCCCCGTGTAGCCCGGAGGATTTCCGTAGAGGCCTGGAGGCGGGGCGTAGACCGAGGCTTGTCCCGGTGCTGAGCCTGGTGGTGGATTCGGTGGATAGCCTCCGGGAGGTGGTTGCATCTCGTTCAACTCCTTACAGATCTGGGAGCTTTAGCACAGCACGAACATGCGCCCCGAGACAGCCTCGTCAGTAAACTCTCTCTCATTTCGGCCAAAAACCAGCCCTCCCTCAGGCGGTACAGTGCAGCCCGAATTGAAGTGCGACCTTCACCGACTCGCACCCTCGCTTGCAAGGTCGCGTGCTAACGATCCAGCCCGAGTGTGCCGTTCAATTGGTATGGTTAGCTAATGGGTCAACGCGGTGTCAGACCAAACGCACGCAACCCTGTGCGCCAGCCATCGCATCTGAAACGGCGAAGTGCCGCCTCGAGGTCGGTGCTGCTCATTGGCTCCCTATCAAGCTCACTCACCATGTGCAGTTACGGTTACGATTCTTTGCCCCTCGAATTCACCGCGGCACTCGGAGGAGGATCTGGGTTTGCCGGTAGCGCAGCGAGCGCCGGTAACCTGGGAGGGACATCAAGCGCGGAAGGAGGAACGTTCAACGCGGGAACAAGCGGCGGTGTTGGACCAAGCTCTGGAGGTGTCACTGGAGCAACGGGCGGTAACTCGGGAGGCAGTGGGGGAATGAATGTCGGTGGCGCGTTGACAGTAGGTGGCAGCAGCGCGAGTTCACTCGGCGGAGCTTCCGCGGGAGGCACGGGAGGTGGCGCCATGGGCGCAGGTGGGGCTGCGACCGGGGGTGCCGCTACTGGAGGAGCGGGAACTGGAGGTGCTACTACGGGCGGCGCTCCTACGGGCGGCTCAGGAGGTACTTCAGGGTTGGTTGGATACTGGAAGCTCGACGAGGCTGTGACCACTGGGGTTGTGGCGGACTCGTCCGGCTTCGGAAACAACGGGACCTACAGCGCAACCAAACCGACGGTACTCACCACCGTGCCGGCGGCGATCCAATTCGCTGATCCGAATTGCCTCAAGTTCAACGGGAGCTCGAGCTTCGTCACCATCCCCAATTCGGTACGCTACACCGGAAATGCCGCCAAGAGCTTCACCTTCTCGGCATGGGCCTTCATGAGTGCCCTGCCTGGAAATTGGAAAGCTGTAGTTGCCAAAGAAGACACTACAAAGTACTGCGGCCTCTGGGTGAATCCATTCAACGAGTGGACGTTTGAACCCAACGTGACGAGGGGCGCCACGGCCCCTGCCGCCACCGGTTGGCACCACGTCGCGGCTGTCCAGGACGCCACTCAGAACATTCGAAAGATTTACGTCGACGGCGTATTGAGCGGCAACACAGATACCGCAGTCGATTGCTCCTCGCCGGCTGCCTTTCACCTCGGGAGCGGCGACGGCTCCGACGATTTCTGGAATGGGCGGATCGATGACGTTCGCATCTATGACACGGCGTTGTCACAAGCGGAGATCACTAATTTGGCGGCCGGAAACTAAGGGTTGATCGAGCGTTTGAGCAAAATGAGCAGCGCACAAGTGTTCAGCTAAGCGATCACCGGTAGCGCCAGCAACAATCCTCCCTATCCTGGAGTCCTGATTGGGAAATCTATGTCGGAAGAAGCTTCTACAACACGTGATGAAAGATGGCGCTCGGAACCTAGTCTGGCAGAAGTGACTCGACTGTTGATCGTCGACGACGATGCCTGTTCGCTGCGTTCCCTGCAACGGCTGCTCAAACATCAGGCACCGAATTTAGACGTGATCGGAGCGCACGGCGCGAAGGAGGCATTGGAATCCATTCTAGCTTTTCAACCTCACGCCATCTTGGTCGATTCAAACATGCCTGAGATTGACGGCGCAGAGTTTTGCCGACGAGTAAAGAAGGCGGGGGCAACGCGCGATCTACCGCTGGTCGGGATGAGCGGTGAACGTCAACGGGAACGCGATCTTCGCGCAGCCGGCGCCACGGCCTTTTTGCTCAAGCCCATTGATACCAAGTTACTGCTTGAGGCACTGGGGCAGGCGGAAACCTCCGATGGGGGAGCGCTGTGAGACACTCTCAGTGCAGTATCATGGTCATCATGCAGCTGCCTCGATGGCTGGAAGGTCGATGCCGAACACCGCGCCCCCCCCGTCCCGAGCTGAATACGTCAGATTCCCACCCGCTTCTTGCACGATGCGACGCGACAGGTAGAGCCCGAGCCCGGTCCCTTCACCCACCGGTCGGGTGGTGAAGAAAGGCTCGAAGATCAGCTCGGCGACGTCCTTGGGCACGCCAGGACCATCGTCGCTCACCGACACGCGCACCGCCCCACCCTCGTCTGCAGTCCGAATCCAAATGTTCTTCGCGCCCGCCCTGACAGCGTTATCGAGGAGATTCAGAAATACCTGATTGAGCGCGCGCGGCGAGGCGAGGACTGTGCGACCGCTTTCACACGCCAGGTGGACTGAGACGTTCGACATCTTGTGCTCGAGAAGCTCGATGGAGGAGCGTAGCCCAGATTG
>CAZSUA010000062.1:0-20914 GCA_964609655.1 uncultured Polyangiaceae bacterium | reverse complement strand
TTTGGAGTCACTTTCGAAGCTGCCGCGCGCCGAGAGCCCGGGCAACTGCTGGGCTAGGAGGACAGCGCGCTCGTTGTGAAGCTCGAAATTGCCTTTGATTGAACCCGATTGCGGTGCGACCACGTCGGCATGCAGCGTGAGGTCCAGGTTCGAAGTAGGCGCGCTTCGGTTCAGCTCGGCGAGATCCAAGTCGCGCGTCCGCACGTTGGCCTCAAGCCGGGTGTCGTCTTGCAATGAGAGCTTAAAGTCGCCGTCGACTTTGCCCGCGCCCAGGCCGAGTGCGAACGTCCCGTGCAGATCCGGCAGTTTGCCTTCAGCCGACGCGCTCAGCGTTGCCGGGGAGCGCAGCTCGAGGCCCGGGACTTGTTGGGCGACGGCTTCCGGGGGCACGTGTTTGGCTTTGAGTTGCGCTTTCAGGTTCGAATCGACGTAGCTCGCGTCGAGCACGACCGGTATCGCCGCCGCCGTTCCGGTGTAGTGCGCATGCGCACTGAGCGTCTTGTCTAGCGCAGCGGGGATGTTCAATGAACCTCGCAAGTCGCCAAGGGGATCGACACTTTGCGGTAAGCCGCGAGCGACGAGGCCGGTGTGCTTGACTTCGATGGCTATTTGCACGTCGTCGAGTCGAAACGTGGTGAGCGCCTTCTTCAATTCAACGTCGAGCGACGGGCTGCCGCCCACCGAACCGTGTGCCCAGACATGATTCAGCTCCGCGTGCTCGATGATCACGATCACGCCTGGACCGCTGCTCGGCGTGCTCGGCGTGCTGGGTGTCTTCGGGAGGAAGGTGTCGGCCAGGGTGGGGACACCAGTGCCGTCATCGATCAGCACGATTTCCGCATGTTTCAAGCCGACGGAGCTGAATCGGATCGTGAGCGGCTGAGACTTCCCGGTGAGTGCGGCCCACACGAGCGTCGGTACGCTGAGCTCTGCGCTGAGCCCGTGGGCGTCCACCACGCGATGCCCGGCGGGGTCGAAGATCTCGGCATCGGCTGCGCTGATTCCGCCCAAACCCACGCTCCCGATCCGGTGCAGCACGATGCGACCCTTGAACGAACTCGCCAGAGCGCCATTGACGCGCGTCACGAGGTAAGCACGCACGGCATCGAAACGCAGGGAGAACAAGACTCCGACCACTGCCAGCACGACGACCCCGATCAAGCCCGCGACGCCGATGGCAGCGCGTTTCGAGTAACGGCGCAGGCGGCTCGACTTCGGCTTGGACATCGCGTCCATCAGAAAGCCTCCCCGATGCCGAAGGTGAGGGCGAGCGGTAGGCCGAAGGTTTTCGAGGGCACGCCTTCATCTGCGGCACCCGTCGGAGCTTGCAGCCCCGGGACACGATAACCTGCGTCGAGGCGAATCGGTCCCACCGGGGTGTCGTAGCGAACACCCAAGCCCACGCTCAAATGCGGCCGATTCAGTCGAAAATTCATCTGTTGGGCGGAGACATCTGCGGTGTCGGTGAATATCGCCCCGCTCAGCGCACCGGAGATCGGATAGCGCAGCTCGAGAGACGCTTCCCAGAGTGTGAAGCCTCCCAGCGGCAGATCGCAGCTCTGCGTCGAAGAGCTACCCGACGCGCACGTCGCGAGCGTGGACGAGCCTTGTTGCACCACGCCGTGCGGGCCGATCTCGCGCTGCGCGTAGCCGCGATTCGAGCCCAGGCCGCCTGCGAACTCGCCGCGAAGGAACATCAACTGGGTGTCCTTCACGCTGTCTTTCTGAGCTTGTTCGCACGCAGCATCGGTGGGGTTGTTGTTCGCGTCGACCGGACACGGCGCTGGCGGCGGGTTGTTCGCCGTCTGCTCGATGGTTCCACCGTAATTCTGCGGGAACAAAAGGCCGACTCGGACGCGCGTTGCAAGTGTCCACTTTCGGAGGCCCGGCACGGGCACGTAGACCCGAGCTTCGGTGGTGGTTTTGACGTCGGTCGCACTGCCCGGTGGCAACGCGATTTGAAGGCCAGACGTGAGGTACGCACCTGCGTGAGGGTGAACCTGGTTGTCACGCAGATCGAGCGTCGCCACCAGCTCCGGATAAGCAATGATGACCGATGTCAAATATTTATTCTTGTCACCGAGGTAAGCGAACGGACTGTCGAACTGAACCGTCGGCGAGAGCGAAGCGAAGAGGCGGAGGCTATTGAAGGAACGGTCGAGACCAGCGGTGACGCGTATGTCGCGGTAGCCGAGGACGTTGCCACTGGTGTCGTCCGGCGACAGGATCACAGGCGAGATCGTGCCGTCGAGTCGCGTGAAGGCTCCGGTTCGTGGCTCCAGAAAGCCCGGCTGTCGGAACGAGGCATTGAAGCGCGCCTCCGGTAGGTAGTTCGTCGGGGCATTGAACGTCGGAAAGCGCGTCGGATACAAGACCAAGCCGGGCTTCACCTCGAACGACACGCTGCGCAGGCCGCCGAAAAAATTCCGATGTTCCCAGCCTCCAACGAGGTGGAAATCGCTCTGGATCGAGTTGACCTGGAGGCCGCCACCGAGGCGAATCCCTTTCAGCATGGAGGGCTCTACCGTCACCTTAATCGGCACGACCGGCTGCGCTTGCGTGGCGTCTTTGGGATCGAGCTCGGGCGTGATCACCACCGAGCTGAACACGTTGAGGTCCAGCAGCGCGCGCTCGGCCAAGTCGAGCTCTTCACGGGAGTACGGTGTGCCCTGTACGATATCCACCGCGCGGCGCACCGGCTCCTCCGGCACCTTACGGAGTCCGACGATCGTTACGGCGCCAAACACCGCCTTCGGCCCGGTCTTGGCGAAATAGCCCACGGAGACGCGATTGTTAGGCAGGTCGACATCGGCCGCGCGCTTGACGGTAGAATATGCGTAGCCGTGGTTGGCGAGTTCGCGCTGCAAGAGTTCGGCCGCGTTCTGAAACCGATCCTCGTCGAACGCTCGATTGGATGGACCGTCCATGCACAGATCTTTGCCGCACAGCTGCCGAGTCACGCGCTTTTGGATTTCGTCGACCCACGGCTCCTTGAGCGCTTCGAGGCCGTGCACGTCCACTCGGGCGACGCGCATCTTCTCACCTTCTTCGATTCGTATGTCGACGCGCACTTTGTTCGATTCCACGAAGAACACTCGAGCGGCGCGTGCGCGCGCTTGGTAGTACCCGCGAGCACGATAGAAGCGTTCGATGCGCTGCAAGTCTCGATCCAGCACGAAGCGATCGAACACGCTGTAGTCGTAGACGACGCCCCGAAAGACCCCGAAGAACTTGGGGCTCGGCGTCGTCGCCAGCTTCTCGCGCAAGTCGTCCGCGTCGATGGCGTCGTTGCCAGTGATGTCGACGGTGTCGACGGCAGAACGGCCCGCGGGCACGGAGGTGCAAGCGGAGCCGAGCAACATCAAAAGCAAGCTGAAAGAGATGAGATGAAGCCGGCCCGCGGCTCTTCGTCCGCTGGACACTCGTCGCACCAAACTCACGTACAGCAGAATGCAAGCCCTGCGCCAGGCTGGCGCGCTTCCTGCTTCCGAGGCCGAAGACATTGACCGAATCGCTCTCGCATTTTCCCTGGCTGCTCCTGCTGGCATGTGCTGCTTGTTCATCGTCGTTGCCCGTGCCGCTGGCTGCGCGTCAGCCGCGCGCCGAGTATCGACCGGTGCCGTATCCACCGCCGGCCGCCTTCTCCGAGGTGGTTCCGCCGCAGCCGCGTCCGGACGCGCTTTGGATCGATGGTCGTTGGGCATGGCGCGGGGGGAGGTTCGTCTGGCAGCGCGGTGGGTGGGTTGTTTCACCGGACGGCTCGCGCATGGCCCATTGGCGCATTCGGTATGAGCCGGACGGGACTCTGCAATTTGCGGAAGAAACCTGGTACGACGCTAAGCTGCAGCCCATCGCCACGCCAAAGACGTTGCTGCCGGCGTTCACTCCGCCGAACGCGCTCACGCCCGAGTCGCAACACGGGTTTTGATTGGCGGGGCCTTCCGCGTCAGCTGGCTCGTGCCCACGTTCGTTTCGGGTGCGCAAAAGCGCCCCTCGTGAGGGGAAACGCCTCGATCGATAGGGAGGTGTTCGGGCAAGCGCATCGCGCGCTCGGGGGCCAGTGGGAACAGCTTCTTGGCATCCTCCAGGCGCGTGAAGCTATTCGATCAAGAGTTGCTGAAGCATCTGTATGTTCACCGGCTTCACCAAATGTGCGTGAAATCCCGCAGCTGCGCTTCGCGCCTTGTCGCTCTTTTGTCCGTAGCCTGTCAGTGCGATCAGTCTGCAGTTGGAGCATTCTTGATGGCTTCGCAACCTGCGGCCGAGTGTGTACCCATCCATAATGGGGAGGCCAATATCCAGGATGGCTACATCGGGGGCGAATCCAGGTGCCACCTCCAGAGCGGCGAGCGGGGTGGTAGCGACCGTGACTTCGTGCCCGAATGATCGCAAAATATCGCCTAGCACTTCTGCGGCGTCGGTGTTGTCGTCGACTACCAGCACGCGTCTTGTCTCAGCGGTGGTGGGAGGCGATACGACGCCCGGGACCTCGGAGCTCATTGCCTTCCAGACCGCCGGCAGGTGCACGCAGAATTCGCTGCCTTGCCCAATGCCCTGGCTGGCCGCGGTCACGCGGCCGCCATGTAGCTTAACTAGGTTCTTCACAAGGGAAAGTCCGATTCCGAGTCCTCTTTCAGATCGCTCTACTTCGGTTCCTCCCTTTGCGAACATGTCGAAGATATTGGGTAGAACATCCGCTGCGATGCCAATCCCGTCATCCTTAACACTGAGAATGATTTCTTCTTCGCCCTTGGAAACGGTGACCCAGATGTTCCCACCAACATGGGTGTTGCGCGCAGCATTCGTAAGTAGGTTTGCGACTACTTGGGCCAAGCGCGCCTGATCCACTCGGAGTCGCAGACCGGTGCGCGGTACTCGGACCGTCAACACAGTCGAACGTCTTTCCAGGAGGAAGCTTGCCATCTCGATGGCCTTGGCAACGACGGCGCCCAACTCGACCCACCCCTTGCGCAGCTCTATTTTTCCTCGTGTGATGCTCGAAACATCCAGCAGGTCATCCACCAGACGAACAACGTGAGTGACGTGCCGCTCAATCACTTCAAGCTCACGGTTTAGTTTACCAGAATTTTTCAGCCTGATTAGGCCTAAGCCACTCACAATCGGGGAGAGGGGATTTCGAAGCTCATGACCAAGCATCGCGAAAAATTCGTCTTTCGATCGAGCGGCGGCGTCCAGCTCCTTCAAGAGTTCTTGGCGCTCATCATTGGCGCGCTCAAGTGCAAGCTGGGCGGCAGCCCGATCTGAAAGCTCAACGGCTGCCACCATCACTCCTTGCACAATCCCCTCTTCCATCAACGGCTCGGCACTCAAGCTAAAGACGACCACACCCTCACCATCCGTGTCGTCATCGAAACAGACTTGGAGCTCAGAATCCGACTGGGGTAAGCCCGTGTCGTAGACTCCCGTCAAAAAGCGATGAAAATCGCTATCTATCCATTTCGGAAACGCCTGAGCAAATGTCTTTCCCGCCAGATCCTTGGACCTGAGCAGTCGACAGCATCGCTCGTTCACCAATGCAAAACTGAGATCCGCACCTAGCAAGATGGCAGTACCGAACGGCGCGCTTAACAGCAGGCGACGTTCAGCAGTGTCAGTCTCGGTGAGGGCAAAGGGCTCAGACGATCGCTCGGCAGCCATATTGATATGAAAGTCGATCCAGACAAACACTTCAAGTGTGTTGGATACCTCGAACGACGTGTGACAATTCGCCCCACTTGCGACCTAAATGCACACTTTCAACCCTTGGTCCGCGCGTAGCAGACCTTCGAGGTACGTGCGTTTGGTCAGTTTTATTTTAACTGTGGGCGCCGGTGCCGGGCGCAGACTTCCGCGCCTGTTGGCCTGGTGTCGTGTGCTGTGCTGGAGCATCCCGCCCTAGGAGGCCTGGCACTTCTTCCTGCAGGTCCCGTAGCTTGGCTGAAGCGGCATCGCCGACCTTGTCAAGTCGTTCTCCGATCAGCCGGCGTGTTTCTTGTCCGCTCGCGGGGGCAAACAAGAGCGCCACTCCAGCTCCTACTACAGCGCCGCCGCTAAACAGGAGAAGACCCTCGGCGAAATGACTCTGCCGGCGTGAAAGGCCAACGACACGAAGCAGGTCGTTAGCGGTAAGATCAGTTACGTTTCGCGCGACTCGCGTACTCGCGATCGCGCCTCCCAGGGAGATCAATAGTTTCGTGAGGTTCATTGAAATATCCTTACTTCTGTTAGTTGATGTCGTTGATGGGCAGAACAACCCTGCGCGGTTTCGGGATTGCTGGTGCAATTCGTGGACCAACGTGCGTGTGCCTAGCTCTCTGATCCGCCGGGACCCCGTCCCCCCGTCCAGCCGATAGCCTGATGTGCTCATTGTCTGGTCACGTGCAGGAATGATCCCATAAAGGCTTACGCCGTTCTCAACTGAGATTCCGAGTCTCTGTGGCGTTGCGTTGCGCCCCGGCGTACTGTTTGTGCTGCCCGATATCGCATCCGAAGTGTTCGCTGATGGGTTTGCTGGGCCGCATCATCGGGTTGAGGCCTTCACGCGGCTAAAGTCGCGTTGGAGCAGGCCTGCCTCAGGGATGGGGAAGTGCGGGAAGCTGAAAAGGATGCGTCAAACTACGCTGTCACCCCAGAGCCAACCGGTTTCCTTAAGCGTGGCACGTGCGATGCACTCGATGTTTAGACCACCAACGTTTACTGCAAATCCTGAGGGAGGAGCAATCCATTGTGAAACATGCCACACGGCGTTATTCGCCCCCCGGTTTATTTGTCCCGATGTTCGCTCGGTGAAGCCTGACGTACCGATACGGCGCGCCGGACGCGATACAGGCCGCTTCCTCGGCTGGCTCAAAGTGCTAACGCGAAGCCGTTGCAACGCCGCGTCAAAACGGGAAGTCGCCTTGAACCCGCTTGATAGGCAGAGTCCCTGTCTGCACGAACTGAGTAACGACTACCCAGGGGACACTCGATGCTCCTTGGATCCCGACGGAAACTGCGAGTTGGAGCGGCTGCAGCACGCCGGGCTCGACCCAGCTTGCTTGCCGCTCCCCGACCTCGGGCCATGTGAGGCCAGGGTGCTGCATATGATCGTGCTACGCGTTGTGGTCAAGTGACCTGACCTGACCTTGCCTCTGCTCTGAAGCAAGGACGCCCCAACCGGCCCTGTTTAAGGAAAGCCCGCACAATTGCCACAGCGAGACGGAACTCTGCGTTCTGGTAAAAGACCGTGCAGCGGGGCTTTTCACGACATGCCTGCGGGCCGCACGTTGTGAATTGCCACACTCGGTTCGAATCGCGGCACGCGTGATGTTCTCCGGTGTGCGGATTGATTCCCCGGTGCCAGGACCTGGGTGTGACGTTAAGCAGAAAACCAGGTGTTATTTCGAATCCGCATGACTTTCTAGCCTCTGGGCACGCAGCTTGCAATCCTCCCGAACGCAGCTTGCCTTCAGACGCAGCTTGCGTACTTCCCATCCAACATAAAGGACGTTCAATGCCGCGATCTCGCCTGTACTTAATCACCGCACCCATATTCTCAATCTGCCTAACCACGCTGGCATCGGCGCAAACGGACGCAGAGGCTCAACCGAACCCTGGAACTGAGTCCGGTGGACAGGTCGAAACCCAACAAGCGCAGATCGGCGCTGGGGAAATGCCAGCCGCCTTGCCTCCTCCACGCTCCGATGACGACCCGGCGCCCCCTGTTTCTGCCACCGCCGTGTCAGCGACGGGCGTGACCGAACAAGCAGGGGTCGGCGGCACGCAGGCCTACGGGCGCGCTGGGGTGCTTGAGCTGGGTGGTTCGTTCAACCTCACTAGCGCAACGAACTTCCTGCAGGTTGGATTCAATCCGACCATAGGCTGGTTCTTTATGGATAACGTCGAAGTTTCCGCGATCATAGGTGTCAATTACAACAAGCAAACCGTTGTCACTCCGGCCGTCGGGCCGCTGCCAGCAACAGAAACAGATGTCTCCTCCACCGGTGTGCTGTTGCTCTTAGAACCGAGCTTTCACATTCCTTTCAGTAAGCAGATATTTGCGTTTGCAGGTCTCGGCTTCGGGCTCGCTTCGCAAAGCGCGGATCCGGGGGAAGACGCAGGCACAGGTTTCGCAATTGCTCCGCGCTTAGGCATGAACATCATGATCGGTCGGTCCGGTGTGTTTACGCCTTCCATTCAAGGTATCTTTCAGAGTACCGAAGCGATCCAGACGCCCCAGGGCGCAGTCATCGCCGTGGACTCAAGTACCGGCATTGGAGCAGGGTACACGGTAATGTGGTAAGCGTCAGAGGGCGCCGCGAAATCGGACTCTGATCGACGGCAGTTCATGCTGGTCGATGTCCCTGAGCGCGTGCCTTCCGAAATGGCCCACCGGCCAGGTGTGAACCACTTGGCGGTGGGCTGCGAGTGGGGAGTACTGGGGGGCGGTTGCGTCCGTTATTGGTACAGAATCAAGCAGGCGCCAGCGTGACGAGTAATCTTAGCGTAATTGAGACGCCGAGCGTTGTAATGAACTTGAAGTGAGCTTCGTAATGCAAGCTTGGCTGCTCGGGGATCTCCAGGCACATTGAAGTCAAGTTAACTTTCACACGCTGCACTCTCGCGTGTGCTAGCTGCGCGAGAGCATAGCAGCCGTTCACACACACGCTGCCGTCGGGTTAAAGCAAAACCAAACTTGCCTCGGTTGTCGGGCTTTGCCACGGTGAATAGCGACCAACCGAAGAGCAGCTGTGGCTGACGCCACGGAAAACAAAACGGAGGAGGGTGAAATTTCAGCCTAATTCTGGCGTTAGCCAGATGCAGCGTCGTGGAGAAATGCCACGAAGTGGTGCCTTTGCTCGTCGAAAGCGTCGGGGAATATTGAAGGCCTGGTGGCCGTATCGCGATGGCGCGGTCTTTGCTCAGACACCTGACACGTTCAGAAACTAATCACACCGGGGAGCCAGCGCTGCTCGGGAATAACCAGAAAGATTTGTCATGGGTATCCTACTATTTATTGTTTTTGGAATTGTAATTGGCTTCCTTGCCCGAGCGATCATGCCCGGGGATCAGAAGATGAGCCTCGTGATGACCATGATATTGGGCGTCGCCGGTTCTTTTCTTGGAGGATTTATAGGAAGCCTTGTGACGGACCGCGCAGTCTTCGACCTTCATACCGCTGGGTTCCTCGGGAGCTTACTCGGTGCCATCGTGCTGTTGGTGCTCGGCGGCACGCTCTTCCGCGGGACGTCGTCGCGTCCGCTGGTCTAATTGGCTGAGCAACGGAGTGTGACCGATGAAGAAAGCTGCCTTCATCGCCACCTTGGGGCCTTACGCTACAGGTAACACCAAGCGTAACACGAAGGCGACCGCCATCCTGCAGCCGTTACCGCCCACGATCAGGGCGGAAGCGAAGGCGACCGAACGATCACGCAGCTCAATTCGGGCGTGATGGCGCAGGATGGCCTTTCGTCGAACACGAAGAATCCAAGAGCGTTAAGCGGGTCGACAATCGACTGCAAGTAGAAACCAACTAAAATTTAGGGAGAGAGAACGATGGCAAGCAAAAAGTCGGTCATTGGGCTTGTGGGCTCGCAGTTAAGAGCAGAAGGCATCGTCGCCGAGCTGCAGAGGCAAGGCTTCTCAGCCAGCGATATTTCTGTGCTTTTCCCCGACAAACGTGGAACACGCGATTTTGCGCATGAGCAACACACTAAAGCCCCCGAAGGTGCGGTTGTGGGCGCAGGCGCGGGCGGGCTCATTGGAGGCACGCTCGGCTTGCTCGCTGGTATTGGAGCGCTGGCGATCCCCGGAGTCGGGCCGTTCATTGCGGCTGGACCTATCATGGCGGCGCTGAGCGGAGCGGCTGCTGGGGCAACTGCCATGGGCATCGCGGGAGCGCTTGTAGGCATGGGCATTCCCGAGATCGAAGCGAAACAATACGAGGGCAAAATTCGCGACGGGAATATCCTGCTTTCTGTGCACGTCGGCGATAGTGAGAAACGTACGCACGCCAAATCTATCCTCGAAAACGGCGGCGCATCTGAAGTCAAGGTGATCGGCGAGGAGAGCGTCCCCGAAGCGAGGCAGGCGCGCCAGTACCAGACCTAAAAGGCCGAGTAAGTTTGCGGCCGGCTCCACTCTCGGAGCTGCCGGCCGCTGCTCGTCGTTAGCCATCGCCGTCGCGGCTGGTTGAGAAGAGTCTCTCGAGCAGCTTCGCTAAGCTTTCCAGGTCGACCGGCTTCGTCACGTGCTCCTTGAAGCCAGCGGCTCGCGAGCGCCGTCGATCGGATTCCTGTCCGTATCCTGTGATTGCGATGAGAAGCAGGTCTGCACCCTGCTGCCCTCGCAGCCGTTCTGCCAGCTCGTATCCGTCCATGACAGGAAGACCGATGTCGAGGAGTGCCGCGTGTGGCTCGAATTCATGCGCCACGCTGAGCGCGGTCGGCCCATCGTTCGCGATGGCTGTTCGGTACCCTAACATTTGGAGGGTCTCCGCGAGCATGTCGGCAGCATCCGCGTTGTCGTCGACCACGAAGATCCGTCGCTCATTTTGCCGGACGTTTGGCAACGCCCGGGCGGCCTCGGGCGCCTTCGGACGAGCATCGAGCGCGGGCAGCCGAACCGTAAACTTACTGCCCATACCTATGCCCTTGCTTTCGGCACTGACGTTTCCGCCATGCATCGTGACGAGGCTCTTGACAAGCGAGAGACCGAGTCCGAGACCCCCTTGGGAACGTGCAAGGGTCTGTCTGGCCTGCACAAAAAGATCGAACACGTTGGGCAAAAGCTCGGGCGAGATACCTGTCCCGTTGTCCTCGACCGTCACGACCACGTCGTTGGCAACGCGTTTCGCGGCGACGCAGATGCGACCGCCGACGGGCGTGTACTTGGCTGCATTGGTGAGAAGGTTTGCAAGCACCTGGGCCATGCGTCCACGGTCGATGTCAACGACCACACCTTGCTTGGGCACATCGGTCACCAGCTTGTGTCGCCCGTTCTCGATGAGGGGGCTCGCCATCTCGATGGCGACGGCAATCACGGCGGCCACCTCGACGCTTTCTCTCGCGAGCGTGACTTTCCCTTGCGCGATTCTGGAGACGTCGAGTAGGTCGTCCACAAGCCGGACGAGGTGGTGCGCCTGAGCATGGCCAGGAACTCATCCTTAGTTCGATTCGCGTCCTCCGCTTGCGTCCGAGCCAGGCGCTCCCGTTCCGCAAGCTGCTTCAGATTTTCGATGTCGAGAACCGCGCCGATGACCCGTGAGGGCTTGCCTATCTCGTCATAGGCAATGTGATTTGTTATCCGAATCCATCGGCTAGTGCCGTCGGCGTGGCTAACGCGTTGGTCGCTCTCATGAACCACACGTCGTTCGTCACACGCCCTGCTAAATTCCGCCCAGCCTCGTTGGGCGTCGTTGGGGTCAATGCGTTCGTTCCAACACTCCGGTGTCGGGGTAACATCACCTGGTACGAGGCCCAAAAGGGCAAAAAGCTCTGGCGACCAGTATAACTCGCTCGACAGGCGGCGAAGCAGATCCTGCTCCGTCATTCTCGTGCTGGGTGGGCGCTCGCTTTCACTCACCGGGCACCTCGAGTTGTCGGGTAAGCGTGGTCAGTGGCGAATCGGCGCTCTATCGTTCTCACATGTCACCCGTTCGCCCTGCAAGGGCGGCGACGACCATGAGCAACTCCTCGGGATCAACAGGCTTCGCCACGTGTGACTGGAATCCCGCAAAGATTGCCCGCGTTCGATCCTCCATCCGCGCAAAAGCTGTCAGCGCAGCTGCGGGAATTGCTTTCACACCTCTTCCTGTTAAGCCTCTCACCTTGCGGATCAAGCTGTAGCCGTCCTCACCCGGCATTCCGATGTCGGTGACGAGCACGTCTGGACGATTGCGTTCGATCTCGTTCAGGGCTTCGCCCGCCGAGCTGGCGGTCGTGACCTGTGCACCGTGTCCTTCGAGAATGGCGGTGACGAGCGTGCGAGCGTCGAGTTCGTCATCGACGACCAGCACGCGAAGGCCATCGAGCCTCGGTGCAAGAATGCGTGACGACATGGATGCAGCCGTACTGGTGGCGTTCGCCCGAGCACTGGGAAACACGGCAGCAAGCGGCAACCTGATTCGGAACGACGAGCCCTGATTGGCACCGGCACTGGCGGCGCTGATCGTTCCGCCATGAAGCTCCACGAGATGCCGAGCAATGGCTAGGCCGAGGCCGAGACCACCGTGGGAGCGGGTGGTGGTGCCGCTGGCTTGCTTGAAGCGCTCGAAGATATGCGGGAGAAATTCAGGATCGATCCCTTGGCCCGTGTCAGATACCTGGAGTTCTGCCTGGGAGTCGGCGCGAGTGAGCCGAACCGTCACGACACTTCGGTTCGGGCTGAACTTCACGGCGTTCGACAGCAGGTTCCAAACCACCTGCTGCAGGCGTCCCGGATCTCCCATGGCATGCTTGGCATCCTCCTCGAGGAGCAACTGGATGCGGATGCCTTTGGAATCAGCAGCCAAGCGTACCGAATCGACCGCAGCGTCGATGATGTCCCCGAGGTCGAGCGAGCGAGGCTCGAGGCGAAGATTTCCCGAGATGATGCGAGACACGTCCAAGAGGTCTTCGATCAGTTGTGCTTGGGCTCGTGCATTGCGTTCGATAACCTCAAGCGCATGGTCGCGTTTCTCTTGAGACATTTCGGTAGACCGGAGCAGGCTCGCCCAGCCCAACATTGCACTCAAAGGGGTGCGAAGTTCGTGGGACACTGTGGCGAGAAACTCGTCCTTCGTGCGATTGGCCTGCTGCGCTTCACGATAGAGGCGTGCATTCTCGACAGCCAATGCTGACACATTGGCCAATTCCTCGGCAAATAGCAGATCATTCGGACCAAACGTGCGTCCCGTTTCGGCAGTCACGAACGTGATCGCGCCCAACGTTCTGCCTCCGCAGCGGAGGGGCACGACCATCGAAGATCGCAAGCCCAATTCCCTTATGAGCCGGAGATGCTCGTCGTCGACGGCCGCCTCGGCCAACAAGGCATCCGAGATCACGGCCATGAGCTGTGGCTTCCCAGACCGAATGACCTCGTGCACGCCGTAGGGCGACTTCGGATCGGAGGGGTATCGCTTTTCAAGCTCCTCGACCCAGCGAACCTTCGCAGGGTCGACATGCGCGACCGCCAAACGTTCAAACGAACTGCCGGACTCCACGATATCGACGGCGCACCAGTCAGCAATGATCGGTACCGACAGCCTGGCGATGCTCGTGAGCGTGGGCACGTAGTCGAGTGAGGACGCGAGCAGCGTACTTGCCTCAACGAGAAAGCGGCGACGGTCATCTTCGCGCCGCTTCTCCGTGACATCGCGAAAGACGAGTACAACGCCAACAAGTTCCTTCTCCCCGTTGAAAATGGGAGCTCCGCTGTCGTCGATGGCGTTTTCGGTTCCGTCACGAGCCAGCAAGATCGTGTGGTTTGCGATACCAACTATCTTGCCTTCTCGAATCACCTTGTCGACGGGGCTCTCGACCACGGCGCGTGTCTGCTCGTTGATGATCCGAAAGACTTCAGCAAGCGGTCGGCCGCGGGCCTCCTCCAGCGTCCATCGCGTGAGCCCTTCGGCGACCTCATTCATGAACGTGATGGCACCGTCCCCATCCGTGGCAATGACGGCGTCGCCGATGCTCTTCAGAGTGGTGAAGTACCGCTCAGCACTGACTCGCAGGTCTTCTTCCTGTTGCTTGAACTGGGTAATGTCGGAAAAAATCGAGACGGCTCCGTCGAGTTGACCGTCGGCGCTGAAGATAGGAGCGGCGCCTGCGAACAAGGCCCCGTGGCTATCGTCGAAGCGCTGAATATGGACTTCCTCGGGCTCGACGATTTCTCCCTTGAGGAGCGCGCGCGTCATCGACCAATCCGTCGCCTCGAAAGGCCGCCCATCGGGATGGAAGCCCCGATACTTTCCCCAATCAGCAATGGAGTCAGCGCTGGCGCTACCCGCCCAGATCTTCTCAGCGGCCTTGTTGTGCAGCGTCAGCTTCCCATTGAGATCCGAAACGATGATGCCATGCGGGCTCATCGTCAGAATGGTCTCCATGAGCCCTCGCTCACGAGAAGCCAACACGCTGAGCCGCTCCACCTCGCGACTGAGCGCCTCGACCTGGATCTCCATGCCCTCGGGGCGCTTGTTGGAAACGTCGACGGTGAAGCATCGCGTGTGAAGGAACTCCCCCGCCTCGTTGAAGCGCACGCTTGAGGTGATGAGCACCTTGCGCGTCGAGCCGTCCTTGCACCTAAGGCGCGCCTCGTAGTTGTTAAGCCGCTCTCCTGTAGTCAGCCGCCACAGGATGTCCTTTATGGTGTGGTCGTCGGCGTGGAACTCGACGATGTTGTGCCCGACGTACTCATCTTCCGTGTAGCCGAGCGGCTCATAATCGGCAGGGTTCGCCCAGAGGACCGTTCCGTCCGACCCTACCCAGTGCAAGCCGATCGCTGCGGTGTCGACGAAGTCGAGGAGGTCCTTCTCGGTGCGGTACACTTCGGTCATGGCTGTGGGGGCGGAAGCACGTCCAAGGACAACAGGTCAGCAAACAGCTGCGACGGCGCGCATCAGCTTGTTGAGATCGAGCGGTTTCTCGAACACCAAATGGCCCGGTGGCGCCTTATATGCGGCCGAGGTGGTGATCACGATGTTGAACCTCCCCAGCCGACCATCTGATCGGAGCTGGTCTAGCATTTGCCAGCCGTCCATTACGGGCATGCACAGGTCGAGTAACATGACGCAGGGCTCGAGTGCGTCGAGCCTCTCAAGCGCCTCCTTCCCGTTCACCGCGGTTTGCACCATGTAGCCTTCCAGCTCCAGCAGTTCTCGCAGTGATTCGCGGGAGTCTTCTTCGTCTTCGACAACAAGGACAACTGAATCGGGCTTCATCGTCATTAGGATACCAATCGGGGCTCTTCCGCGACAGTTTCCCGCAGGGAACGGGGCAACGTGGCCGTAAATGTCGTCCCTTCTTCGGCCGTCGAGCGCACATCGATGTCGCCTCCATGGGCCTCCACGATTTGATGTGTGATGAAAAGACCGAGGCCGAGCCCCTTGGAGCGTTCGGCGTTGGCCGTATTTCGACGGTACGGTTCAAAGATTACCGGCAACAGGTCCGATGAAATCGGGTGACCATGGCTATGCACGCTCAGCGCCACGGAATCACGCCCGGCGGGCAAAAGCCTTACGGTGACAGCCTTTGTCGCGTCGCCGTGCTGGAGCGCGTTACCGACTAGATTAGAACAGACTTGCGCCAATCGCTCCTGATCCCAAGAGCCGTGTTCCTGGCCGCGATTCTCCCACCGGATGTCTCGGCCAGGAAAGGCGAGCCGCAGCTCGTCGACTATCCCGGTAATGAGTGCGCTCAGATCCCCTGGCTTCTTTTCGACGGAGATCCCGCCAGCCAATCGACTGCGCGTGAGATCGAGGAGCTGGGCAACCATGTTAGTCATGCGGCTTGAGCTAGACAGAACGCGATCGATTGTCTTGGTGTCGTTGCCGTTCGCCTTCTTCTTCATCAGGGTGGCCGCCATGATGATGGCATTGAGCGGATTTCGCAGATCGTGACCGAGAATGCCAATGAAGGTTTGTGCAAACTGGCTCTCATTCTCGGCTTCCTTGCGGCGTAGCTCCTCGGCCGCCAGTGCCTCCTCATTGCGTTTCCGCTCGCTCAAGTCACGAGTGATTTTGGCGAAGCCCTTGAGCCGCCCCTGTGCGTCGGTGATGGGCGTGATGATGACACTTGCCCAAAAGCGCGAACCGTCCTTCCGGACGCGCCATCCTTCGTCCTCGAAACGGCCAACGCGAGCCGCGATCTCAAGCTTGCGCTGGCAATCTCCGGAACGCGCTGCATAGTCTGGGTAAAAACGCGAAAAGTGCTGGCCGATGATCTCGTCCGGGCGGTAACCCTTGATCAGTTGCGCGCCGATGTTCCACGTCGCCACGAGACCATTCGGGTCCAGCATGAATATGGCGTAGTCCCGCACGCTCTCTATCATTAAGCGGAAGCGCTCTTCGGTCTGATCGCGCTGGGCCGTCGCGACCGCTCGCGCCTGCTCGGCTTCACGAAACAAGCGCGCATTGTCAATGGCGAGCGCAGCACGATCGGCGAGCGCCTGCGCGAATTCGAGATCCTTCTCGGTGTAGCGGCGCGCTGACTCCGCCATAGCGAACGTAATAGCGCCAATAGTCTTGCTACGCACGGTCAAAGGGACACCGATGTAGGAGCACAGTTGAAGCTCATCAATGAGTCTCAAGTGGTCCGCGTCGACGGCAGCCGCCAAGAGCAGTTCTCGTGGGATCTCTGCTATGAACTCGTGCTTCCCAGTCCGAAGGATCTGAGGAACGCCTGTCTTCCCCGCTGGATCAGGTGGATAGCGCCGCTCCAACGCCTCTACGAAAGCGAGCTTTTCTGGGTCGACGTGCGCGATTGCCACTCGCTTCGTTCGATCGCCAGCGGCAAGATCGATAGCGCACCAATCAGCGAGTGTCGGAACAGCCAGGCGCGCCACGGCCGAGAGCGTCTTCTCATAGTCGAGCGACGAATTCAGCTCATCCACGGCGCGCAAAAGAAACGAGCGTTGATGGTTGTCGCGAATCTCTTCTGTGACCTCCCGAAAGAAGTTGATGACATGGAGCACCTTCTTGCCGGAAACATCGTGCGACGGAACCGCTCTCACCAGTGACCAGCGCTCCTCCCGCGTTCCGCGAACTCGAAACCGAAGAGGGAGCTCGCTGCTGGCCTTGCCCTCTAGCGCGGCTCTGTTCGGCATCTGTTCGAGCGGAAACGGTGTTCCGTCAAAATTGAGCACGTCGAAGCGGCCCATCACCTCCGTTACGGAAGCTGTGAGCAGCTCCTCGGGGGACCCATATCCGATGATGCGGGCAGCCGCCTCGTTGGCGTAGACGAGACGCCCGGCCGCGTCTTGCACCGTGATCCCCATATCAACGCCCTGCAGAACGATGCTGAACAATTCACGCGCCCGCGCGACATCCTCAGCGCGCTGGCGTTGCACGTCGGCATCTCGTCGTTGAATCCACAGCGCTCCGACGATGAGCAGAAACGCAAGTGCGCCGCCCACGAAAAATAGCATCGTCCAGCGCCACTGGCTGAGCGCTTGGTCTTGCCGGAGGTCGTAGACGCGCGCCTCTTCCTGGTCCAGCGTTGCAACGAGGGCTCGGATCTCGTCCATCGTCCGTTTGCCTTCGACCATCAGCGGCTTGAGTTCCGCACCACGCCGACCAGCATCGTACTCAGTCCGTATCGCGTTCAGTAGTTCGAACCGCTTTCCCGCGAGCTGCCTCAAGTGATCGAGGCGTTGCTGCTGCCCTACGTTGTCGCCCGTGAGCGCACGGACTTCGTCAATGTCAGTCTTCCAGAGCGAGGCCGCCTTATTGTAGGGCTCAAGGAACTTGGGATCACCAACCAGGACGTAGCCGCGGTTCCCGGTCTCTGCGTCGACTAACGTCGAGAGAACTCGCGCAAGGGACACCCGCACCTTGTCAGTATGCTTCAGCCAGTCGGTCATGCTCGACAGGTTCGAGAGCGAATAGATCCCCGCCGGCAACAGAAGCAGCAGCAGCACCAAGATAGGTGCTAAGGGCAATCGCGGCGTCTTCACGGGATTAGCATCTGCGCTCATCGAGTACCCTCGAACAGGGGACCCTAGTTTCTCGACCTTGGGGGGGTCAAGCAGCCAATCCGACTTTATAGATCGGCCGCCTCACGGCTTGCAGGCCTCGGGGACACCCAATCCACGACCTTGCCATAGGAATTCTCCGCCCGCCAACGAGTCTTGTAAAAACCCCCCGGCCGCCCCAATACCAGCACTAACAACTAACGAGACAAGGAGCAAAAACGCCACTCCCAGCACCATCGCACAGGAGAAGAAACGCTCTTTGATCAAGGCCGAAATTCCCGATGAGCAACGTGTAATAGGCAAGCGCCGCGGCGAGGCACGACGCATTGTCATCGAACCAATTCTTGGCTGCCTCGCTCACCATCAACCAGGCACGGCCGCTCGTCTCCGAAAGAGATGTTAAGACTGAGTGGTGCGTTTTCACTTGGTCACCGCTCGCGAATCAGGGGCTTGAACGGCACGCCCCTGCAGGAATCATACCTGTATCTGCTGTAGAGTTGGCGCTCACCCGGCGCATCTTGCCTCAACGCCCGCTGACTTGTGCAGCTTTGCCACGGCTCAACGCGATGGGATCCGCGATTCGTTCCCAGATTCGGAGGCCTGTTCGGTGGCATGGCGCGTGCATCGGTGCTTGGCTAACGGATTGGATAATGGATAAAGGCGGACAGATGATGTTTTCCGAACGAGGGATCACGAATTGCGCTTCCATCACGGTCCTGGAGAGAGGCGCCAAGGAGCACCCCTTGGAGAGGCCGGAACAAATGTTTGGCTTTCGCATGGGCGTTCGTGGAGTCGAAGCCGCCATCGTCATCGAGGACGAGTTTGAGGGCGTGACGGGTTTGTGTGAGCGAGCCAATCGCAGGCTCGCCCGGATGACCGCTCGATCAATGAACCGTACAGTGGTTTACCAAGTAGGCAACGATGATTCCCAGGCCGCCCTCTTGGCGCGAGCTAACCTCTACGAGGTCGCTCTCAGCTGGTTGGGGCAATCGACGACGGGTGGGGCATTGCGCATCATTCTCCCCAATCTGGGCGAATTGAGCGGTCAGGACGACGTTTTGGCAGTCGTCGGCCCACTCACGAGTGTCGCTCCGCGGTCGGTGGATATCAGTACCTTTTGGCGGGCGCCCCTAGTCGCGTGAAGCCCACGGCCTGGCACGCACGAACCACGGGCCCGCCGCTGCATGTATCAATCGACGCCGTAGGGGATCGGGTGCGGCTCACTCGTTCTCACGGATGCCATGCGTGGCAATTCGCCACACGATAAATGCCGAGCAAGCTGTTCATCTGCGAGGTGTGGGCGCTCACGCCGATCCACACCACGCCCAAGGTCACTCGCAGGTACTCGGCTGTGCTGGCGGGCAGGCGTGCGCCCAAAGGTTTGCCGCCTCCTGCCCGAGTGGCGCCACCTGTTCCTTGAGCCAATCTTCACCGACTAGGAGCGAAACGCCGCCCGGCTTGCCCAAGGTCAACCCTGCGGATACTAGATTGAGATCGGTCAGCTGCACGAGGACAGCCCCTCGCGTATCACCGGGAGCATTTTGAACACGACCTTTTGCGATGAGTGGGCCGCCTTCGAAGGACGAAAATTGTAGGTCGGTCAACTTGCAATGGCGCCGCACATTAACGGTACCCACGAGCCCGTGGAGCGGCAGCAAATCCGGTAGAAAACTTGGGATTTCGTCGGTTGCCGACAGTGCCAGGAGGGCGGGGAGCCCGTCGCGGAAACGTGCGGAAACACGACCGTCGAGGTCAAGATCCTCCGCTGCCGTGATTCGCGTCGGACTGAGGCCGATTTTTGCCCACCAATCGTCGACTCGGCGCTCTTGGTTCGCGAGGCTCGCGCGGGTGAGATCTACGACTCCGGATACGATTGCAGATCGGTGGTCCAGGTCGAGTGGGTCGGCGTGCAGGCGTGCGTGCACGTCAGTTCTCATCGACACGTCGCCGATAGTTGCTCGTGCTCGTTTGGCCGTTATCTCGACCGGACCTTCGAGCATTCCTGCGTGGAGCAATAGATCGGCATCGACGATCGTTTCTGGAACTTCCGCATTCCAGCGTTTGGGAGCGCCAGACCCAGCCTTCACACGTAAGTGGAAGGCTCGAACGATACCAGAAAGGCGAGACTTGCCGCTCTCCGCACCGTGGGTTGGATCGATGGTGGCGCGAACGTCGGCGCCTGCTGTGACGCGCACGTCTCCCCAGCGCAGCCTTCCCCCGTCGATCGAGGCGTCAAGCTTGCCCGAGGCGCGCCCCCCTGGCAGGAGCACTAAATGTGCCTCTGCCTCAGCGCGCTCGAAGCGTGCCCACGGGCAATCGGCGTCACCGGAAGCGTCTGCCACGCTGAGAGCACTCCCGAGCAGTTTGAGATCGAACGAACCGGTTTCTTTTTGCCAGTTGAATGCGTGCGCTTGACCGTTGAAAGTCAGATTTCCCGCGAGCTGGCTTGAGGACACGTCCGCGACAACCGCCCGCAATTCCCCTGCTCCTTGGCCTGAAATGGTGCCACCCGAGTACGCGAGGTTCCCCCGTAACACGCCAGCGCCGCTCCGAAAGCGGATGCTCCCCAGGCGCACGTCGTTCAAGAGTCGAAGATCCGGCGCGTCGAGTTCGCGGAGGCTCACGTCTGCTGCGACAACCGCCCAAGGCTTCGTGACATCGAGACTGTTTGACGTCACACCCAAGACTGCGCCCCGGAGCTTGGCCGGAGCGGAGGGACGGTCATTTCGGGTCAAAGAAGCTAGCCCCACGTTCACGGCCAACTGCCCGCGTCCGCCACCTGCAGCACTCGTTGCCAGGACAGACCATGGGCCATCGACCTGGACGGAAAGGGAGTTCGTGCTTGCTTTCAGAGCATCACCAGTGAGCGCGATGCGGCTCGATTCTGTGATCACACCGCGCTTGAGGCCGGCGGAGATAACCAGGTGCGCTCCACTCAAATCAACGTGGGTGTGGCTTTTGACTGGCAAAAAAACACCGAGAAATTCGTTCCCGACAACGTCGCCCCTGAGCGACACCCGCGTGGAGACCTCTCGCAGCACCGCGAATCCCTCGGGCACGCGCACGTCGAAGGGATCGATAGTACACTCGATCTTCCCCGCAAACGCCTTGAACATTTCCTTCCCGGCAACGACCACGTGACCGCCGTCGAGCACAAGAGAAGCCGGACCCACCCACAGGCGGCGTGCTGGCTTGAGCGCAAAAGAGCCAGTCGCGCGCGCGCGACCGAGGTAGCGAAATTGTTGACCCCAAAGTTCCTTGGCAC
>CAZSUA010000061.1:16119-21078 GCA_964609655.1 uncultured Polyangiaceae bacterium | reverse complement strand
ATACCAGGGCACTGAGCTATTTCGAGGGTGTCCCAGGGGCGCTAGTGCCCGATCATCTCGCTGACGCAATCTTGGACCGTCTGGTCCACAACGCGTACAAGATCGATCTCGAAGGACCCTCCAAGCGAAAGGACAAAGCCATCAGCTAAACATCAGCTTCAAACCCCAACGTCGCTTCGCTCCGTCCCATAGGCCGGGACGCTGTCCGCGATGCCGCGATTTGGGTGTCCTCGATGAGTGAAATACGCACTATTGGGCTGAGCCACCAAGAACACCCCGCTGCGAACGCTGCGGAGGGCGTGACAGACTGAGTTGCGTGCCGCCTGTCGCCACCGGGGACCAGGGGTACCGCTTCCACGGAACTACCGGGGGACCTTGCGCACGCGTTGGCCACGCTGGCGCTGCCGGAGGGGCAGCGGCCCCAAGGTGAAGATCGATTTCGGAGCGCGAGGAGACGGAGTTGACGCGCCGTGTATTAGCTGGTATTAGCTTGTTGCACATGACGGTCTTGCTGAGCCCGCAGGCACAAGCCGAGTTTGACGAACTGCCGGTAGTCATTCGGGCTCGTGTGCTCCGGGTTTTTGACCGCCTAGCCCGCGTGGCCGGCTGTCTCAGGTGCCAAGGCGCTATCGGGACAGTGGGCGGGCCATTATCGGATCCGCACCGGCGATTGGCGCGTGCTGTTCCGAGTCGTGACTCCGAAGGTCGTCGTGGTTCGCATCCAACACCGTTCCCAAGTCTATGAGGATTAGCCAATGAGCAACCCGCAAACCATCAAGCTCGGAAAGAACGAGTACGTTATTTTACCGAAGGCCGAGTACATCCGGCTGCAAGGCATGGCGGGCATTCCTGCCGGTTCGGTGGACGCGACAGGCTACGCGCGCGCGTCGATTGGCACGACGCTGAAGGCGGCTCGTGAACACGCTGGGCTTACCCAAACAGAGCTTGCAAAGTCTCTCAAGAAGAGCCAGCCCATGATCAGCGGCGCCGAGGGCGGTACCATTAGCGTGAGCGACCGCTACGTGTCGGCCGTGCTGAAGGCCTGCAAGCTGCCGGCAAACTGGACCGGACCCAAATCAACCAAGAGGACTGACCAAAAGAATGCTCGCGTATGATCGCGAGCGCTCTGGCGCGCGCTCTTGAAACCAGTGTCATCGAAGTTCCAAACGATCTTTGGCAACGATGCGCAGTGTTCCGAGGCAAACATAAACGAACGCGCGAGCTCGGTCGCGGTGATGCTGGGGTTGCGATAGATGAACGCCCACGCCATCGCCTTGAGCGAGTCTGCGGAATCGGCATCCAACAAGCGCTGCAAGTCATCTTCTGATGTGGCTCGGTAGATGGCGTTGTCTCCCTGGCCTGTGGTGAAGACGAGGCCGCTTGAGACGAGATCACGCAAAACAGCCCCCACCGCCTCCTCTCCGTCGCGCTCGAAGCGGCGGAGAACTTCCTTCCTGTGCATTCCCTCGTGCTTCCGGAGATAACCTAAAAGGGCTTCCCAGAGCGGCAGGCGGGAATTCTGCGCCTGCTGAAGCGCTGTCCTTCGAAGTCCTGGCCCGCTGCGACGGTGGCGCACTCATCAAGACGTCGGACAAGATCGTCTACGACACCGGCGGCGCCGAAGTCGATTACTCCGTCGCCATCGCCGGAATCACGGTCGCAGTGTCCGGCTCGCTCGTCGGTCTCCCCTTGCCAGTCGCTGCGCTCTGGCGGGGAGACGGAGCCCGTGACTGTGTGGCGGAGTCGCGCCCTTTTAGGGGCCGATTAAAACGAGGAGGGCGCGAAACATCCGGCCCAACCCCCCAACCCCCAGCAACTTATCAATTGCTGGTATCTCGCGCTTTCTCGCCTAGCTCACCTAGGTTGCTCGAAGCAGCTGATTAACGGCGACGCCCCGAGGAATTGCTTCCCCAGGGCGCCTTCCATTGATTGCTAGGTAGAACTTACTGCGGATAACCCGGAATGTTCATGTGGATCTCGAACAGCCCTGCCGCTTCGGGTCCGCCCCAGTTCGGCACCGAAACGTACAGCGTTTGGCCGTCGTTACCACCGAAGGTCACGTTGGTGTTGAAGTCGACACCTGCGGGAGCGGGAATCGCACCAAGCAGTTCGCTTCGGGCGCTGAAAACCAAGATGCGATTGCCGCCAGGTCCGCCCGCAGTGACGTAGATGTTACCCGCGCAGTCGCGAGCCATACCGTCGGTCGGGCCCTGAATTGCCTGGGCCTCTTCGTTGGTCTGCGGGAAAAGGCGCTGCCCGTTGCTGAGCTCGCCATCCTCCGAGAGGTTGAAGCGGTAGGCACCCTCAGCGCCGCCCACAATCAGGAACTTTTCATTCAGGCTCAGCATGATGCCGTTCGGCCTGTTCCTGAGGTTGGCACCACCGGGAGGACCGTCAGGATGTGCTGCGTCGTAAAGCACCTCGCCAGTGGTACGAATATCGAGCGCAGTCACCGTGCCCTCAGTATCCACGCGGTACACGCGCTGCCCTTCGGTTATGCGGTCAGGGAAGTCGCCGCCGCCCTGCCGAGTGAGTTGTGGATTGATTCCTTCCGGCACGTTCCAAAGTGGATCGGTGAAGTAGATCGTGCCGTCGCGTGCGACTGTTAGGTCGTTGGGGGCGTTGAAGGGCTTATCGTTGTAGAGGCCAGCGATTGTTTTCGGCTTCTTTTCTGGATTGTTCCACTTGAACGAGGTGATCGAGCCGTCCAGCTGGCGGGCTGTGAGCAGCTTGCCCTGGAAGTTCACGGCCATGCCGTTGGTTCCGCCCTTCGCCACGTCGACAAACTTCGTCGCCACGGAACCGGGCTCCAGCCTCCAAATTACGCCCGCATTACCAGGTCCGATGTTCGAGTAGTAGATGGCACCGTTGTGCCACGTTGGGCCTTCAACGTTGTCGTTCCCGGGAGTTCCCCAATTGAGGCTCACGCCGGGCACGCGCGACCAACTAAGCCCACTTAGATTCACCTGAACGTTGCGATCGCTGGCTTTGCAGAAGCGATCCGGTGCGACGATGTTGTCGTCGTCTTCGTCTTCGTCGTCGTCTTGCTCCAGCTTAAATGTTGCCTGACTTGCGTCATCGCTGGCTTGCGCGTCAACGCCACTGCAACCGAGAACGGAGCCGGCTCCTAGAATGCCGAGCCCCCAAATAAGTTTTGAAATGATGCTGGTTGAGTTCATGAATGTCTCCTTGAAGGTTGCGACTCGCGTATTAACCCCGAAAACAAATGAACGAAACAAAGCTCCCCTCATTCGTCGCCGCAAACGCGAGTCGTGACCCCTCATATACATTCCATCTGGGGCTGTCTACGAAATAGTTAAGTGAAGTTTGCGTGACGCCGCAGAGTACCTGCTGACCGACCCGCCGGCTTTGACGCGCGCAAACGTGTTACTCTACCGACTGAAATTTGCACACGTTGCACGGAACGGGTACCACCAGGTGATCGCAACTTCAGGTTACTGCAACCCCAGAATTCGCTCAGGGGTGTGAGCGAATTCTGGCTTCAGTCTGGAAGCAATGAAACCGGCACGCTCGAAGCGGAGGAGGACCTCCTTCCAGTGCATTCCTAATGCTTTCGGAGATAATCTAAAAGGGCTTCCCAAAGAGCCACTGGTACGCGAATGCCCGCCGCTGTTAAGAGCGAAGCAATCAGAGCCGTGGTCTGATTCACGATGGCATCAATGAGAAGCTTGGTTTGCATGGCGTGGGTTGGCGGTGAGGATGCGAGCGGCCTAACGACTAACAGAGAACAGGCTCCGCGGCAGGTGTCCGCGCGTACACTGGCGCCGCTGTAGCGACCGGCGGGCCGGGCGGCACCGCTGGTGAACTTTTTTCGATGAACCGAAGAGAGTGCCTAGAACGCGCGACCCAAGCAACGCTCGCGATCCTTACGTTGCCACTGGTTCCGGGCTGCGGCGACGAGGCGGCAGACGCAACCCTCGGCACCCCCACCAATGCGGCACTCGAGATGTTCAAGACCAAGGCGGCAAGCCTCGAAGCCACGATGATCTACGACAAGTCCACGCAATGGAAGGGGACGGACAAAGCGGCCACACACGTGCCGACCGTGACCGTCACTGGCAACACAGCAGTAGTTGAGACACCGCACGTGCTCACGAATGCTCACTACATCACCGCGCTGTACCTGAAAAACCAGAAGGGCGAGATCATCGCGTTCGCTGAGCTTGCTCAGCCGGTTGCGCAAGAAATGATGCCGAAAGCGACCGCAACTTTGACCCTCCCAGCGGGCACAACCCAGGTTACAGCGTTCTCCCACTGCAATCTGCACGACGTCTGGAAGTCAGACCCTGTGAGTGCCGCGTAGGAGCGCCAGTTCCAACTCGTCGGCGTCACGCACTTGCCCGCATCAATGACGTTTCCGATTGCGATCACCCGGTGGTAGAGTAATCATATTCTGCGCTCTTTTCTCAATGTCGACCTCGACATTTACTCCTCTGAAGACTTGCAGCCCCTCATTCGGGCACTTGACCCGCATATTTACTTGCTTCACTGGGAAAAATTTGAACGCGCCACCTTTGAGCTAAGCCACCTCCCTCCCGACGCCGGACCCGAACAGCTCGTTCTCCAATTCGTCAGCGTGATCACAGAGTTGCCTGAAGCTGCCCGCGAGCTCTGGGATCGCGCGACGCGGCGCGTCTTCGACATTGGCTTCAACAGCCGGACTGCTCCCTACCAGGAGTCCCACCAGCTTGCGCCTGGAACCTTGAGAGCTGTAGCTGACATTGGGACGGAGATAGCAATTACCGTCTACGATCTACCAGCAGGCGAGGTGGTCGCTGAGCGAAGCAACAAAGGTCTGCGGTGACGATCTAGGTTTCCAGTGCTTTGGCGATTTTGGGCGGAAGTTCAAGTCGACCGAACTGATGCTTCGGATACAGGTAGTCTTCCCCGGACTCGTCCACCACTCGCACCATGCCAACCTTCGCAGCGCGGGGGTCG
>CAZSUA010000061.1:0-16019 GCA_964609655.1 uncultured Polyangiaceae bacterium | reverse complement strand
TTCCCCGGACTCGTCCACCACTCGCACCATGCCAACCTTCGCAGCGCGGGGGTCGGGCATTGTCCGGTAGATCTTCCTTGCCTCTAGCGACGCCGGGTAACCCTCGTTCGACAAACACACCACGAATGTTTGGCGCTCATGCGATGATACGCTTGATTTTCGTTTCCTTGCGGCCGATGCCGTGGGCTTCGTACCAGTGAATTTCTGCGGTGTGGGTGCGGCCATTCGGGAGCCTAATCTTAGCAATCCCCTTGCGCTTCCGCCAGCGTCCTTTCCCGTACGCCCGTTGAAGTCGTCGCAGTTCACGAATTTCCCGGCCGACCGTGATCGTTTCCACGTTCACAATGGGACCAACAATCTCGAATCACGGCGGGCCATTACAGCATATCGCTGGCCCTTGCGCCAGCTGGCAAGCTCGCCTCGACGGTCCCTTTGGCGCCCTGAACATCGGCTCTCGCACATGCTAAAAATCGATGATCCGGCTTCGAACGCCCCTGAGATATGTGAAAAACCGACCGCGTCCCAACCACGTCCGTTGTCCGAAGAGGAAGCATTGGGTCGGGCCCACCGTCATATTGGAACAGCACTACAGGTAATCGTTTTCCACCTGCTGTGATGTTCCTCGGTGCGGTGATACGATACGGCAAGCGTCGGGTTTGGCCTGCACGGTCAACATAATCGATGGTATCGATGCATTGTGCGACGTCCCCAGTCGCGGAGCCTGCACACGAATCAAACAAGCGAACCGGATGGGGCCCGCCACCCGAGAACGGGAAAGTCGCGTCGCTCACCCATGCTGCATCGGCTTACTCTGGCATGGTGCCAAAATACGAAACGCTCCGGCCCCCAAACGCCCCTGGCCTCATTTGACCCTTTTCTAGGCTGCGCACGACGCCCTTCCGTGATTCCTCGACATAGACTTGGTAGCTTTCGCTGGCGATGAGCGCTTCGCGAGCGAAGACGCTGAGTGCCGAATCTCGCGTCACAAACATGGGCTGAGCGTTACCCTGTGACTCAATGTAGGTGTAGAGGTGGCCGCCCAGAATTTCGGTGCGACCCCCGTTGATGGTCTCGATCAGGGTCGTGCGTGCTGCTTCTTCGGTTTTAAAGCCGAAGATCCACAGCGAGCCACCGTCGTTGATGATGTGCGGTCCTTTGGCCCGTGAGATCTCGGGCCAGATCTCGGGATTGAACTGGCGCGCCCAGATTTGCTGGTGCTTGATGCGCCACACGTCCCAGGGCCCACCACTCACATCTTCAAAAAACACCCGGCCGCCTTCGCCTGTGTAGCCTGCAATTTGGGAATTCTTGAGCACCAACGTGCGGGACGTCTTCATCTCGATTCGCGCGCCTGGAAACCCCGTTCCAATGCGTTCAATCACGACCGTATCGGATTCACCATCGACGAGCTTAAGCGTGCCGTGACCCTCTTTGCCACCGTAAATGGACGACTCTGTTCCGATCAGGCGCCGCACTTTTCCTCGAATGAGCACGGTGCCACGCAGCGTATAACTGCCGCGCCCACCGTCTCGGTTCGGTGCGTTCGAGAGATTGATGGTGGTCTTGCCACTGTCGATTGCACGCTGAAACGCTTCATCGTCAGGCTGGCCGTCCCCCGGGATGGCTCCAAAATCCTGAACGTTGCCCCACTCGCTCGGTGGATCCCAAGGGACGTCAGGCGTCTCTTCGATGCGCAGCGGAAAGGCGCGTTGACCGTCGCTCCACAATCTCTGCCGAGGCACGGAACAAAACCCATCCACACTGGCTCCAGTGGGCGTCCCTTCCGCCTTGGTTTCCAATGCGCGAGCATAGCCGCTCGTCGTCAGCCCGCGCACGAGAATATCGCCAGTTGTGGAGACGGCTGGAATAGAAGCTGTGGCGCTGGAAGTTCCGGTGAGCGTGCTCTCAAGCAACGTCAAAAATCCGCCTGTTGAGCGAATTGCCGGCACCGAGTTCTCACTCACGAGCTTGCGAATGCTGAGTGCCTGACCCGAGTCCAAGATCCCGTATGCTTTTTGGCCACGCAACGTGACAAACTCGAGCACCTGGCCATTGATCGGGCGCCCGGTGAGAATGCCAGTTTGAAAGCCGATGATGGTCACGTTCTTCACCAGGAGCGGGCCAATTTCGTTGGTGAAATTCATGTCGAGGCCGGTCACGCCAAAGCCATCACCTGATCGGATGGTCACGTCGCCGAGCAGGCCCTGGTTAGAAGCGTGAAACTGGATACCGACGGCGCCCGCATTGCCATGACCGGTGTCCAGCGTCAGGCTTCGAATCGAATTTCCGAAGCGTTGAGCAGGCGCTGGCCCCATCCAAATGACCGGCTTGGCGAGGTTAGAATTGCGAAAGCCTGAGGAGTTATCCGCAAGCTTCAAGATCGTGCTGCTTTGGCTCTCGCCTTCCAAAACAGTCTGTTTGTAGTCGTCGCCGTTACCCTTACCCGCCGGCCATTTGAGTGTATCCGAGACCAGGTAAGTTCCCGCGGGCAGATAGATGATGGCTTTGGAATTCGGAAAATCAGAAAGCGCCTGCTGGATCCTCGCCATATCGTCGCTCACACCGTCGCCTTTGGCACCGTAGTGGAGCTTCACGTCGACAAGCCCAGCGGTGTCAGGATAACGGCTTCCAGGAGTTATCTTGAGCTCGTACGGTCGTGTCTTGCGACTGGCCTGATCGGTATTTGGAGGCAGCTTGGTGCGCACACCGAGGCAATTGGACAAGAGGAGCGCGCTCAAGGCGAGAAACGGTAAGTGCGCTCGGGACGGCCCGCGTGAGATCATGGTGGGGAGCATCAGGCAATCGAACTGCCAATACGGGCCGGAGGCAAGAGCAGGCCAGCCCGTGCTGCCAGCTCAAACGTTCACGGGGCTCGCGCCAGGACTTGCAAACGAGAAATCGCGCCAGGCGTGGGGCGACCCGGCGCGCGTGCCCCCGACGGTGCGAATGAGTGGCTCGATTGTAACTTGCTCGTCGACCACTCGTACCTCCGCTTCGGGGCCACCCGCACGACACTCACTTCGGCTGCGCGCCCACCCATTCGGCGACCTGACTCAATGCAGGATTGTAGCCAAAGCTTGGGTCTGCTGTTGGGCGTGCCACGCCTTCCTTGGCATAGCGCGGGCAAACTGAGCCTATTCGTGCCTGGCTCTGCAGACCTTTCAGGAATCCGAGATGGCGTGGAGCGGGACGCGCGCCTGCCATGTATTGGGTTGTTTGGGCGGGGCCACCTGAAGGAGGATTACAGACGGGGCGATTCTCGGCGAGCACTCTGGCTTGCACGTCCTCAAGAGTCGTCGACCCGCTTGGAGCGGCGCCGCATTCGCAAGCCGATTCCCTCGGCGCCAGGAGGCAATCAACGGGTGAGGGTAGATCAAAGACGCAAGCATATTGCAGATCGTCTTGGAAGCCTCCGTCGTATTCATGGCCGTTCGCGGCGGCGTGTGGATCGGTGCTCGTTTTGGGCGCCAACGTTCGATTGGTTCGAGGACTGGTGCCGCTACGCGGAGCGATCGAACCGCGCATCAAAGGGTCACTCGGTGGCACATTTGCGCGAGGATCGCCCAGAATATTGCCCCAGATGCCCTCGGCCGCATATTGGTCCGGCTTGAGGTATGTTACCTGCGGCTGCGCGCCATTTGGATCGGTAGCGATAGCTTGCCACGGCACACCAACAATGCTCGTCACGAGAACCATCGCCGGGTTTCGCGGAGAGACGCCGCCTGGAGCAACAAACATGGGATTGTTCACCAGCTTGCCAGTTCGGTCCGGAATCTGAGATTGCGTGAGGGCATTCACGTAGCGCTCAACTGGATTGAGGAGTTCAAGACCGAAGCGCCGCTTTTGGTCAAAGCAACGAAGATTCATTGGGTCCTTCTCTGCGGCCAAGGACGGAGCCCCTTGGCACGACGGATCTTGCGCAACCGGTACACATCCGGGAGGAGCTGCGGCCTCGACCTGCGCACAGGAGCGACAGCAGGCGCTGTTCGGATCCGTGTCGCAGGTGCTCGTGGGAGTGGGCATGTTGAAACTCGCTGACGCACCATTTGGCGTCAATTTGTCGCTTGCGAGCAGCCAGCTCAGCCCGCCTTCCGCAGCTGAACAATCATCTTCCGTCGAGAGCATCACGATGGCGAGGTGCGAGTCGGTGCGTAGAAACTGTGAACGCTGCGTGAGGAGAGCAGAGTCCGTGCCATCGAGCGTAACGAATGAGTCGGGCTTGATGAGACTTTGGTACGGATCGGGCGCCACTAAGAAGCGATACCAAGCCTCGAGCGTGGCCTCATAACCGCAACCCGCGGAGCCCACAGCCTCAATGCCAGAGCCTACCGTATTGGCAAATGCGGTTAGGTTGGACTCCCCCACCGGAACTTGCCTCCCCTTTGGATCCCAAACCCAATACCCACGCCCGCTATAGCTCGAAATGTTCGGGTCGATCGACGCGATCAAGTGCGCGGAGTCGTTTTGCCTGGGTTGGGAGATCGTGTCAGCGCAGAAGGTGCCACCGAAGCCGCCCAAACTCGAAGTAATGACGCCCACCTGCAGATCCGCAACGGGTGTAAACTCGCGCTCGAACCCGACGGGACAAGCCACCTCAGCATTTTCAACGCGCTCCGTTGCCTGCGGGTTGCTGAGCGCCACGCAATTCGGATTGGCAAGCCGCGTCACTAATTCCTTGGCACCTTTGACCAAGATCGACTGAGCAGGGCCCATGTCCAGCGAGTTATCCACAACCAACAGCAAATCGAGCTTACGCACCGGTTTCGGCTCAAAGCTCAGACCCGAGGACCCAGCTGCTCCTCCGGAAGCTGTGGCCCCTGCCATTGCAATCGCGCCACCCACGTTTGCGAGACCTGCGGTGCCACCAGAACTCACTTCACCGAGCGCCAGAGCGCCACCGCTAGCTTGGCTAAGCGAGCTTCCCCCCGTGGCGTTTTTGGCGCCACCAAGTTCCGAGGCAGCACCAGCTTGCGATGAAGCGCCCCCCGCCGGATCCTCAGAAGAAGACCCCTTGCAGCCAGAAACAACCAGAAAGAGACCCAGCAGGCCCAGCCAGATCGATCGAGAGCGCAGTTGGTTGGCGTTCATAAGTTATCCTCGTCAAGTCTATTAGAAAATAAGGAAGAGTTTGCAGGAGGAGCTAGCGGAAGATCCGTTCGCAGTTAGAAAAAGTGAGGTTGGAAGTGAGCTTGAAGGTGGAACTCGGCGCACGACGTTCCGCATAGAAGAAGGACAGGTTGTACTCCTTGCCCGCGGTAAGGCCGAGAGTGTCGAGGCTGACCTGGCCCGTTTCCTGGGAGTGCACTCCGCCAACATCCACGGCAAGCGTCTTATCAATGAACACCCACAGATCGTCGTCGCCCAAAAATGAGATTACCTGACCAGGGCGAAAGATGAACTTTACGTTGAGCTCGAAGGTGAAGTGATAGTTGTGTGCGACTTGACCGTCTGTGTACACGCGATCCTGAGCCTGCGTCCCCTGGCCATCGATCGGGAAAAAGGCTGTGGATTGATAGGTGGTCGCGCCTGTCGGCTCGACGGTCTTGCTGAGTCCGGCTGATGGCGGTGGGTTGTCGAGATCGAGTTCGAAGACCGCGTTAGCCGGATGAGTGAGGCTGTACCAATCCCTAAAGGTGGACAAAAAGCTGATTTGAACGCTTCCCAGTGGTTGTGGATCGGCGTAGCTGGGACCGCCATCAGCGCCGAGAAGAGACATGACCAACCCTTGGGTGATGCCCGTTCCCACGTAAGCTTCAAAATCAGGGTGCGGATTGATGCCGGACAACGCCGAGTTGAAATCGCGCACTTGGCCGATCAATTTTGGCACACAATTGTTCGGATTCGGAGGCCCGCCGTAGTTGCCGCCAAAATTCAAGACCAAGCCGCCCATACCGGCATTAGGCGGCTTCATGCTAACACCTCCAGTGCCTCCAGAATTTTGGCTCCCCCCGGTCGCCGCCCCTGAACCCGAGGACGCACCGCCCGTCTTTCCGCTTCCCCCCATGCTCACCGAACCGCCCGCTGGACTGGCCTTCGAACCACCCGCCGTCGAAGACCCCATCCCTCCCGACTGCCCACCTGCACCCTCCGTTGCCTGCGCCCCGCACGCGGCAGACGCAACTGCCAGCACACCACCCAGCACACCACCCAGCGCCCAGCGCCCAGCGCCTCTTGAATCCCACATCATAAGCAATTCTCCAACCCTTCGAGCACGCTGCGCAACCCTTGGTCTCCGCCAAAGCTGAGTTTGGTTGCGGAGGGGGTACGATTGGGGCTCAAGAATCTTCCCGGAGGTCGCTGCAAAACAGGGCCTGTTCAATCCGTCCAGTGCCGTAACGATCGAGCGGTTCCCTTGCTCCCCTTCCCGGCAGCGCCGGAATTGTAACGTCTGACGTTAGGATTCCGGGGTATGTCATTCATTGAGCGCCGCCTCCGTAAGTCGATCGACGCGCATCTTGCGCGCATGCCGGCCGTGGTCTTGCTGGGCACTCGTCAGCGCACCAGGGGTCTCGAAGGGCTTCTAGTCCGTCCGGGAGGTGGTCTCCCTTTCATCTAAGGGAAATCTGCGCGAAGCTTCGTACACGACGATAGCCGCAGCCGTGGTGAGATTGATGGAACCGCCCATGCCGTCGGTCGGGATCTCGATGAACTGATCTGAAAGATTCAGCACTGCCTGCGAGACGCCGTGGCGCTCAGCGCCTAATACTAGGCAGAGCGGAGTATCTGTGCGCATGGCTTCCGGTCGCACGCTTCCCTCGCACAGCTCGATCGCAGCAATCGAATAGCCTTGAGCGCGGCTCTCGAGGACAATCTCGGTCGCGGTGGCTCGCGGTTCCCAGGGGACCCACCCGAGCGTCCCAGCTGCAGCGCGCGTGAGCCTGCGCTTGTGAAGCTCGAGATCGAAACCACAGACGTAGAGTCGTTCGATGCGAAACGCGTCGCACAGACGGAAGAGTGTTCCGATGTTGGGCAGGTGCGTCACTCCGTCGAGCACGAGCCGGATCGGGCGCCGTGGCAAGGTCGGAAATGCGTTGCGATCAGGGCGGGGTGGGCGTGACATTGCCGCTGCTTGTATCAGGAACCGCTCATGCGGATAGCCAGTGGGATCAAACTTGTCGGTGACCTCTATCTCAAAGTCTAACAAGATAGTAAGCATGCTTACTATCTCCAATGAACGAACAAGGCAGCTCACCTGGCACTCCCGCGTTTGAGGCGCGGTTTGGGTGCTCGTTGACAACGATGCCTGTCTAGGCTCATGGATTGCACCCTACGGAGCCCCGAGAATGATCATCACGTGCCCTGGTTGCAACTCTCGCTATGATGTCACGGGGCGGAAGGCTGGGACGCGAGCTCGTTGCCGCTGCGGCACGGTGCTTGCCATTCCGAAGCTCAGCGAATCGGCGACGATGTTGCAGTGCCCCGCGTGTGGGGCGCCCGTTTCGCCGGATGGCGCGGTCTGCACGTATTGCCGTACCGCGCTCGCTGTGGTGGCCTGCCCAAGCTGTTTTGGTCGCGTGTTTGTCGGGTCGAACCACTGTCAACACTGTGGGGCGGAGATGCTGCTTGCAGCGCACGCGCCCCCTGAGGAAGCTTCCCAGCGCGAGTGTCCGCGTTGTTCGACGCGTCTGCCGAACGGGGGCACACCGTTGAATGGGCTCACGTTGTCGGCGCATTTGGTGGGTGAAACATTGCTCGAGGAGTGCTCCTCGTGCGGTGGGGTTTGGTTGGAGGCGACGGCTTTCGACAACCTGATCAAGAATCGCGACGAGCAAGGCCTCGTACTTTCAAGTCGAGGGCCGTACCTCGAGCTGGAAGCGTTCGAGCGGAGTCCGGGCGCGTTGATGCCCACGCGCTACGTGCCGTGCCCCCACTGCCAACAATTGATGAATCGCAAGAATTTTGCCGAAACTTCCGGTGTGATCGTGGACGTCTGCAAACCTCACGGCATCTGGTTTGATCGCGACGAACTCGGGCGCATCATTCAATTCGTCATGAAGGGCGGGCTCGATGAGTCTCGCCGTCGCGAGCTGGAGCGCATGGCTCACCATCTGAGCGAGAAACGGGCGGCCCTTTTGGCCATGAGCTCGCCGATGATGTCGCAGCCTGAGCCCTACAACGGCGAATGGTTGGCGGAGGTGATCCGCCTGTTTAAAGGTTATTTTTTCTAAGTTGGCTTGAGGGCGGCCGGCCTTCGCCACGCGCGCTCTGGGGGCCGCAAGGGTACAGCAAACACGATGCACTCGCAGACCGGTTTAGGTTCGGCCTTGCAGATCAGGTGCTGAAAATCCTGACGTAGCTGTCTCGGTGCGGCACGTAGGTGCGCCCCGAAAAATGTGTGCGTCTTGCGCCGCAGGACATGTATTACTTGGGGAGTTTGAAGATGCTGGTCTTGTCCGCCACTCCATCGTTGCGGGTCTCGATCCAAAACAGCTCTGACGGTCCCACCGTAAAATCGCGAATCGCCCGGCGGTCGCACGCGACAACGGTGAAAGCCCCGCCCGAGATCGCTTGCCGCCGCAACGGACGTCCAATTTTTTGGCTGGCCACTGGCACTGCGTAATAGTTGGCTCCATCTGCCAGACTTGGATTGTTGGCTGACACCTGCTTGTCGTCGATCAAGTCCAAGATCTTGCGGGGATTCTCTCCGCTAAGGGTCAACGCACGAATGCCCGACGGATCGCCACACAAGATGGCAGTCTCTGTGGCAACGACTCGGAAAGTGCCACAAGTCAACGTGCCGACCCGCATTGGCGGTGTCATCACGGCACCTGCAGGAACCTTGAAGATTCCGTCGATTCCTTGGCTACCCGTAAACCAGACTTCGTCCTTAAACAGCTGAAGGGACGTGCTGATCGTACCATCGCGCTCTGCGACGATCACCTCGACGCCATCTGCGACCGCGACCCGATAAATTCGTTGCTTCCCCTCCGACGACGCTACGTAAAGCGCACCCCCATTGACGGCGAACAGTTGCGACGTTTCACTGTCATAGCCCTTCGCCGTCGCAGCCGAGATGCGGGTGGGAGGTCCACCGGCTTTCGGGACTGAATATAGAAAGGCTTTCGACGAACCTCCCAGCAAGACTTCAGACAAAAGGAAATACACCTGCGTTGCGTCTGTGTTCAAAGTCACCACGCGCTTTCCCTTCGGAGCAACGTAAAGGACAGTATCGCCACTGCCATCTTTACCTACCTTGCGAATGGAAGCGGTGCGGGTGAGCAAGTCCATCTCCCCACCGTCGCGATCAACGAATACAAGATCGTCGCCCGACACATGCAAGGACCACGCATTGACAGAATCCAACACCGCTGTAGGCCTGCTCAGTGCTGTGCAGGCCAGGCTGGCAATGCCCGCGTCACCGACCACCGGAGCGCCAGCGCCTCCGCTGCCATCGTTCGTCAGCATCCCCGCATCCGAACCCGCACCCGCTGAGTCAGAACCGCAACCAGCGGCAAGAACTGCGCAAAGCACGAAACAGAAACGACCGCGATAGGCTTTTTTTCGCATTGTCGCCATTATACCAGGGCAATCTCGGGCGCATAAGACATTCGAACTGCCAAATCAGCCGGAAGGAAGCGCAGGGGCAAGAGCAGGCCCGCTACCTGGTAGCGATCTGAGCCCTGCTAACCAGGTCACTGAGGCTCGCTCGCCCGAGTTGCGCGACGACATCCCGTTCACTTTTGTACGCGACGTCGTAATGCCTCACAGCTCATGGGCAAACAAACGGCACGTGTCGCGGGTAGGGTTTCGTGCATCGCGACGGAATAGTTGCTCGACGCGCTAATGCTGCGACTGACAATAGAAACAGTCGGCGCCGGCGCAGTTGGGCTTGTAGGCGCAGGCTCCCAACTTCCCGGGCGCAAACTCACATGCCTGTCCGAGCGCCTTACAAGCTTCGGGGGGCTTCTTGACGACCCCGCTGCCCGGACACCCCGTTACCGTGACGGCTGTAAGGGTGGCGACGTAGAGGACCCAATGACGCAGCATGATACTGAGAGTTGCTTGAATCGTGGCACTAGGCCAGCCATTTCTGGTTTTCCTGGATACGCTACGAGGAGGCGCGAAAGTCTCATGGGTCAGAAGCTACCGCTCAAGACGAAAGAACCTGAGTGTTGTCCGAATGCGACTCCGGGAACGACTCGAAATGCCGTTTTCGCGGGAGCCGACTCACCTTCGAAAGCAAGCACCGAGCTATCGAGCACAATTGCCGCGCCGATGCCGGCCAACCCTCCCATCGCCATTTCAGGTATGGGACAGAAATCGAAAGCTTCTGTATGCTGACAGTCCGCGACGGCGCCAGCAATGAGTATCCCCGCGACAGGCAAGCCCAGACGCATTCCGAGGCTAACCAGCGGTCGCGAGCGCGAGTTGGGACGCGCCCCGTGAATCAGCGGGGCACCTAGCAGGTAGCCCAAGACGGCGAATGGGAGGAGCTCCTCTGTTTCGGTAGCAACCGCGACGCCCACGATCAGCCCGGATGCTCCATCCGCCAGCAGCGTTTGCCACCCATACCAGCGTACGCGTTCGGCGCCACCGGGAGACGCGGATGCTTGAGCAGAATGCGAGAGGTGTGAGTGCGGCATCACAGGGTGTTGCCGAGAATCACGCTGAGCGGGTGGAGCCACAACCCGGGGCGGCCCTTGCCGAGGGAAAGCGGCTTCATCCGGCAAGCTCACATGCTGACTGCTATCGACAACTCCTGGTGGTTTTGCCCATGAAACGTGCGAGACCAGAGCGATCGCAAGGCAGAATACAGATATCAGGGGTGCCTTCATAGCAGGTGAGACAGCAAAGAGCGTGCCGACGACGGGCAGAGGGCCGCCTTCCGATGCACCGAACGCTGCGTTGAATAACCATGGCTATGGTCATGGTGGTAGCACTGCTCCGACCCGCAGTTTCCCAGAAGGCGTGTACCCGTAACGCTCTGCAAGCTGTCGGGAGCCTTGCATGTTCAGGTGTCGTCAACCTGTGGAGCCATGGAAGTTAATCATACTTGGTATTGCAAATGGCTGCGTTGCCACGGGAGCGCCTGCAATGCCGCGGCAGGTCCGTGATCCGAACGTGACCACACCCAAACTACGGTCGCTTTGCGCGACAGGAGAGCCAGCCATACCTCAAATGAAGCGAATTCAAACCACGCTGGTGTACTGTGGCTCCTTGACGGACGCTGGGCTACAAACCCGATGTTGAGCGTGAGCCGCTCTAGCGCATCAGTTGCCGGATTGGACGAGTACAAATTCGCTGGCGTTGTTCGGCAGATGGTCCCCACCGGCGTCACTCCACTCGTACACGTACCAGGCCTGCGTGGTGCTCGAGAGAGAGGGCATCATCACGTTGGCGAAGTACCACGCGGCGGCCGTCGTGCCGGCCTGATCAAATCCGTAGGCTTCAAGCAGCAGCGTCCCGGTCGTGGGATCGCGAACTGTTTGGATGACCAGAAAATCGTGATCAACCGTGAGATTGGAAGCGACGACGACGAGGCTCTGATTCTGACTGCGCCGAAAGTCGGTTCCAGTGGCGTAAATCGGGGCAATACGGTTGCTGTTCAGGTAGCGCACTGGGTTATTGTAGGCATCCCCTCCGGCAGTCACGAGTAGCTCGCCCCCTCCTGCGAGTGGTTTACCCGTCACCGAGTCCACTACGTTCGTGCTCCCTTGATCCACGGCCCGACCGCTCGGATTTGTAGAGCATCCGGCCTTCAGCGCTGTCACCAGAACCACGGTCGCCGCGTCGTCGATTGGGACTCCGTCGTGAACGCCGGTGACCGCAGCGTTGAGACACAGATTCTGGATAGCCGCCGCGGCGCATGCAACACTCGGTGCCGAAGCGCAAAAGTCCTGGGCCCCGCAGGCATTCCCACACGAGCCACAGTTTCGGACATCGCGCGAGACGTCGACGCACTTTCCGCCACAACAAGTTCCTGTTATCGAGCAAGTCGAATTTTCTGGACTGCAAGCAACCGGCGGCGAGCCCGCAGATCCAGACGCCCCGCTCGCGCCGCCAGTGCGCCCCGAGGCCAGGGCGCCGACACTGCTGCTTTCCGTTCCGCCAGAGCCAGCGGAGGAACTCCCGCCGCTCCCCGAAAGGGTCGATGAATCATTAACGGCGCAACCCATAAGAAGAGACGAGGTGAGGGGCACGAGAGAAAGCAGAAGCAGCGGGTTGGTCGTCATGATCCACCACTCTGCACCAAACAGGCCAGGGCCTTTGCTCGAGAAAAACCGCCATTTGAGACCCCAACCTGAGAGCGTAGATGCAAGGACGCCCCGCTTGTGGCCGGTTCGCCACATGGTTCTTTTCAGCTGAATGTGCAGGTTCTCCAAATGTCCGCACCCAAGTGCCGATAAAATTCGGCGGCGTTTCCGTTTTAGATGTTTCGGCTCCAGCGGAGGCGAGTCGCCTCAGCAACTCTGGATAACGCCGCGCCAGCTCTAGCCGCGCCAGGCGCACCGTACGCGGCACCGGAATACTCGTATTTCAACAAATGCACCAAGCCGCACAATGGCGAACAAGAGCGTTTCAGGATCGGCGCATTCAGAGGTCGAGCCCGTTGTTCGTCACGACTCGCCGAGCTTGTTGAGAAGCTGGGTCACGAAACCAACGACGTCCGCCTGCAGTTCGTCGTCGCGCCCCCCGACACGATGGCGGCCACGCGACTCGGCCCCACCATGTCCGGGTCGAGGAAGTCGCGCTGCAAGATGCCCGCTTTGCGCCTCAATCATCGTCCACCTCCTGCAGTGCTTCCTGTGCTTCGTGACGAACGCGCTCATCGGGATCTCGAGCCGCTTGCGCGAACACGTCGCGATGCCCCTCGGGTGCGTAGCGCGCTAAAGCACTGATTGCCCAGCGACGAGCGTCATCGTCGCGGCCGCGAATGGCCATTTCCGCAAGCCGCGGCGATTGCTCCTTGAATGCTTGATCGTTCCCCAGGCGCGCCATGGCGATGGCAGCTTCCACCGAAAGCCTGCTTTGGCCATCGCCGTAGACACTTTGTAAGTGCGGAATGACTGACGGATCACCGAGCGACGCCAGAGCTTCGATCGCTTGCGCTTGAACACCGCTGTCTCCGTCGTTCAGCGTGTCGAGCAGGGCCGGTACGCTCTCGGGAGTTCCCAAATCTGCCAAGGCGCCAACCGCCTCACGGCGCACGCTAGCGTTGGAATCTCCCAGCAAACCCGCAATGGAGCTTGCGGCCAAATGCTTCTGGTCCCGCGAACCCCCATCGCTCAAGAGCTCCCTCAGCGCGTCGACCGCTCCTTCGCGAACCTCGCCATCTGGGTCCGACAAGAGAGACATGATATCCGACAGCGAGTCGATTTCTCCGGCTTCTGCCAACGCTTGTAGTGCTTCCCTACGGACCTCAGCCGAAGGGTCGCTCAAGAGGCTACGCAACTGCTCGCGCGCTCGCGGGTCGTGGCGTGCGATGCGCCGCAGCGACTCCACCGATAGCGCCCGCAACTCGGCATGATCGGATCGCGCGTACTCGAAAGCGCGCGTCAGAGGGTCCTTCTCGAACTCAAGCAGGTGCTGTTCGACACCTGCCAGCCGGCCCTCGAAATCTTGAAGCACCGTCGTCCAGTCAGCATCGCCCGAGCTTTTCGGCATGCCTGAAACGGGCCCCGCTGCTTCGCCACGCTGCAACGCCATCAGCCGCGATCGCAACAGGGCAGAGCCAACCCTGCCTTCATCTCGGCTTGCTAGCTCATCCAGCCGCTTTTCCAGTGCGCTCAATCTTGCCGCAAGCAGGTCATCTTGGCGGCTGCCGAACACCAGATACCCCAGGAGCATCGCCACGCTGACAAGAACCGATACCGCTGTCCCAATCAAAAGATAGAAGTTGCGCGTGCGCCGCGAGGCTGAATTGGTTTCAACGGATTGGAAACCGCCATCTTGCCGGAATGTCTTCATGACGCTCGACTCCAACTGCCTCTCTTCAAGCTCGAGCCGACAGATCCGAAGCCAAGTTCCAGCGAAGCCCGGAGCCGTAGTCGAGAAAGCGCCGCAATTCTATCAGCTAGCGGGGAGTGCACAAGCGGGGCAGTGGTCGGTCAACTACCGCTGCGAAAGGCGTTGACTCCACGGCCTCAAATCTGCATCGCAGTCGGAAGTATGAAGTATGAGGAGCATACGCAAGAGCAGGCCGCCTAGCCGACAGCACCCTGACCCTGCTCAGCACGTCACCGAGGCTCAAGGAGCAGTCACGGCGACCCCATGCGGAGCTCAGAATCCCACTTCACGCACACGCAAATAGATCTCCGCCATGGCGAAAAAGAGAGCGGATCTTTGGGCTTCTCGAAAAAAGAGAAGATGTCACGCATGGGAGCCTCCTAGAGTCGTCAATTTGCAAGAGCTATGGATCTGGGACACGTGGGCAAAGCTCACGTGAATGCTGATAAATTTGGGTTGGAAATGCTGACGGAGCCTAAGCACTGCCATCATTCCTCCGCCGCGTTCGATAAGCCGGGCGTCTCGATGAACTCTACGTTTAAGCAGAGGGACTGTAGCTCCTTGATGAGCACATTGAAGCTCTCCGGAAGCTCAGCTTCGAGCGAATATTCACCTTTGAGGATCGACTCGTACATGCGCGTCAAGGCCGCAACTTTTTCCAGGCAACTCCGGGTAGCTGTCGTTGCAGGTACCGGGTGCATCGCATTCCGAATCCGCCATGCAAGACCCGCAGCGGCCATTCCCACGACAGATGTAAGCGCCGCATGGCTGCAACTTGGAGTAAAGCAGCGGATCGCTCTCCTTAAGCCGCTCGGCGAGCGTGGGATCACATGGCCACCCGTAGTGCCAGCGCTCCTGTGCCTGAACGCAGACCCCGAGGTCGCAAAAACTTCCTGCGCCAGTGCAGTTGGCGTCCGCGGTACACCCATGAGCCGTCGGCGGCGCCGGCGCCTGAACATCCTCGTTGGACTGGCCACAGCCAGTAGCCACGACCGCCAGAACGGTCATGGCCACGGCACAAAACCAGTAGCCCTTAGTTGCAGCCAACTGCACTCCCACCGGGCCCTCCAAGGCGCCAGAACTGTGTCCCTGTCGTAGTGGTCAGAGGTCCGCCCAAACTATAGCAGTCCGGGTCATACCCCGAAACAGCGCCTCCAGGTGCAGCCGCAATAACAAACGCCGACACGTCAGTCACGCTAGTGCGCCCAATGCGAGCGCCCTGAATCCAGGCCCACTGCGCATCGGCCGCGAACCTCCCGCTCCCCATGTCACCGTTCGTCCAAAGAGCGCCTGGTGTCGCCACGCTGGGATCCTCATATTCTCCATACCACTGAGCCTCACACGCCCCACTTCCAATTAAATCAAAGGGGATCCTCTTGTCGGCAGCATCCGCGGCGTTCTGCGTCGGATAGTAGCCTACCCACTGCCCCCAGGCATATATCCACCACCGGCCCTCAGGTGTTCCGATTTTTGGAAAGGGACCACTGCCCCACCAGGCTCCGTGCTTAGACTCCCCGCCCCACCAGGTCAACCCTTGAAGCGTACGTCGAATAAATGACTAAGGCGGATGGTCTAAATTAACTTTACAAGTAAGGAGCATAAGACATTCGAAGTGCAAAATTGATCGGAAGGAGGAGCATAGGCAAGAGCAGGCCACCTACCCGACAGCACTCTGACCCCTGCTCACCACGTCACCGAGGCTCAAGGAGTGGTGAACCCGACGCAAAGCGGAGCTTGCTACACCCGTCGCAAGATATTTCTCGCGGAGTTGGTTGGTGGACATGCCCATCATCTTTGCAAGAGCAGAGCTTAGAGGCCCGAAGGCTCGCCTGCTTCTGCCCGCTGGCCACTGGCCGCTGGCCACGGCCACGCTGTCCGTCAGTTCGGCCACCCTGATCTAGCCCATTTGCCGGATATCGCGCAGCGCCACCGCCGGCACGCATCTAGCCATGGCGCTTTGCTGTGGCTCACCCTGCGCACGCCCATGCAGCTCTGCACCCTACCGTTCGCCGGGACAGCAGAGCGCGAGCGATGCCCTAACTATTCCAGCACCGTATCGAGCTCGCTTACCG
>CAZSUA010000060.1:20981-21174 GCA_964609655.1 uncultured Polyangiaceae bacterium | reverse complement strand
AAGGAGGCCTCCAGCCCCACGACCGCAGGGAAGCAGAGACCAATACTGGTTAGAACGGGTACCGTGGCCTGGGGCAGGACGTAGCGCCGCGCAAACACCAAAAAAGGTAATCTGTGGTCGTGGTGGTAGTCGGCCACGTGAGCCGGTCGCAGACGGCTGAGCGTTGCCGAAAGCTCGTGGGCGATCTCAAAAA
>CAZSUA010000060.1:0-20971 GCA_964609655.1 uncultured Polyangiaceae bacterium | reverse complement strand
TCTCAAGCGCGCGCAGTGTGCCAAGGCCCGCGACAAATCCCCAAAACGGGCTGCTTGATGCTCCCGCCATCAGCAACGCGACGGTGACCAAGGTCGGAAGGCTGGTTGTCAAATCGGTCAGCCCCTGAACCAGGGCTCGCCCCGGCCCTGCCTCCCATAGATGGAGCATCCCGAGGCCCACACCCAACACCGCCGAGAGCAGCGCCACCAACGCGCAGCCGGTGAGTGTCGCTCGCCCCGCATGGAGCAAGGCCGCTGCCAGATCAAGCCCACCGAGCGCGGCATGGGGGGAGGGCCGAGGCAAAAGGAGCGAGCCGACCAGCACCACGCTGCCTATTAACAGCAGCAGCGCGTAACTGAGGAATGTGACTCTGCGTTGCAAGGGGTTCAGCTGAGCCACGAGTTCACATCCGGAGTAGAATCCCTCATCACCAGCAGGCGCGGAGCTGCTCGCCGTCGTTTCTGCGCGGCATCGCTGATGAGCCGAAGCACCGATGCCGCCAAGGTTCCTAGCAGCGCAAAGGTGACCAGCACGTTGCGGTCGCCCTGTCGTAACGCGTGGGCGACCATCTGCCCCAGGCCGTCCAAACCAAACAAGGTTTCAACGACCACAGCTAGGCTAAAAACGGCTGAGAGCTCCAGGCCAAAAATCGCTCTCATTGGAGCCTTTGGCTCCAGCACGCGAAGCGATTCCGGCAACTCATCGGCCTTGGTTTGAGCAGCGAGTTCTTGCCAAAAAGTCGGCGCTGTTACCCAAACCAACATCACCAGAATCGCGGTCCAGAGGCTGCCTGCGTTCCGTTCGTGCTCATCGAACAACGCCACGACAGGTAAACACACCGGTAGGAACCAGCCCGTCAGCAGGCCGATCCGGACTGCGGTTGGGAGCTGCCGAAGGCGTCGCACGATTTTTGGTCCGACGATGTGAGCGAAGAGCAGGGCAGGAAGAATCAAGGCGAGGGTGATCGGCGCTCGCTTGCCGAGTGGGGGAAGCAGGGGTAGCCCGTGGTTGTCGGTACCGAGCCCGCCGCGCAAGAGTGATGCTAACCACTTGCCGTATTGTGTCTCGGAGACAAGCGCGACAATTCTCAGGGGTCCGTCGAGCGCCGTGTAGTGGGCCCGTTCGCGCGACCACCACTCGCGCCAGCGCTGCACGACGGGTCTTGTGTTGGCAAGGTTAGCGCCCGGCGGCACCCGCCAGTCGTTCTGAGTCACCTGCGCTGCGACATCTAGGAGTCGAGTGATTCGGGCGATATCGGCCGGTGTGCGCAGACTCCCCAGATTGGCCATGAGTTCACTCAAGCAAAACGTATCGAGTTCGAGAAGGTCGCGACGGCTGAGTGGACTCTCGCCTGCTGCCAGGCGCTCTGCCAGGCGTTTCACAATGATCGGACGAAAATCGAAGGCGCGATCCTGCCAGAAATGTTGCCAAAAAACGAGCGCTGTCGCCTGCGATCCGTCGACACCCGGTGCCGTAAGTCCGATGCGTGCAGCCACGGGCAACAGAGCCTGCGCAACGAGTTCGCGTTCCCCAGGCCGGAGCGAATCGAGGCTCGGCAATACGAAAGGCAGCGCGGCTCCTCCGAGCTCAACGAGCTTCTTCTCCGGGGCTCCGACGCGCTCGCCGTGCGCAATCCTGTTCATCAACGAGAGCGAGAACACACGCACATCTTCCGGCGTTGGGTTCAAGAACAGAGGAAGCTCGCTGTTAGAGTCCGGCTTACCATGCTGTGCGAGGACGAGGCTGACGAATCCAAATGCCGTGATCGACACTACAAACAAAAGTGGCACGATCCTTAGGACCTGCCTCAGCGTTTGCCGCATGTTTGCTACCGGAAAAACAAAAAGCCAGCGACAGTGACCATCAGGATCGCGCCCACCATCAGCGCCCCCACCACCCTCGGCGGAAGACCTGTGGTTGGGATTTCGACAGGGTCATCTTGGACGGGCGCTCTTGGCTTCATGCTCACTGGCGTCGGGCCGGCCGGAGTCGAAGCGAGCCGAGTGTTTTCTGAAAGGGGCGACGTGACGTTGACCATCGTGTGCCCAATTCGCACACGACCGTCTGTTGTCGCTGGAGGGTGGGAGGCGATGGCTTGCAATTCGATGGGGTCGATTGCCGGAACTCCGACAGGAGTAGCTTCCGTGGCGGGTTCCCCGGGGAGTGCATACTTTTGGTACTTGAGCTCATCGGTGGCACCGAGTGGCAGCAGCCCTGTGCCATCAAAGCGTGCGACAATGGCGGTGATGTTGTCATGACCACCAGCGAGGTTGGCGCGATCGATCAACTCTTTGCAGGCCGCCTGCGGGTCGGGCAGCATGCTGAGCACCTCGCGCATTTCGTCGGCGCGCATCATTCCTGAGAGACCATCTGAGCACACCAAGAGAACGTCGCCCTGGCGCAGGTCAACGGAAGTGAGGTCGACCTGTACCGTTTCCGCCGTCCCAAGTGCTTGCAAGATGATGTTGTTGTGCTCAAAGGTTTCGGCTTCTTCCTCCGTGAGCTGGCCAGCTTCTATCAGCTGATTGGCGAGCGATTGATCGCGGCTGACCTGTACGAAGCGGCCGTTTCGTAGAACATAGGCCCGGCTGTCACCCACCTGCGCGACGAACAAGCGGGAATCCATGAGGGCTGCGACGGTGGCCGTGGTCCCCATGCCGCGCCGGGTGCGGTCGGCGCGGGCCTCACTGAAAATATTGATCCCTGCTGACTCGACGGCGCGAACCAAGCGGCGGGCCAATTCGTCATGGTTCGGAGGTGCCTCGCCAGAGGCAAGGAACTCGTAAATAATATCTACGGCAAGCTGGCTGGCGACCTCTCCCGCTGCGGCTCCACCCATCCCATCGCACACGCCGAGCACGGTGCCGCGTGGCCCGACGAGCTGCTCCCGATCTTCCTGTCGGATCCCGCGGCGTTGTCGCGTCAGATCAGCAACGACGAAATTGTCTTCGTTGTGTTCACGAATCTGTCCTACATCGGTGCGTCCGAAGAGCTGTATGCGGATCGTGTCACTGCCGGGGGATAGCGTGCGGTCATTCATCAGTTGCTCCGCCCAGTCGTATGAACCTCAAGTCGAAAGAGGTGCTGCCCAACACGAATGTAGTCCCGGTTGGTCAACTCCGCTTCGCCGCGGATTCGAAGGTAAGTTCCATTGGACGAACCTAGGTCATTGAGGACGAAGGGCATCGCATCCGAGCCTCTCAAGATTCGCGCGTGTCGTCGGCTCATGTAGGGGTCACCGGTAAAGACGAGATCGCCCGACTCGCGACCAATCACCGTCTCATCGCGCGTCAGGTAATAGACGTCTCGGCTTGCGGCTTCCATCGTTTGTTGGGTCAGTCGAGCATAACGTGGGCACACGGGCGAGCCGAAGATCTGCGCTCCCTGTCGCGCGGCTGGTGTCAGGGTTCGCTCTTGTGGGTCCACGACCTCAAACCTTAACACCTCTAGGCCCACCAACACCAAGTCCCCATCGACAAGTTCTTGTTCAGCCTTCAGGCGGAGGTAGATCCCGTTCACCGAGCCGAGGTCTTGCACCCAAAAACGCTGATTTCGATAAGTGATGCGGCAGTGGAGTGGTGAAATGTAGGGGTCGTTTGGCAGGACCACTTGCCCCTCGGCGCGTCCGATTTCGGTGGTGAGGTTGCCCAACGGATAACTTATCCCCGGACTACCGTCCTGCGCGATCACGACAAGCTGCCCGGGTGAAGTGCCTGCTGCGTGCGATACTGGTTGCTGTCTTGCTGGAGCCGGTTCAGTCAAGCGCAGCCGATTGCCGCAGAACTGGCAATAGGTAAGATCCGCACTATTGGAACCACGGCACCGACTACAAACCGAGCGCCCCGTCGCCGCTGCTGGAAGGCTCAGCGCAGCATATGGGGCTTCTGGAGGCGAACTCGTCGGTCGAGGCCCCAACAACATTCCACAGGACGCGCAGAAACGATTGGTTGGGGGATTGGCGGTGCCGCACTGACTGCAGACGCTCTTCACGGATGGTGGCTTATCCTCGGACAGCTCGAACGCCGGGAACACCGGTCTAGCTGGCGCAGCTAACGAGCCCCCGCACGCCTGGCAGAAGCGGGAGTCAGGTGGGTTTTGAGTCCCACAGTGGTGGCACGGCACCGTACTAGGGGACCGTGCCACCCGGATTGCGTCAAGTTGCTTTTGGGTGGCCGCCGGGCCGAGCGCATTCCGGTCAGAGAATTTCAGCTCAGCATTACCAACGCGGAAGCACGTCGCGCTGCTCGAACGTCACCTCAAAACCAATCAAGTGCGCCAGGCCGAATCCGAGATAGCCGTTCGCGCGCCGCACTCCAGCCTCATCAGTAAACTGCCGGAACAGCAGTGGCCGGTAGGCGAGAGCCGCACCAATTAACGTGGTCGAGCTCACCTCGTATTCCACGCCAGCACCAAGTACGGCAACGGCACCACCGCTTTCAATCCCCCACTCGTCACCGTAAACCATCGGTCCGATGCCGCCGAGCAGGTAGGTCGTCGTTCGGTTACCTGCTTCTTGGTAGTAGCGTACTTCGCCGCGCAGCTGCTGAAGAATGCCGAGCCTTAAGAGATTAGCCGATTGCTGGCGTGAGAATTCATACACCCCCGCGAACAGCCAGGGCCGTGGGCGATATCCAACCCGCACGCCCAACCCGAAGCCCGAACCCAAGATGCAGTTTGCCGGACCCTCCACGGCGGGGCACACGTCGCCGCCTGAGGCGATGCTTTCGAGGGCAAAGGCCACCCCGTAGCGAAACTCCTCCGTGTTGATCGGGGGAGGCGTGGGCTCGCTTTCCGAGGGAAGGGCGGACACCGTCGCGGAAGAGAATATTAGGGTCAGAAAAAATACGCCGACAGCCGTCGAACGACGCGTGATCCGCGCCCAAAGCGAGGCGTGGCTTGGGGGGGGCGGGGCAAAGCGCACGCAGCAAGTGTCGAGCGGCCTTGACGTGGGCGCAAGGCTTCGTTTAAAGGCGACCCAAGTTTCAGGGAAGCGAAAATCCATGGAAATCCACCTCGACAGGCGTGCCGTCCGGCACATTCGTCTCTCAGCCCAGGAGGCGATCGAAGAAGATGACATCGAATCGCTGCGCGAGGACATCCTCGAAGCCTTCACCGAAGATCAGGTCGAGGAGATCGAGCGTCGCCTTGATAACGCCGACTTCTTCGAGTTCCTAACCGAGGTTCTCGACGAGTGGGGTGGCGATGACGTCGACGAATTGTTCGAACTCCTGGAGACCCAGCTGGGCGAAGTGGGGCTCGACATCAAGATCGACGGCAAAGAGGTCGAGGGCGAAGTTGAAGAAGAGCCCGAAGCCGAAGAGGAAGAAGAGGCTGAGGAAGAAGACGAGGAGTTCGACGTCGACGAAGAAGAAGCCGACGAGGATGAAGATTTCGTCGACAAGGACTGAATCGTAGCTACTCGGCCTCTCCAGGAGCCGTGGAGGCTGGCGGCTTGTGCGGAAGTGCCGCGGTGAAGATTTCGTAAGCCAGAATCTGCACGGCCTGAGCGAGGTTGATGGAGGGCTGGCTAGCCGCCATCGGGATCCGGACCAGTGCATGGGCATGGGCCGTGTCGACCTCTGAAAGGCCCGTCTTCTCGTTCCCGAAAACGATGGCCAGCCGCTCGCCCCGGGCCGCGCGCCGTACCAGCTCCTGAGCAACCTGCTTCGGGTGCATAATCGCCGAGTGCCCCGCTTTCGCTGTCGTGGCGACCATGAAGTCGACATCCGCGAGAGCCTCCGAGAGCGAGTCCGTGACGAGCGCGTTATCCAGCACGTCCCACGAGCGCACTGCCATCTTCTGGGCCATGTCGTGCCCCGGGGACGCCAGGCGCCCAGGCCGCACGATCCTGAGCTGGTAGAACCCCATCGTTTTCATCGCACGCGCACAAGCTCCAACATTTTCCGGGTAGTGCGGCTGTACCAAAACGAAGCTGACCGCCTCGTGGATTGGGAGCCTGAGCCTCTCGTCGCTTCCAAGGTCCGTTTTGTCGGTGCGGGGCAAAGTGTCTTCGTGTTTCATGGGCCGTTTCCTTCCGGGTGCGAGGCGCGCTCCCGCACGCAGCGAAACCCAAGCAAGGGGCTCCGAGTTTCGGGAGGGAAGGCTAAGCGTGCCGCCGCGCGCAGCCAAGCAGGGCTGCTTTTATAGTGCCCGCCGCGAGCGACTCGCATGCCCGTTTCTGAAGTGCTGGGGCCTTTGGGATCGCGCACGACGGAAAGCACCGAGCTGTTAACGTTTGGTTTTGGATAGTCAGCGTAGAGGTCGTAAACCCATTCGGCGACGTTGCCGGCCAAATCGAGCACGCCTTCCGGCGTGGCTCCCGAAGGAAACGAGCCCACCGGCGCCAATTCTTCGAAACCGTCGCGCGCATCCGAACTCATGGCGTCTTCGTCGCTCACCCCGAGCGGCGTCCGAAGCGCGGGGCCACCGTGGTTACTCACGTGTGAATTGAAAAGGTCTCCCCATGGGAACACGCGCGCACGCCGCTCGCTCCCGTCAGGGCCATGCTCGACAGCACGCACCGCGCCTCGCGCAGCCCGCTCGAACTCCGCTTCAGTGGGCAAGCGTCCACCTCGAAACTCGCAGTAGGCTTGTGCCTCGCTCCAGGTCAGAAGGGAAACCGGATACTCTGGCTTAAAAAAGCGCGCGGCGCCTTCAGATTCCCGCAGCGGCAGACAGCGTTGAGCGCTCACGCAAGCTCGGTACTCCTTTACCGTTACCTCGGTGCGGTCGATGAAGAAGCCAGATATGAACACCGAGTGCCGGGGGAGCTCATCGGCGAAGAGCCCGTCCGTGCAGAACTGCTCGCGGGCTCCGCCTTCCGGGCGCCTTCGGGTTGAACGCAAGCACAGGTCCTGAGCCTCCAAGATTTCAAGATCGCTTGAGCCAAGCTCCGTCGTGAGCGCCTTCAACCAAACTAGCTTGGAACTTGGACTTTTCAGGCTAACGACTCGCGCTTTGCCAGGTGCCGCCTTGGGTGCCCAGAGCGTGAGCCATAAAACGGGCAGTATGAAAAAGAATTTTTGAAGCAGCGGGAGCAGATGTTGCTTCACAAAAAACATGCCCCGGGGCTATTCGGAAGCGCTCTCGGTCTTGGGTTTCTGTGCCAGATCAGGCGATTTTTCTGGTTTTTTCGGGGTCTTGGGGGCTTCGGGCTTAGCCGCGTCGGGCGCGCCGTAGTCTCCGCGAAGCTTCGCCACCAACGACTCCCGCAGTGTCTGCTCGAAGTAGCTCGGGAGCTTCGGCAATTGAACCACGACCCGACAGCCCGCTTTCGCAGAAATGATTTCGATGCTCCCGTCTGATTTTTGACGCTCTGCACCATCGGCCACAAAATGAAAGAGCAGGTAGGCTGAATCGGGATCTTTCTCGTAGACATCCTGCCCGAGATCCACGCGCAGGTAGCGTAATGCGGCACTGTAAACCTGAGTTTTAGTGTAGCCAACTTCGAACGGGGTCCTCGCGCTTGCGGAGCTCGAAAGCACGAGCACAGTGATCGTGGCGGCGATCCAGCTGGCGAGCGGCGTTCGTGGGTTCAGAGGTATATTCTTGGTCATTTTAGGCATTCTTTCGGAGATTTCGGCCATGGCTTGCCTTTCAGCTGGGGAGGCGCCCCTCCAAAAGTGCGCGCGGCCCCTCATAAAAAAGAAACTCAACTTCCTCGATTCCGTAGCGTGCTTCCACACGTTGCATCCCAATCTTTACTTGCGCGACATCTTCGGGCCGGTGCGCGTCGCTACAGGCTGCGTGGTAGAGGCCGCGTTCGAGCAGCTCTTCTGCGGAACGCTGCGGCTTCTTGCCATATTTTCCCGCGAGTGCCGCGACATCAAGCAGTGCCCCTGCGCCACCTTCGATTAACCGCTGGAGGATCTCTGGGGAACGCCAGATCGCCTGATAACGCTCTGGATGTGCGATGATCGGCACCATGCCGTGGCGGCGCACGTCGGCGAGGCGATGATCCACGGTGTAGGGAAAGTCGACTTCGTAGAACTCGAAGAGCACCGCTTTGCCTCCTGGGTAGGGAAGCCCGTCGCCAGCCAGGACTCTTTGAAACACCACATCGTCAAAGTAGTGTTCACTCGAAAGCGCCAGCTCAGGAATGTCCGTGTCGGCTAACATTTCGCGGGTGCGGGCGAAGGCTTCCTCGATGCCCTCCCGCGAGTTGTTGAACAGTCCAGGTCGCATGTGCGGCGTCGCGATTACCCGCGAGAAGCCGAGCGCCGCCAAGCCGCGCAGAATCCCCACGCTATCTTCGATGGTGCGTGCCCCATCGTCGACGCCCCACACGTAATGGCAATGCAGGTCCCAAAAATCGGCCACCTGGCAGGTGTAGCGGAGGACGGGGTGGAGTGCGACTTATGCGGCCAAGATCCGAATGCAACCGGCGGCGGCTTCCTTCAGTTGTTCGGCGCCCGGTGCTGGAGTGCCCATTCCAGACATCAATACCGCTTGCCCAGGTAGATCGACCCGTTGCACCAAGACCGGGCCAAAGCCTGCCGCGCGCCGGGTTCGGCTCGGTGCAAGGGGCGCCGTGGCCGCGAGCTCTTCACAGATCCGGGCGGGGCCGGCTCCTGCCACGAGTAGGCCCGTTTCATCTGAGATGGCCAAGACATCCAAATGCGCGCGCTTTCGGCAAGCTTCGAGCATCAGGGCGAGCGCCTGTTCGAGGTCATTGCTGCGGTGTTTTCTCCGATCGTTCCAGGAGTCATGGCTGGGCGTACTCATAGCGCCCAGGATCGCATTCGGCGCGAAGCTCGGCCAACTTCGCCGCATTCAAGGCCTGTGTTACACCTAGTGACGATGGCATCGGCCCTCTTAACACTCGTTTCCGGACGCAAGGTGATCGTGTGCGCCGGCTCTGGAGGGGTGGGGAAGACGACTGTCGCGGCTGCACTCTCGCTCGGTGCCGCCGGGGGGGGACGGCGGGTTCTGTGCCTCACGATCGATCCGGCGCGGCGCCTCGCTAACAGTTTAGGTATTGAAAACATGACCCAGGGGGTCCACCGAATCGATTCGGAGCGCCTGGTGGCGCTTGGCTATGCAAAGGCTGGTGAACTCAGCGTCATGATGCTGGACACCAAGACCGTGTTCGACCACCTCATTGAAAAGCACGCGAAATCGGCCGCGTTACGCGACCGGATACTTAGCAACAAGCTTTATCAGTCGATCTCAACCCACTTGGTGGGGGTCCAATCGTATATGTCGATGGAGAAGGTGCTCGAGGTCTCGCAAGATCCGCGCTTTGATCTGATCGTCTTAGATACGCCGCCCACCACCGAGGCGCTGGATTTTCTGCGAGCACCGGAGCGCTTGATGGAGGCGCTCGATAGCCCAGCCATGCGCTGGTTAGTGCAGGCTTTTGAGCCGAAGAGAGCGTTCGGATTTAATCTGGTGGCGCGCGGAGCGGCGTTTGCCTTGAGAGGGTTGGGGCGGCTCACCGGGAAAGGATTCCTCGAGTCGGTGGCTGAGTTCGTGACCGATTTGAGCGCTCTGTTCGGTGGATTTCGGGCCCGAGCGGTGGAGCTCCGCCGGGCGTTCACGAGTCCAGCGTTTGGTTATGTTTTGGTTACGGCACCGCGGGAGAGTGCGATCGCGGATGCCGAATTTTTTGCAGCCAGCCTGGCCGCGGAACACATTTCTGTCGATGCCGTTGTCATCAATCGCTTGCATCGAGCACCTGACGCCAACGTCACTCTCGCTGAGCTGACGGCGAGGTTGGCTCAGCTGCAAATGCCGCTTAGCTCCGATCTACCAGGCCGAATTCTTCAGGCTGGCCAAGAGGCGCAAACAGTCGCCGAAGAAGAAGCCCGGCAGGTGGCTCGATTGTCGGCAAAGCTTCGCGCCTTGAACGTGCCGTCGGAGGCCCTGTTGCGGGTGCCAGCAATGGAGCGCGATGTCCACGACCTCACGGCGTTGGCCGAAGTCGCTGCGGTACTTTTGGCTTAACGAGTGGTGCGGCGGCGCGCGCGCCAGCGAATCAGGACGGGCACCGCTTCAAAGCCAAATTCCTGGCGGATCTGATTGCTCACGAATCGACGATAACTTTCGGCCACCGAGTCCGGTGCGCTTGTCATTGCGACGAATACGGGAGGTGCCGACTGAGCTTGAGTCAAATAATAGATCCTGGGTGCCTTGCCGCCACTGGTCGGTGGTTGGCGCGTTGCGAGCACTTTATCAAAGAAGCGGTTCAGCTCACCCGTCGGAATACGCAGCGTGAACTCCTTGGCCGCCTTCGTAATGGTGGCCATGAGCTTCGGCACGCCGAGCCCAGTCTTGGCGCTGATCACCACAACGGGAGCCCAAGGGGCGAAGCGCAGGGCATCACGCGCCTGGGCTTCAACTTTTTTCCGCGTCGCCGAGTTGATGAGATCGACCTTGTTCAGGGCAATCACAAGTGCGCGTCCGCGATCAAGGCACAGGCCAAGGAGCCTGGCGTCCTGCTCTGCAACTTCGGCGCTCGCGTCACAGACGAGCACCGCAACCTCGGCGCGCTCCATCGCCCGAATCGAGCGGATCACGCTAGCCGACTCGACGCCCTCTTCAACCCGCGCTCTTCTCCGCATACCAGCGGTATCGACAAGCAGGAAAGGGCTGCCTTCGTAGGTGATGGGGCAATCCACCGGGTCACGAGTCGTTCCGGGTCGATCATCCACCAGCGAGCGCTCTCCGCCAGCGAGATGGTTGAGCAGCGAGGACTTGCCCGCGTTCGGGCGACCCACGAAGGCCACACGGGGCCCTCCGCCTTCGATAGCTTCCGTCACAGCGACGTGGGGCGCCATTTCAGCGACGACGGCTGCCATCATCTCAGCCATACCCCGCCCATGCAGCGCGGAGACCGGAAGGATACGGCTGATCCCGAGCTCATAAAGCTCCAGCATCAGAGTGTCTCCGATGGGTCGATCTACTTTATTACCCACGTAGATCACTGGCTTATTACTGTGGCGCAGCAACCGGATAGCTTGACGATCCGCTTCAGTAGGCGGCGCGGAGCCATCGAGAACCATCAGCACGACATCTGCTTCGGTAATGGCGGCCCGAACGTGATTCGCGATGCCGATCCCCATCGGGTCATCGGACTCGGGGTCGAAGCCTCCGGTATCCACCAATACCAAGTCTCGACCGTGCATATGCGCGTCCGCGTAGTGACGATCTCGGGTGATCCCTGGCTCATCAAAGACTATCGCCAGCGGGCGCTGCGTTAACCGATTGAAAAGCGTGCTCTTGCCCACGTTCGGGCGCCCAACGATGGCAACGATCGGTTTCATGCTGGGTTCTTTCGGGGCTTCTTGGGCTCGGTTGAAGCTCGCGGCTTCTTGGGCTTGGTTGAAGCCTTCGCGAGGGCGGCCTCGCCCGTGAATTGGGACGAGCCGTAACCGAATTCTGCGAGTTTGATCGGAATGTGCTTCCAGCGTGGCGTGATGCGCACAAACAGCTTGAGGTAGACAGGATGGCCAACGCGGGCTTCGATGCGCTGCCGGGCGAGGGTACCAATGGCCTTGATTTGCGCGCCGCCAGCGCCCACTAAGATGCGGCGTTGCCCCTCTTTCTCAACGTGCAACGTGGCGTAGATGGCCGTCCGTTGCGGAGACTCCTCCACCTTATCAATGCTCACCGCAACCGCATGCGGCACTTCCTTGCGGCATTGCAGGAGCACCTGTTCTCGCACGTACTCCGCGAGGAAAAAGCGAAGCGGTCGATCGGTGAGCGTATCGTCGGCGTAGGCCTTGTTCCCTTCGGAGAGTACGGTCTCCAGGGCTGAAAGCACGCGCTCTACATCGGCTCCTTCAAGCACGGTTGCCGGAATGATCGCAGAAAAATCGTGAACCTTGCCCAAGGCTTCGAGCAGCGGCAAAAGCTTCGATTTCGCCCCGATCAGATCGACCTTATTCACCACTGCTACTGTGGGGAGCTTCAGTTCTGCCAAGGTTTGAAGGAGCAGCTGATCCTCCGGGTGGAAGGCGTGCTCGGCATTGGGGCGGCGAGTTGGCGTTAACTGTACGCTGGCGTCCAGCATGAAGAGAATGGCATCGGCACCCCGAGCTCCCTCAATGGCTGAATCGTTCATCCTGCGACCCAGCTCCGAACGCGGGCGATGGATCCCGGGAGTGTCCAGAAAGCCGATCTGCGCAGCCTCCCGGTGCACCACCCCGAGCAGATTCTCACGCGTCGTTTGTGGCACGGGTGAGACGACAGCCAGATCTTCGCCAAGAGCCGCATTCAGGAAGGTTGTCTTTCCAACGTTGCTACGTCCCACGATGGCGACAGTTCCGAATTTCATACGCAGGTTTTTTGGGGGGTTAACACGCCTGGGGAGGCTGGCTTGCTTGGAAGAAGTTCAGCACTTGCGCTGGGTGAGACAGTCGTGCGACTAGCACCCAAGGTATGGGTGACCTGAAAGCATCCCGACCACGTCCTTCGACACCAGGCTCCAAAGTTGGGGCGCTCTTGTGACCGACGAGGGCACCTCCGTCAAGGGGAGGCCTGGGGGCGCAACCCGCCTAAAAGGGCTTTTGTTGGTCCTCACTGTACTTGTGAGCTTAAGCAGCGGGATCCGTGAAGCTGGGCTCTGGGATCCACCGGAACTCGAAGTTGCTGAATTCTCACGGCGAATTGCCGCTTCCCGTTTGGGAGGAGATGCGCTCCGCCTACCCGACTTGCTGAACAGCGTGCCCACACAAACGGAGCTCGGCCGTGGCCAACTGCCCTTCACGTCCATCGCGCTTGGATTTCGGGTGTTCGGGCTTCACGAATGGGCTGGGCGTGCGCCGCTTGTTGTGTGGGGTGCTTTGGGCGTTGCCGCGACCGCGCTCCTGGCGTTGCGTTTTGCTGGTCCGAGGGTTGCCACTCTATCAGCACTCGTGCTGAGCACGATGCCTCTCTATTTCGTCCAAGCCAGAACGATGTTGGGTGATGTCGTGACCATGGCGGTCCTCACCTGGGCTATTTGCTGTTTTTCGTTCGCAGTGTTCGGTGATCGGGTTGGGAGAGTTGCATCGCCTTTCCGGGTTGCCGTTTGGCTTTTGGCGGCAGCTTTCTTCTGTAGTCTGGGGGTTCTGTGCCGGGGCCTCTTGCCGGGTGTTGCGCTGCCCATGCTCGCAGTGGGTGTTACCTATTGGCTGCTCCCAGTGGTCGAGCGACCCTGGCATAGGCTTCCTCGAGCGGTTGCGCTTGGGCTCATGGGCGGAGGTTTTCTGGCGTTGGTGCTCGGGGGCCTTGCCGAGAAGCAGTCGCTGGCCTTGGGAAAGGTGACGCTCTGGTCCGGGGTGCTGGTGCAGCGTCCCACGGCGTTGCCCGCGTTTGACACCCTGGTCGTGCAGCTGGGTCACGGGTTGCTCCCCTGGTCCGCATTTCTCCCGGTGGCGCTTTGGCGGCTTGCAGCTAACGCTCGACTTGAAGGGGGCCTTTTGTCGCGCAGAGTGGCTCGGGAAGCAGGGGTGCTTCGAGTGCTACTGATAGTCACGCTCGCGTTGAGTTTTGTTGGGCTCACTTGGCTTGCGCCGTGGGTAGGTGTTTTTGCGTTCCCGGCAGTGTTTGCGCTCGGTATCGCCGTTGCGCTGGCCCTTGATGACCTCAATCAATCGAAAGCAGGCTCTCGGCTCGTGAGCGTGAGCACGCTTGGCCTCATGCTCATCCTCGTATTCGATATCAGGAATTTTCCAGATAAGATCTTGACGCCGTTTGTTGTTGCCGGGCAAAGCTTGCCCGCCCATTTCGTGGCACGAGCTTCGGCCTCTGCCACCACCACGCTTTTGCCGCTGGTGGCGCTGTTTGCCCTGCTCTATTGGCATCGCGATTCAGCGCAACCTTGGCTCGTCCGCGGGAGGTACAGTCGCTGGCCGCGCACTTTGGCTGCCATCTACGGTGGCAACTTGCAGTTCGCGATTCTCGTGGTGTCGCTGGGAGCGGTGGCGCTTTTTCTTGGCAGTGTCGTGAGTGATAGTGTCTTTCATTTTGAGTATTTTGAGCGAATGCCTGTGCGCCAACGTGCGGTGCTGGAGTTTGCGTGGTGGGTGGGGCCGTGTTTGGTTTGGGGAGTACCCTGGCTGCTGGTTGCGATGGCTGATCTGAGCCTCCTGCTCGTGCACCCTGCTCGCGTGCTTGAAACGCTTGAGGCGCGAGGGGAAACGCATGGTGTGAAGGTACAGAGTGTCCGGTTGCTGGTGGCAGTGTTGCCGGCGCCCGGTTGGCTTGCTGGAGGCGTGTTGGCGCTGGGGGGGCTCAGTCTGAGCGTTGGTCTCTATCCAGCGTTGGCTTCGGAGCTTTCTCCCAAGGCTGCGTTTGAGGCTTATCGATCATTTGCCGGTCCACGCGAGGCATTGGGTATTCTAGGCCCTAGTGTCAGTGCGCGAGCGCACAACTACGCGGGGACGCCGGTGACCGGCATCGGAACGTCTGCCGACGCCCTTGCGTGGCTGCTCAAAATGCCGCAGGAAAGGCGCTGGCTTCTATTGCCAGCAAGCGACCTCGCTGAGCTGGATTCAAAGTATCGGGAGGCGAACGCAGCTAGGCAAAGCTTGCCGGTACTTTACACTCAATCAGGTTCGCTATTCTTAGCGTCGAACTCACTCGCCCAAGCGCCCAACCAGAATCCTTTCACGCAGTGGTTTTCAACCCAGGCACCGCTGCCTCGTGTCCGAATGGATGCCAATCTGGGCGGAGTCTTGGATGTGCTCGGCTGGGAAATTCGGAGTGCGGAAGGTGGCGTCGTGGCGGGCCTCACGTTGGGCAAGCCGAACCAGTTTGTCATCTTCTACAAGGTTGTTGGTCCGGTCACGGAAGATTGGCGGTCGTTTGTTCACATTGACGGTATGAAGCGACGGATTAACGGCGATCACGATCCGCTTGAGGGGCGCTATCCGCTTCCGCTCTGGCAGGTCGGTGATTATGTGGTCGATGTGCATCGCTTCACGGTTGAGACGAGTTTTTCGGCTGGGCGCTACCGCGTGTACTTCGGATTGTTTTCAGGAAGCCGGCGTCTTCCGGTGTGGCGCGGTAAGGCTGAGGACAATCGCCTGGATGGGGGCGAGCTTCTGGCGCGTTGAAACTCGGGAGTGTCAGTCCCGTCCGCTCTCGTCGGAGAACTCCGATGCAACCGTCACCGGAGTGCTCATGCCGCCTGGAGTCGAAGAAAATTGGTGGGTGACGTCTAGCCACGGGTGACATCAAGCTCCGGAGCGGCTAAGGCCGATGGGTGAGCGATTCTCCGCCCCGATCATCCAATTCTCCGCAGTCGGAACCCGCACCCGGGTCGGAGCGTCGAGGGGCGGACCGAATTGAGGTGATGTGGTCTGTCGACTGCGAAACCGACGACACCTTTCTGTATGCCAGCATTACGAACATTTCTGAGATGGGGATCTTCGTGAGCACCCGAGACCCGCTAGAGCTTGGGGCTCAGGTTCGCCTCAGGTTCGCTCCTCCCGCATCAACGGAGGCGTTCGTGTTGCGTGGCCATGTGCAGTGGATCAACCCGGTGCGCCTTCTGTCCGAGAACCGCAATCCAGGCATGGGGATACTGTTTCATGGGCTGACAGCGGACGATCGCGAGCGGATTGTGGAGCTCATCAGGACCATCGCTTACGTGCGTGACTCCGCCAATTGAATTGCGCCGCTGCCAAGAGTCTCTGCTTGGTCACGGAGTTTGAGTGGCGGCAGGTTCAGGGGAGGATGCGTCGTCGGCCGCACCCTGAGGGGCGTTCGGGAGTTGCTCGAGCGCCACCAGGCTCCGTTGTGCTCTGTCCGAATAGAGCGGATCTTTGGCTAGGCTCTGAAAGTACCCTCGTGCCCGATCCTTGTGCCCCGCTTGACTGTAGCAATTTCCGGCTTCCCAGGCCGCAATCCGCCCGCTCACACTCAGAGGAGCCTCTGCGTAGATCCGGTCAAAGCGTTCGACGGCAGCAGCACAACCGCGCCCCCTGAGGTCCGACTGTGCCGCCCGCAGGGACGCCTCCGAAGCTCGGGGACCTCCGGCGCTAGCGAGCTTGTCGAAAAGCTCAGTGGCTTCTCGAAAATGGTTCTGGTTGAAAGCGTGCTCACCGTCGCTGAATGTCGCGTCGGAGACGCCGGCGGTGGGTGCGGCCGCCGCTGGTTCCGCCCTCGAAGGAGTGCCGCGTACCTCCAGGGCGCCATGCGCATTTTCCGGCGCGGGGGGGGGCGTGCCGTGCGAGAGTCGAGTTGAGGTGGCCACGTCCGATTCGTTTCCCGGGACGCCCTTTTCTGTCACGTAAACGCTGTCTCGATCGCCTGGATGCGCTTGCAGAAATAATAGGCTGGCACCAATCATCAAGAGGAAGAGCGCGCCCATGCTCACTTGCGGGCGCATCGCGTAGCCTGCCGCGATGGATACCCATCGCCCCATGCGCGCCCCAATTCCCTGTCCGGCGCGCGCCGTGTGCTCGCGCATCAAGATCTGATCGCTGAGTTCATTTGGGGGCACGGCCAGCGGGAACTGCGAGAGCGCTTGAGCCGCCTTCAGGCGCACGTAGACCCCGTTGCAGCGGGAACAATGCCCGAGGTGCTGAACCGCGCCACCTCGCGCGTAATCTTCAGCTTCCTCGTAAAGAAGATCCAGAGCAACACGATCGAACTGTTCGCAATCCACAATGAATCAGCCTCGGGGGTGATGTTGTCCAGCACGCTTCGGGTTCTCACCCAGCGCGCGCCGTTCTTGGAGAGTCTTTTGCAGAGCGAGCAGTGCTTTCCGCATTCGCTCCTTAACGTCCTGGACGTCCGTGCCAATCACGGTGGCGATCTGTGCGAATTCAAGGTTCGCCACCTGCTTGAGCAGGAACACGGTCCGTTGTTCATGCGGTAGCGTACTAATGACAGCTACCGACTCGGTTGCCTCGGCTTCCTGCTGTTGGGCGTTGGGTGGGGCGGGCACACTCACTGCGAGTCGATAGAGCCAGGTCGAAAAAGGGATCTGATCCCTAAACTCTCCCGAGCGTCGCGCGAACTCGGCGAACACTCGGAGCGTCAGCTCTTCTGCTGCCGCTCCGCCGCCAACAGTGTAACTGGCTATCGTGAAGACGCCCTGCAGGTGCCTCTGCACCAGCTCCCCGTAAGCGCCGAGGTCGCCGCGCTGGTACCGAACCATCAGGGCGTTATCGGAGGCGTGGTTGTTCGAGGCGTTCATACAAAAACTGGCTGGGTCGAACGTGAGGCACGACCCCAATCGTGTAGCCTTACCGTTAGCCTCAGGCTACCCGGCCTCGTACACCCGCTGGCGAAGTGAAATCCGCTCCATGCCTGCGGGAATGCGCGCCTGCAGCGGAGATTTGAAACTTGCGTGCGCCACCAAACTATCGGCCAGGCGGCGGGCTTGGCGCAGATGAGCTGTCTTGTCACGCTGAACCGGGCCTAGAGCCGGAGGATGCCTCGCTACCCGCCGGAAGGCAGTGCAAAAAAATGGGGACTGAATGCCCGGCTACATGTAAGTTGTTGGCCGGCTGAATTTTGACACTAGCCCAAACGGACGAGCACGAGGGAAACGATGCGATTCAATAGCGCTCTTATAGTCTTAGCGATTTGTCTGCCCGCAGTTGCGTGGGCTGAAGATGGCCCGGTTCCTGCAGCCGCATCCGCGTCAGCCACGACCAAGCCGACCAGCTCCGCCCCCGCCGCAGCAGCAACGCCCAAGGCAACGCCACCTGCGGCAGAAGCTGCAAAAGAAGCCACTACCGCGGCAGAAACTCCTAAGGCGGCAGAAGCTGCATCAGTGAGCTCGGTTCCAGCTGCTGCTGCTCAGGGGCCTGCCCCCGCCGCCACGCCGAGTGGGAGTGAAGGCACTGCCATGGACGGGGCAACCTATGCTGTTCGTTTGCGCGACCTTGAGCAGCGTATTGACGAGCTGAAGGAGCAGATTCGACGGAGCCACACGCGACTGAGCTTACTCAGCGATACTATCCTTTCCGGTGGTGTTGGGGGTGCACGCGCCGAAATAAAGTTCGTGAACGAGATGAGCAACGCCTTTCGACTGACGAGCGCGCTCTTCGTGCTCGACGGAGCGGTGCAGTACAATAAACAGGACGATTCTGGGGCGCTTGCTGAACAAAAAGAGATACCCATCTTCAACGGAGCGGTTCCGTCTGGAGACCACACCTTGCAGGTTGCACTCAAGCTTCGCGGTCACGGGTACGGCGTCTTTTCTTATCTTCGTGGCTATCAGTTTGACGCCAAGAGCAGTCACTCCTTCACCATCACTGAAGGCAAGACAGTCCAGGTTGAGGTTGTTGCCTACGAAAAGGGAGGAGTCACCACGCCCCTCGAAGAGCGACCTTCAATTCGCTACGGCCAGAAGCTGCTGAGTGGCGTACAAGGCGGTTCGGGAGGGGAAAAGACGGCTCCCGCTCCAGCTCTGAAACCGAGTGCATCAGGCAACATCACTCTTGGCACTGGAGGTAAGTAGTGAAGAGCCAGGTCAGCGCTCGGTCGCGAGCGTTTGGGAGCCTTTCGGCCCTTGCGACCGTGTTGTCGGTCTCAGTCGCGTCAGCGCTCAGTACGTCTGAAGCGAAGGACATTGCCCGGGCAAGCCTACAGGCTGCGGCGGCTCAGGCCCAGCGAGGCTCGCCTGCGCTTCAGGCAACGACGAGCACCGTCTCGCCTGCGGAGCGCGTCGCCGCTGGCGAGCTGATGCTGCGAACGGACGATTTTGAGCGTGCGGGGGAGGAGTTCAACAAAGTTGTCGAGTTGTTCCGGCAGGGTAAAATCTCCGAAGCGACGTACGCGGACGCGCTTTTTCTGCTCGGCGAAACCTATTTCAAGTCCAAGGAACAGCTGTCAGCACGACGTTGCTATCAGCTAGTTCTCGATCAAGCTTCGCGTCGGCCTTTCGATTCCTACGCCGGACGTTCGCTCAGCCGGCTTGTGGACATCGCCTGGCGGCGCGGAGATAAAGAAGGCTTAGATTACATCGTTTCTAAGCTTGGTAGCTTACCCGCCACGGACGACACGGGGTCGGTTCAGTATGCTCGCGCGAAAGCATTCTTTCTACGCGCCGATTTCCCGGCAGCGAAGATTGCTATTGGCGGGTTACCGGCGACGAGTGCTTACGCGCACCAAGCCCAATACTTGCTCGGCGTGGTGCTGGCAAAAGAAGCAGCCTCCTCACAGCCAGGTTCAGCACAGCCAGGTTCAGCACCCGTTTCCGATACGCGTTTTGTAGCCGCCATTGAGCAGTTTCGGCGCGTCACCCGCCTACCCCCTGACACGTCAGCGCACCGGCATGTCGTCGACCTCGCGTGGATGGCGATTGGGCGCTTATTTTACGAGACGGATGCTTACCTCGATGCGGCCGACGCCTATGGGCACGTCGACCGTTCATCTCCGGAGTTTTCCACGATGTTGTTCGAGCTCAGCTGGGTCTGGGTTCGGCTGGGCGACTATGAGCGCGCGCAGCGCTCGCTTGAAGTGTTGTCAATCACCGACCCTGGAACGCTGAAAATCGCAGATGGCTCGCTCTTGCGTGCCGACCTCATGTTGCGATCGGGGCAGTTTGAGCGAGCCTTGGCCGCGTACGAAAGCGTTCGGGACAGGTTCAATCCATTGCGTGATCAGGTGGATCATTTTCTGACCACCACCACCGATCCAGCAGTCTATTACGACAAGCTGACAGCTGAAGAGTTTGCGGCAGGCGGCGAGCTTTCGCCCTTGGTGTTGGATTGGGCCCGCGAAGAATCGACTCGGGATAACGTGTTTTCGGTCATTGATGACGTCACGCGTTCACGAAGTACTTTGAAGAAGGCTGGCCAGCTGGCGCAGAAGCTGCGGGCCGTTTTGGGTTCCTCCACGCGAGCCAAAGCCTTCCCAGAGCTACGAGCTGCGCTCGAACAAACTGTGGGGGCCCTGAACAAAATAGGCATGGCCCGATACAACCTGGCCCTAGGCATGGACGATGTGGCGAGCGACACGGTGAGCGGCGAGCTGGCGACAGTTCGGCGCGAGCGCCGGGCGCTCATGCGGCGTGTGAGCTTTTTGCCAGTAACTGAAGGCGATTTCGCGCGTCGCGAGGCACTCGGGGAATCTCAGTGGAGCGGGGCTTCCCAAGAGCTTCAACGCCTGACACTGGAGATTGATCGCCTACGTGCGATCGTGAATGGCCTTCGACGGGTGCTCCAAGATGGGATGCGAGGCGTCTCTCAAGATCCGGCAACTCGGGACCGCTTCCGTGAGGAAATCGCAGCCAACGAACGCGACCTAGAGGTCTACGAGACGCGAGTGAAGGGCTATCAGGAATCGGTGGAGATGGGGCGCGCCCAGATCGGGTTTGGCGATCAGCGCTATGTCGAAGACGACGCGGCTCGGCTCAATCTGAAGCGGCTTTTTGATCGCGAGGTGGAGTTGTCTGCCGCGGGCCAGGATCGTGATGCCGCGGACTATGCCCGCGACATCCAAGGGCTGCTGGCTCAAGCTCGGTCAACCGAGGATTCGCTGCAGGCCACTCGCTCACAGTACGAGCGGCAGGCCGAGGAAAGTTCCTCCAAGCTGCTCAGCGTCGTGAAGGAAGAAGCGATGAAGCTTGAGAATTTCGCGCTGAATCTTGAAGGCCTCGATCAGCAGGCACGGCTCTTGGTGGGTGAAGTTGCGATGAAAAACTTCGGACTCGTGCGCGATCGGCTAAAGAGTTTGGTCTTGAGGGCGAATGTCGGCATTGTTCAGCAAGCTTGGGAAGTGCGCGAGGAGCAAAGGGTGCGAGTTAGGAACTTGCAGCGCGAGCGAGCACGCGAGGAGCAGAATTTGAACGACGAATTGCGAGAGGTCCTGGATGACTCGGAGGACGAACAGTGAAAACCAATCGTTCTAGGGTGGGTATGAACATCCTGCCCCTGTTAGCTCTTTCCTTGCTTGCCGCCCCCGGTCTCTCACAGACGGCGGCAGCTCCGCCTGGCACGGGACCCGCGCCCGCGCCCACCGCGACAGCGCAACGCGCAGCCGTAGCGCAGCCGGCGCCTTCAGCTTCGACCCCGGTGGTGAGCG
>CAZSUA010000059.1:0-21287 GCA_964609655.1 uncultured Polyangiaceae bacterium | reverse complement strand
GGAAGGTTGCCGAACGTGTCCGCCGGCAAGCGAGCGCGGCGGTCAGCAACTTCTGCTGTGCCTCCGCGTTGTTGGCAAACTGCGCCTTGTCGTTGACGTCGCCAAAGCTGGGGGTTTCCGGCGTCGTGCACACCGCCCCGCCGCCGCTGGTACCGCCCATCGGATCGGCCCCGCTGAAATCGATGCGCTTCTGGATGGCGTCGATCTCCTCAAGGTGTCGGTCCACGCGGCGCTTATCTTCCGGCCCGAGTTTGGTGACAAAAGAACGGTAATCGTCCATCACGAAGTTGAGGATGCTCTTCCTGCGCATCAGCGCGGCCTGCACCGCAGGATCGAGTCCCCCTGTGCTCGGAACGACACCACTTCCGGCCGGTGGCGCCCAGAGGCCGCCAAAGACGCGCTCGAACATCTTGGCCGGATCATCCTGAGCGGGAACTTGGGCCTTAGAGCCCGAGTAGCTGAGGTAAGACTCGGCGGCGGTGGCGTAGTGCTTCATCGTTTGCACGCCGAACTGCAACGACTCGAAGCCGCCTGGCGTGGGAAGTCTCTTTCCGATTTCCACGTCAAGCGTGATGCCCGCGCCCCAGCCGAGGATGCCGTGTTCCGAGCCCTGACCGTCGGTGAACTTGCGCGCGGTGAGCAGGTTGGTCATCCCGACCACGTGCGAATTTCCGTCGTTATCGCGCGCGGTTCGCATGCCCACCCCGTTGAGCAGGACCAGCTTGTTCTTAAGGGGCTCCATGGGCTTCAGGATCTCGGGCAACGTGTAGGCGGCGTCAGCTCCCCCGCCATTCCAGAGGCCTTCGTTGACGCCGTTCGAGAAAAAGAAGGTCACGAAGCGTTTGGCGTTCTGCCGTCCCCCGAGGGCCGCAGCGTGCGACCGGCGCAGCTCCATCGCCGTAAGAAAGGGAAGCCCAATGGTGACACCGCCCGCACCGCGGAGAAAAAATCGTCGAGAAAGGGGATTAGAGAACCTCATGGCTGCTACTCCTTACTGCACGGTGCGATTGAGGAAGGCGGGCGTGTGCGTGATAGCCACGATCAACTTCTTGAAGTCCCACGCGCCCCTGCGAAATTCGTCCTTCATGAGATCGAGAGTGCAGGCATCGTCGGAGGTCTCACCACGTGCCTGCGCGTATCGAAACCACTGCGTGGCGACGCATGCCTTGGCTTGCTCGCTGCCCGCAAGGCGAGTGCCGAGCTCGACAGCGCCGCGAAACGGGCCATCGACGTCCGCTGAACCGATGATATTGCCGCTGCTATCGATGGGCCGCCCCTGATCGGTGTCACGCCACAAGCCAACGGCGTCGTAGTTCTCAAGGCCGTGGCCAGGCGGATCGATGAGCAAATGGCAGCTGGCGCAGGACGGGACAGAGGTGTGTAATGCGAACCGCTCACGGGTGGTGCTGCCGGGGGTCACCTGCGGCACTTCGATGACAAGGTTGTTGGGCGGCTGAGGCATCTGTTCACACAGCAAGTGCTCGCGAATGAACAGGCCCCGGTCGATGGGGGAGGTCTGGTTCTCCTTCGAATGAACCGCCAGCATCGAAGCCTGTGTTAGAAACCCAAGCCGCTTGGAGGTATCGAGCTGTACTTTCCGGAATTCTGTACCGCTCACGTTGGGGATCCCGTAGAACTGCGCGAGCTCTGCGTTGGCGAACGTATAATCCGCCTGAAAGAAGTTCTCCCAACCGCCGCTCCGGCCGCTCACCAGCTCTTCGAGAAAGAGCTCGGTTTCCTGCCGCCAAAGCGCGCGAAGTTCCGGTTTGAACGCTGGGAATACGCTGACGTCTTTGTCGAGAGCCAAGACCCGATCGAGGGTGAGCCACTGATCGAAGAAGCGGGCCGTCGACTGCTTCGCTCGGGGATCGGCCAGCATCGCTTCTGCCTGGGCTGCTACCTCCGCCGAAGTGTTCAACTTCCCGGTCTCGGCAGCCGCCAGGAGCGCGTCTTGGGGCATCGTGCCCCACAGCATGTAGGACAAGCGCGTAGCGACTTCGAAGGGAGTTAGCTTGACGACGGCGCCGGGGTCGCCACTGACCCCTACTTCGGCTTTGTAAAGAAAGCTTGGCGACTGCAGCACCGCCGCCACCAAGGCTTCGAAGGCCACCGAAAGACCACCCGTGCGCTCTGTTTGCCAGAATGCGAACAGGCGATCCTGCTCGGCTTGGGCTAGCGGGCGCCGATACGCGCGGCGGCCAAACTCGGCGATAAAGCTCTTCGCACAAGCTTCTTCCCCCTGTTGGGCGAGATCGCAACGCAGCAGCGCAGGCAGATCCTTGGCTGCCGCCAGCGCGAGCTCGTTCGCCACCTTCTCGTACTGCTCGACCAACTCGGGACTGGGCGTCTGCACCAACGCGAAATTGTCAAAGCCCATCGTCCGAGCTTCGGGCGGGAACGCAACCGCTGGCGCTGTGGGTAGCTGCAGAAGATCGGTCACTGTCCGCGCGTATTCACGGTTGGTGAGACGTCGGAGCGGCGATGGGCCAGCCTTGGCCCCCGACAGGCAGGAAGCTGGCAGCTGAACACCAGCGGGCGGCGTCACCACGGGAACCTCGCCAGAAGGATTCGACGACGATGGCGACGGTGTCGGGTTGGAGGGCTGTGAAGTTGGTTCCGGCGTCCACCCTGTCCGGTCAGTTCGCGCAGAGTCGGTGATAGTTCCGGTGCAGCCCACAGCTCCAGTCGCAACCAGAAGGCAGAACGCGCCAAAAGCGTTCATGGACGTCTCCTTGGCAGAACCGCGGCAAAAATTCGCAGCTTCCAAGGCGCTGGTGTTTGAAACGCATGTCATGGGGAGTCTCCTTCGGCGGCACCACGGCCTCGCACGGGGCACATGGCCGCTCGGCGGAGATCTGATCGCGCTGAATGCAAAATAGGCAACTTTTAGGTCTTTCGTCGACCTTTTCACTGAGCCGTGATCAATCGCGAGACGAGCGGCCATTGAGATTTTGAGCTCCGCTTTGCGTCGGGTTCACCGCTCCTTGAGCTTCGGTGACGTGGTGAGCAGGGTCAGAGTGCTGTCGGCTAGGTGGTCTGCTCTTGCCTATGCTCCTCCTTCCGACTGATTTGGCACTTCGAATGTCTTGTGCTCCAGAAACTTTGCAACCGATTTGGACGCGATCACCTGGGAGTTTGCTCGGCTGACCTTGACTTGAGATGTGTCATGAGTTGGAAATGAAATGCATTGCCGCTAGCTCAGGCAGCCGAGATATTAGCAATTATGTTAATAATAACAGTATTTTATAGATGCAGCCTTTGATGACAGCGTGGAAATGAGTTAGAAATTGACCATGGCAATCCAGTACGCCCTGCCGTCGGATTGGATCCGATACGACCAGCAGGCTATTTTTGGTGCGCTGCTCGACGCGAAGGCTGCAGTTTACGCACTCATTGAAATGCCATTTCAACGGGACTGGGTGGAGAAACTACAGCAAGCCCAGTTGAAAATGGAGATCGCCGGAACCTCTCGCATCGAAGGGGCCGATTTCACCGAACTGGAGCTGGATCAGGCTTTGCGCACCGAGCTAACAATGAGCGAATTGGTTACCCGGTCGCAGCGGCAGGCGCACGCTGCGATGCAAACGTACCGATGGATTGCCGCGCTGCCCGCAGATCACCCCATTGACGATCGACTGGTTCGAGAAATTCACAGTCGAATTGTTACCAATTGCGACGATGACCATTGTCAGCCGGGTCAATTGCGAACTGCCAGCCACAACGTGACTTTCGGTTTTCCTCGACACCGGGGCAGTGAGGGCGGCACTGAGTGTGGAGTGGCCTTCTCCAAACTTATTGCGGCAACTAACACCGCCTTTCGGGGGCATGATCCGCTGCTCCAGGCGTTGGCCTTTCACTACCACGTTGCGGCCATGCACCCTTTTGGTGATGGGAACGGCAGAACGGCGCGGGCTGTGGAGGCTTTGTTCCTACAGCGATCGGGCCTCCGGGATGCGGTATTCGTTCCGATGTCAAACTACTACTACGAAGAGAAAACTCAGTACCTTGAGGTGCTCGGTGAAGTCAGAAAACGCGACCACGATTTGACCCCGTTCTTGCTGTTTGGCCTCAAAGGGGTTGCGACGCAGTGCAAACGGCTGTTCCTGGAGATCCGCAAGAACATGCAGAAAGCCTTATTCAGGAACACCATGTTCGCCTTGTTCAGTCGTCTTGAATCGGAGCGCAAGCGGGTCATCAAGGAGCGTCAGCTTGAGATCCTGAAGTTGCTCTTGGAAGAAGAGAAGTTGGAGTGGCAGGAGTTGCTGCGCAAGACGAAAAACAGTTACGACAAGTTGAACAACCCAAGGAAGGCCATTATTCGTGATGTCGTGAGTCTGGTTGATTTGGGCTCAGTGACCGTCAATGCAATTGATGAGCAGCGCGTTGAGCTGCAAATCAATCTCCTGTGGCCCTCTCAGATTACGGAAACAGAGTTTTTTAAAAAGATCAAGAACATGCCCAAAGCTAAGAGCCATCCGTTCTTGTCGTAGAGATTCATGGAGACGATCCTGGTTTGCAGGAAACGGTGGCGGCGCGCCGTGGTCGCAATTCGACGCATGCTCTGGTGTGGTATTTCGCTGTCAACCCTCGCAACGGCTCAGTTATCGAACGCGCAGCAAGCGGTCGTACCCCGTGATGCGGTGGTCACGCCGCCCCGGGCATGGGAGGACCCCGGCGTCGATCGCGGCCGATGGCGCTCTGCCCGCCGTGATGGATGAAAACTTGGAGCCAGGTCAGGAGACCAATGTGCTTTTGCGCCTTGCGCCCGAGCCCGGCACAGCGTCGTCGCAGGTCGTCGTCACGGTCACTGGCGAGCGCCCGCCGCGCGAGGTCAGCAAACGTGTCCTCGGGCGGGACGAAATCCAGCACAGCGCGGGAACGCAGGGCGACGCCCTATTGTCCGTGCAGAATCTGCCAGGAATCGCGCGCCCGCCCCCGTTCAGCGGCGCACTCGTTGTGCGCGGTTCCGCGCCAGACGACACGGCGGTTCTCGTCGACGGGACGGACGTGCCGCTCGCTTATCACTTCAGCGGTCTAAGTTCGGTCGTCCCGACCGAGTTGCTGAATCAAATCGACTTCTACCCGGGAAACTTCAGTGCTCGTTACGGGCGGAAAATGGGCGGTATCGTGGATGTGCAACTGCGCCCGGCGGGTGATGAAGAGGTGCTTTCCAAAGTGTCCCTCACACTGCCGAGCACCGTGAGCATCGACAGCGACGCCTATTGATCCCTCAGCCGCGCCGCCGCTAATTGGACGTAGGATTCGAGGCGCGAAGGCTCGCCAGCCTGGGGCGGAGCACCACGCGGCGAACACGCCGGCGGCGCACTTCATCGACGATGGCATCATAGGCACCGATCCGCACTTCATCACCGGGATGGGCAGGACGCCCCAGCGAAGCCGTGATGTAGCCGGCCAAGGTATCCTCAGCGTCGGCACTGCCGGTATCCAGACCAACCACGATCAGCTCATGCACCAGCACCGCACCATCCGCGATAATGGTGCCATCTTCCCGCAGCTGAAAGCGCGGGGCCTCCTTATCCAGCTCGTCCGTAATCTCCCCAACCACTGCCTCAACAGCATCTTCGAGCGTCACCAGGCCTGAAGTGCCGCCAAATTCGTCCACCACGATCGCAATCGGAACGCCTTCGCGCTGAAATTCGGACAACACGTCACCCACGAGCGAGGAGCCTGGCACAAACAGCACCTTGCGCACGCGCGCTCGCAGATTCTCCGAGCCGCCAGCCGGCGACACGAACAAATCTTTCACGTAGAGGTAGCCCGTGATCTCATCCGCGCCACCATGTTCGCTCACAGGATATCTGCTGAAGCCATGGTGACGCGCGGCTTTTAAGCTCACTTCGGGAGAATCAGCGAGAGCCAACGTGGTCATGTCCACACGTGGCACCATGATCGCTCGGACGGGTAGATCAAAGCCTCCGAGCACGCGCGTCAGCGTCTCACGTTTCCGCTGATCCAAGCCGGTTTCAGCGAAGGAACTCTGAAGGACGATCCTGAGCTCGGCCACCGAAAGGGAATCGCTGCCGTGTTCGACGGGCCGTACGCCGACCGCACGCAAGAGCCTATTCGATACGCCATTTAAGACCCAGAGCGCTGGCGAAAAGAGCCAATAGACCACGCGCATCGTCGCAGCCGTTTGGCGCGATACTGCCTCGGGGAATTGGATGGCGAGCGACTTGGGAACCAGCTCCCCCAAGATGATGTGCAGCACGCTGATAATCACGAACGCCGTGGTCAACGAAATCGCGTGGCTGGCTTTTTCGGCTACGCCAAACTGCGATAGGACTGGTGAGAGCAGCGTTGCCACCGCCGGCTCACCCAGCCAGCCGAGTGCCAGCGACGACAAGGTGATTCCGAGCTGCGTGGCCGCAAGATATCCGTCGAGCTTACGGATGGCAGCGAGGGCTGCCTGGGCCTTGGCATCTCCAGTGGCAGCCAAAGCCTTCAGCGACGTTGGACGCACTTTGGCGAGCGCGAACTCCGTGGCCACGAAGAAAGCGTTGGTAAGAACGCAGAGCAAGACGGCGAGGAGGAGCAGGGCGAAGATGCTGGCATGCTCTCAGTCTGCCTTCAAGCATGCGAGATCCGCCACGGAAGGCCGTCAGGCGTCGCTCAATAGACACCAATCGGAAGCGCTCGTCGGCTGAGCAAGGCGCTGCCTAGGCCCACATCGGCGTCAGCCGCGAAACGGGTGGAAAAGGCCTCTCGCAGCACGCTTTCGGCAAGCTTCGCTCGGGGTGAAAAGCCCCACGCCGGTTCTTGCGACGTGTCGTTGGGATCGGCATAAAATCGCCACACAAAAAAGCCAGCAAACCATTTCTGATCCATGAACGCCCCGAGAAGCGCGTGGTATGCCTCTGCCTGCGCCAGCTCGTTCACCTCAACTCGCCCAAGGTGTTCGGGCCATTCCCACGGACGCACGGCCGGGTTGCTGCGTGTGGTGTAGCCGAACTCTGTAAATATGACAGGCTTTCCCCACGTAGTAGCTAGCTTCTGCACACCCGCTGCAACTTCTTGCGCGCCCGCCCGCAGCACCTCTGGAGAGGCGCCGTCTTTTTGAGCCAAAGGGTAAAAAGCATTGATCCCGATCAGATCCAGCTCCCCCCAGATAGTGGTAGATTCGGCATCATCCCAATTGGCAGCGTAGGTTAACAAGCCAGAATAATGGCGGCGCACCTCGCGGATAATCGGCAAAAACAGCGGGGTTCGAGTCGTTGTCACCCAGCTTCTCAGTTCTACGCCGAGTGCGAAGATGTCCGCATGAGCGAGCTCCGCCGTGTCCGCCCAACCGAGCACAAACCGGCGGTAAGCTTCTGCCCAGGCTTGCCACGCCCGATCATTTGTAGGCTCGATTTCAGCGCGCCAGCCGCCCGTTTCCACCCAAAGGTGGGGAACCAACATGACCTTCAAGCCACGCTGATGAGCCTGTTGAATGGCAAGCACCAGCGCTTTGCGATTGCTCTCATAGGGAGCTTCGAAAGTCTGTGAGATCCCTGAAGGTGTCAGATCCCAAACGCGTCCAAAGGGCGTCAAGCTCACCCAGCTGGCGCCCATGCGTACGGCTTCATCAAGCGTTTGCTGGTACGCCAAGCTGCCATAGCCTCGATCGGGATGCAGGCTATTTTCAATGGGCCCGACCGTGATGCCTCGGATAGCGTTTTTGAGCGGTTCGTCGCGCTCTTCCAGATACTTGTCGTCGTGTTTCAGGGTCAGAGCGGGAACGGCTGAAGACGCAGGCTCTGCCCGCACGGATCCGAGCACGGCCGCGACTGCGAGGCCCACACAGAGCGATTTCCAGCGAAAATTCCCGGTCAGCATGAGCGTGGCGTCAGGCCCCGAACGCGGATGTATACAAAGCGCTCAGCGCTTCGGGGCTCATTTCAGCGAGCGTGGGGAAGGTGGCGTCGGCGCCCGCTGCCGACAATTCTGACTCTTGGTAGCTTTGAGCTACAGCAACACAAAAGAGGCCCGCTAGCTTGGCGGCCTTCACACCCGCCAATGAATCCTCGATCACGAGAGCCTGCAGCGCCTCAGCTTTCGGCAGCCGTGTCTGGAGGTACAGTAGGCCGAGCTCATACCCTTCCGGATCGGGCTTGGAGCGTGTCGTGTCTTCTGCCGAGATGATGTGATGAACCGAACTTTTGGCGTCGAGAAACTCCAGCCCGAGAATGATTTCGTCCCTCAGCGCTCCCGACACGATGCACACCGGGCCTGACTGGGCACGAAAATCGAGCGCGGCCTTCGCACCCTTGAAACCTTTGAGTTCGGCCTGAGCGAGGCGCAGGTAGACGGGGCGCTTCCGCTCAATGAGTTCCCGCAAGAAGGCACTATCAAACGCGCGCTGAGCGTCGTTCAGAATGGCAGAAAAAGCACCCGCATCGTCGAAGCCAATATAACGCTCCCAATAGGTCGCCTCGTCCACAGCGAGGCCGAGCGGGCTCAACACCTCCCGGAATGCGGTTAGATGTACGGCTTCGTCATCAATCAACACCCCGTTGTAGTCGAATAAAGTCGCAGGAAACGTCCTCATTGCTCGGCGGCGTAGCACAAGAGCCACCGTCTGCTTAGACCAAGCTGCGCGCGCCCTTGAAAACCCCTTGCCGTTGTGCAAGCTTCCGCGCCCTAAAACTCGAGGAATGCCCCTGAATGAGCAAAGGTGATCTTTTGGAAATGGAGGGTGTCATTCAAGACGCTCTCGGCGGCGGGCAATATACCGTCAAAGTCGACCAAGCGGAGGCCGTCGTTCGGGCTCAGCTTTCAGGTCGCATGCGTCGCCACCACATTCGCGTGCTCCCGGGTGATCGCGTTCGAGTCGCCGTGTCTCCCTATGATCTGAGTCACGGTTTGATCGTCTACCGCGGAAAGTAATTTGGTCGGCTCGCGGTCGCTCTGCGTACTTTTGTGTGCGGGCCTCCTCGGCTGCCGTTCAGAAAAATCCGACAGCGAACCAAGTCCAGCACCGAAGCAGGCTAACGCTCCTTCTGAGCGAACCCAGCGTCAGCTCGGGAATGCTGGGCAGCCAGCAGTTCTCTATTTGCCAGCCGAGGGTCTTGGTGTCGTTGACTCAGTGCCGCGAGAACGCGTCGGTTTTTGGGAGCAGCCACTCGCCGGCCGGCGCCGGTGCCCAGCAGAGATGGTGGATGTCCGGGGTGAGTACTGCATCGATCGCTTCGAGGCGAGCTTGCAGGATGAACGCACTCACAGGCCTCTTTCGCCATTTTACCCGGCTAACGTCCGGGATACGCAGCACTGGTTCAAGCAAGGCCAAATGTTGCGTGGCTCCGCGAGAACCGAGGCGGGTCGGAGCCTAGCGGTACCCGTACCGCCTGAGGTTCAACTCACCGGAAGCGTGAAGCCGATGGCAATCTCCTTGCAAAATCAGCTGCCGAACGGCTACATGAGTGGCGAAGCTGCGGCGCGCGCCTGTCAGAACGCGGGCAAACGGCTGTGCACCGCCAGCGAATGGCGCTCGGCTTGCCGCGGGCAAAAGCAGTCCCGCTACCCTTACGGCGATGAATACCGCCCTGGCCTGTGCAACGTGTTCCGGGCGACTCACCCCGCCGGCGTTCTGCATGGCAATCCCTCCCTTCATCACCTCGATCCACGGCTGAATTTGGTGGCGGATAGTGAAGGTCCGCTGCTCAGGAAGACCGGAGAGCTGGCCACGTGTCGCAGCGAGTTTGGCAACGACGCCGTCTTCGACATGGTCGGGAATCTTGATGAATGGGTAGCTGGGCCTCCCGGGCTATTTTTAGGCGGATTTTATGCGCGAGCCACGCGCGACGGGTGCGACTCAGAAATCTCCGTCCATGCCTACGAATACCTGGACTACAGCCTCGGGTTTCGCTGCTGCCTGTGATGGCCCGGCCGCGGGGAGTCTGTGATGGCCCGGCCGCGGGGAAGCGGTGATGGCTCGGCCGCGGGAAGCGGAACTGCTTTTCGAGAAAATCACCGAATTTTACCGGAAGATTTGGCCCAAAGTTCGCTTCTTTCGCATACTTCAAGGGTGATGTGCGGTGCTGGCTATCAGGGCGCGAAACGGGGGAGCTGCGCCTTCGAAGCTGAGTCTGGCTAGCGATGGCCTTAGTCCGAAAGCTCTGGAGGTCGCGCTGGTTTCGGCGCTTCGGTGTCGTGGCAGCCTTTGTTCTCACGAGCCCGACAACCCAACCGTTGCCGGGGCCCGGGCTCACGGCTCCGACGCCTGAGGCTGCTCTAAGCGCATTGCTTTTGAGACGGAAGATCGTTGCGCGCGAGCAAAATGTGCACTTTCTGCAGGACTGCGTCGGCAAGTGGACGTGCTACCTGCGGGGGCGGGGCGTGATCGCACTTGGGCGTCGCGCTAACTCATTGCCCGATATATTTCTGCTGCATGCCCGAGCATCCCTGGAGGAACGCCATGTTTTGGGTCTATCCCTGACCTACAATACGACCCACACGCGGCTCGCCGAAGAGACTGAACTCGTGGTGCAGTCGCCGTTTGCTGCTTGGACGCTCACAGATGGCGAACGATCACAAATCTTTCTTGTCGATACGCGCGGGGAACCCGCACCTGCCTCACCGGACTGGACTCGGTTCAATCGCCTGCAGAACGCACTCACCAACTTTCAGGAAACAGGCCAATTTGATGGGCTTGGGATCCGCGCCTTCGCGCACCAACGGGCAATCGGGATCCGATTGAGTTTTGAAGCGGATGCGCTCAAGGTCGAAACCAAGGCTGGAGTCAACCGCATCCCGCTCGATCCCGAAGCTCCGTCGAGCGGGCCCTTCATCAAAGAAGTCACTCAGCCCAAAGCCCGTCCGGGTAACTTCGTCACGTGGGCGGTCGATCGAGTGCGAGCTGTTCCTTGGATCGGTGCTTCGGGCATCGATTGGCTCAAGGCCGTCGCCTACAAAGCCGACGATGGGCTTCGCCAGATCAAGAGTGAAGTGCTTGAAGAAGACGGAAAGCTCGAGCTCGAGGAAGCGCTCGGTTCCCTTTCGGCGGTGAAACCGATCGAAAAAACCAGTGCTGTCGCGGGTTGGCCCCCAGCTCCCGTCCAGCCACTGTTTCGGACGCCACTAGTTAACGAAGGGAAGTGGGCATCGCTTGAGGGTGACCCTTTCGTCGGCACCACGGCCGAAGGGACACCTTTCGCCTCGACATTCCTTAGGCTGGATCGGGCGCGCTCTTACGTGCAGATATTCATCACACTTTGGGATCCGCGCCGTGTGAGCTTGCACATGGTGAGCGGCACGGTCGAGCCCAGAAGCGCCACCGCCGAGGTGGGTACGGGCATTATTCCCAGAGATCCGGAGATTCTGGAAACGGTGGTGGCTGCGTTCAACGGCGGCTTTCAGGCCATGCACGGCGAGTTCGGAATGATGGCAGATGATATCGTGTACCTGCCACCCAAGCCCTACGCGGCGACGATTGCTGAAACTCGTGACGGCGCGACAGCTTTTGGAACCTGGCCCGAAACTAATGTGATCCCGTATCGACTCTTGTCGTTTAGGCAGAACCTCTCCCCGCTCGTCGTGGACGGCCAAATCAATCCTTATCGGCGTCACTGGTGGGGTGGAATGCCCGACGGCTGGACGCAGGAATCGCGGACTGTGCGGAGTGCGTTGTGTGTCACGCGCGACAACTTCATTGCCTATTTCTATGGGAACAGCGCCGATCCGGAGCAGTTGGGTAAGGCCTTGCAGCTCACGGGGTGCACCTATGGGGTGCATCTAGACATGAACGCGGGTCACAGTGGCCTGGAATTTTATCGGATTGCCAAGCGCGGAAAGCTAGGGCCGCTTCCGCGACCGCTTGAGGAATTCTGGCAGGCTGAAGGCGAAGTGCCGGAAATGAAGAGCCATGATTTTCAGGCACGGCTTATGAATAAGTCGACCGCTCTGATGAATTTTCCTCGCTATATTCATCGATGCACTCGCGATTTCTTCTATCTCAGGCTGCGCCAAGCGCCCGTGCCGATGGAGCAAGCGGTGGTGCGAATCTTTCCCGAGACACCCATTCTGCCACCGAATAAGTGGGCGTTCGTCCAAGAGCGTCCGGTTGGGAGCGCTGTGCGTGAGCCTAAGCCAGAAGAGCTGAAGGACGTGCGCTGAATGGTACTCAGCAAGTCAGCGATCATCGGGATCATGGCGTTAGCCATTGGCGGTATCGGCGTCTGGTTCGTTGTGGAATCGTTGGTTTCCCGGGGTTGGGACCCGAGCCCTCGGTCCACCCGGGCGCTCGGCACGGCCCAACAGCCTGCGGTTCCAATGGTGCCGAAAGCTGGCCCCAATGCGAGCTCGGTGTCGGCACCTGCGCCGTCGGCACCGACGCTCGAACAACTCCCGACGTTCTCCGAAGAAGCGGCGGCAAGCACACGGGAACTGCGACCGGTTGAGGCCCAGCGCGAAGCACTACTCGAAGAGCTGCATTCGTACTTTGCGCTCAACGCAGAAACGATTCAGAAGCTCGCGGTCATCTTTGGCACGTCTAAGTACTTAGGGCAGGGCCTGCCCAAGGTGACCGTGCACCCACTAAGCCGTGCTGAGTGCCTAAAAACAAGGGAAAATTTGCGAGCAATCGATACGGACGCATTGGCGTGCGGCGCCAAGAACATGGCTCGTGTCACGAGCAAAACGAAGGGCGAGGGCAGACAAGCTGCTCCGATTTGCATCGATCGCTTTGAGTTCCCCAACATACCCTGCGAGTATCCGTTAACCTGGGTGCGCTCCAGCGCGGCATCTGAGATCTGTCAGGCGCTCGGCAAGCGCTTGTGCGATGCGCATGAATGGGAGGGTGCGTGTGCCGGAGACTTGAGGCCTGCAGAAGAAGAGTACTTCTTTGGCAAGCCTCGCTTCCAAGCTGAGTACTATTCCAATCTTCGTCGTCCCGTGGTGTGGAGTTACGGCCCCACCAAGAATCACGCGTTGTGTGCCACCGGTGGCCTCAAAAGCCCCAAGTGTTTTGCGAGCGGCTACAGCTGCGGGTCGAATACCTATCCAGCAGGTTCGTTTCCAGAGTGTAAGAATGTGTTGGGTGTCTACGATCTGCACGGGAATGCCGCCGAGCATATGAACATGCCCAATCAGCCCGACGAGTTCACCAGCAAAGGCGGGCTCGGGCGGACGGAGATGAAGGGGAGCTGGTTCGTTTTCCAGCAAAAGGAAACCCATCCCGACGATTGTCGCTGGCGCGCACCAGATTGGCACGCTACCGACATCGAGGATCCCAACAGCCACCACAATTATCACCTTGGATTTCGCTGCTGTAAGAGCCTCGCGCCTGGCAGCCCTTGAAGTTAACGCTTTGCGGTGCGGCGCTTCGGGCTCTTGATTAGATCCGAAGCTAGGCTGGCGAAGCGTTGAGCTAAACCGGTCCAGTCGAAAGCCTCCGCAAACTGCCGCCCGCTTCGGGCTCGCTCGTCGTCGCCCACCGCACTGAGCAGCGTCACGATGTGGGCCGCGGTGGTTTCGGCATCCGTTGCCGGCAGGTAATCGGTGCCAGATTGAAGCGCAAAACCTCGCACCGCAACTTCGCTCGCCACCAAGGGTAGGCCACTCGCGAGGGCTTCCAAGATTTTAAGTGAGGAGCCCGCGCCTTGTGAAAGCGGCAGTGCGCACACGCGAGCCTGTTCAAGAAACGGGGCAACCGACGCTACTCTACCCGTGACTACCACGCGCTCGGAGCCGAGCCGCAAGACCTCACGCGTGGGATTGGCGCCGCACAGCGTGAGTTGCGCCTCGGGGCGTACTCGCCACACCACGGGCATCACGTTTTCTGCCAACATTTTAGCTGCAGCAACGTTGGGCGGGTGGTCCATCAAGCCAACCAACAAGATCCCGCTGCCAAGTCGTTCACTGGGCGGAATGAAGCGGATTTTTGACAAATTAACGCCATTCGGGATCACCTCCGGCGCTCGGTCTCGAAATGGCGCGATGTGCTCCGCGTCGGCTTCAGTGACAGCCACCACGCTCTCAGCTTCACGCCAGAGGCGTCTCTCCCAGGCCTCCAGTTTTCGAACCTCAGCCAGTCCTCGGCCCTGTCCCAGCGCCTCCAGTTTGGCAGCGAGAAAACGGCTTTCGATGTTGTGCTCATCGAGCAAAAGGGGCGCGTCGAGGGTCAAGGCCCAGCGGGCGGCATGGCTGTGCTCCACGACTGCCAAATCAAACGGGCCAGCAGCCCTGAGAGCGGCCTTTTGCTGCGTGGGAGAACCGCGGAGAACTCGCTTTGGCAGCTTCGACCAAGGCCAAGTTGGCACGAGTCGCCGTGCGATGTGCACGGAGCTAAACTGGGCAAGCTCTGGCGCCGCTTTTGCCTGCGCGCTCTCGCTGAATCCCGCCTGAGCGAACAGATGAACTTCGCCGAGTTGTTGGAGGCCAAGTGCCAGCTCTGAAATACGGATCCTGCCGCCGGTGAAAGCAGGGGCTGGCAGATACGGAGTGAACAGAGCGATTTTCGCCACGCGCCGACTTTCTATACGGAAACAAGCTCTCGGTATGCGGCGGCCGTGGCGCGCCCCACCAGGTCCGGCGAAAGTTGCTCCAGGTGTTCACCCGCGGTGTGTTCTGGCAGAGCTTGAGCCACACTGAGGGCCTGTTCGAGCAGCGCGGGCTCCAGGTGTCCGCTGTACAACTGCACCCAAGTGCTGCCCATGAGCCGCTCAAGATCCTCCGCGGCACCTAGGCGCGGCATCAACACCGGACGATCAAAAGAGAGCGCTAGGACAGCCGAGCCGGAGTTCAATATTTCTTGGTAGGGAAGCACCACCACGTCCGCGGCTCTGAGGTAATTCTGAAGCTCGCTGTCCGCAACGTGATCGGGGCGCAAGAGGATGCGCGAGTCTCGCGCTGCGAGCTGGTCAAGGCCTCGCCGAATTTGCTCGGTACGTGGACGCCCGGCAATCACAAGTCTCAAATCATCCCCGGCGAGTGCAGAAAACGCAGACCCCAACGCGGGGACGTTCTTGTAATCAGCGATGGTGCCGACAAACACCAACACTCGGCACGCTTGGGGAAGCCCGAGGGCGCTGCGCGCTTGCTCGCGCGAAACTTGGTCAGGGTAGCAGCCGCGATAGTGCGGATGCGGTATCGTGAAACCCGCTTTGCCCCGAAGTGCCGGAAAACGCTGCTGTGCGGCATGTTTGCCAGTCTCGCTGAGTGCGAAGTAGCCATCCAAAAGCGGCACAAAACGTCGCCAAAATGCGGCTTCTTGCAGTGGAAACCGCCGATCGTGTGCGCCGAGATTGTGCACCGTCCAGATGAGCTTGGTCCCCCGTTGCTTCAGACGCTTCATCGCCAGCAACAGCGCTTCGGTGGTGACGCGTGCCGAAAGCAGTCCGTGGTTGAACACGGATTCAGGCCAGTGCACATGAAAGATTTCATACTGGCCAAAGACCGCTCGGGCGAACTGGTAGCTATCGACTCGGATCCCGAGCTGCCGAACGTGCCGGTAGAGAATGTTGGTGTAGGCGTTAAGGCTCGAGGCCGCGGGGCGTGCGAGTACCCGCATTCTTTACTTGGCGCTTCTCGTACGTACTGCAGAGAGCGGAGGCTCGGTCGCACGGGCTTGATCATTCCAAACCGGCTGGCGAATGCTTTTAAGGTCCATCGCAGAGGGTGGCCGTAGGCAACCACCCAATGCCAGCAAGCCATGCACCACGCTCATGTTGACTAAACGGCCAAAAGCCTGCCTCGGGGAGTTTTCCGTGGTTTCTCGCGAACAGTGCTCGCGGGCCTCACCAAAGGCTTCATAATACGCTGCGATCCCACGCTCAGGGTGTCTCAACTGGCGGGCTAACTGTGAAGCTTGGTGTCCGAGTTGTTTTCGTTGGGCGGAATCTCGGAGCAAGCGAAGGACTGCGTTGGCGAAGCGCCAGTTGGCCTCCTCAACGTTGTTGCCGCTCGGGATGAGCACGCCGTTCTTGTCTGTTTGGACCTGCTCGCTCACTCCCATGTTATCGGCAAGCGCAATCACCGGCAGTCCACACCACATGGCTTCGCTCACGACTTGCCCGTACGTTTCCGAAAGGGAGGTGTAAACAAACAGATCGGCGTGTTGATACCAATGGGGCACTTCGGTGAGCGGCTTTTCCCCCACAAAGAGCGTGCGCTCCCGCACGCCCAAGCGTTCAGCATGGGCTTTGAAGGCTGCGTGGTCCGGGCCATCGCCAATTAGCGTCAGCGTGGCATCGGGGCAGGCCACGGCGATCAGAGAGGCGAAGATGTTGAGTAACCGCTCCACTTCCTTCTCCCGCGTGTGGCGACACACTACCAGCAAGCGATAGCCACGCTTCATGTGCGAAGGATAAGGATCGACGTTCGTCGTGCGGTTGAAGATGGCTGGATCCACGCTGCGCGGGATCACGTGAATTGGGGCCAAAACGCCCTGCTCCTGCCAGTAGCGCTTGAGTCCGCCGGAAAGTACAACGACACCATCGGTCTGGTTGTAGAGCGCGGCATTCTGGCGTTGAGCCCAAGGCAACACGCGATCAGAAAGCAGATTCTGGAGGCGCTCCTGGCGTCGCAGAGAATCTGGAAGGATGACGTTCACCACCGATGGCAAGTGCACGGTGTTCACGCAGAGCATCGGTACACGATGCTTCTTTCGGAGCCACACCCCGAGCTCCGTGAGACGCGAGCCGGACTGAGCCAGCACCATGTCAAACTTCTCTTCGGCAATGCGCGCGAGGGCCTTGGCTCCTGGAAAGGGCAGATAGACCCCCGGATGCACACGCAAAGGCACGCTCGGCAGCGTGATGTGGCGTTCGGGCAGCTCCTCCGGTCTTGCCGTCGGATCATGCGGACCTACCACCGTCGCTTCGTGGCCGCGTTTGCTGAACTCGCGGTACAGCATTTGGGAAGCAAATGACGAACCATTCGCGTACGGGATGCGAACGTAGTCGTTCAGGATCGCGATCTTGCGCGGCCAGCCCGCGTGTCCGCTGAGGTTGTCGGGTGTCCGGCTGGTGTCCGGTGAATAGGGGTAGAGGGGAGCGTTCATGGCTTGCAGCGCGTCGTAGGGCCCCTCTATAGGGGCGGGTCCGAAGTAGGAAAAGGACTCGTCTAGAACCGAAAAGCGGGCCAACTTCAGCGTCAGCCGCTAGGGTTGGCCGCCTACCTGCAAGGATCTCGCCAGTGCAAAAACACAGCAGATACGCCATAATTCAGCCCGCGCTGCGCCGAGCGAGTCTGGGAGTGTCGCTTGCGTGCGACACTTTCATCGCTCCTGTGAATGAGGGATACACCTGGCGGAGGAGTAGGCGGATGGGATCTAGTGTCAGTGAAGGTGAGTCCCGTTTTAAGAGGTGGCCAGGTTTGGCCTCTTTTGTACCGTTGGGTCTCCCAGTGCGTCGAGTTTGGGTATAACAATGAAATCATTGGATAAATCTGCCAACCCCGAACTCCCGCCGCTTGGCGTCGATCGACTCTTAGGCCGCATAACTGAGTACGCAGTGCGACATCCTTGGCGAGTGCTCGCTCTTGGCCTGCTCCTGCTGGTGGTCTGCGGAGCCCTGGCCTCTCGGCTTCGGGTGAATGGAAACTTCGTCATGCTGCTGCCTTCGGAGAGCGCAGCGGCCCAGCGTTTCACCAAGACGGTGGAGCGAAAGGGAGGAGTCGGCTCGACCCTGATTGTGCTCGTCACGTCCCCCGATGCGGTCTCGAATCAAAAGTTCATTGATGACCTGGAGTTGCGGATCAAGAACGCTCACCTCGAGTCCATTCAGAACATGGAGCACGGTCCGTTGGCAGTGCGAGAGTTCTACCAGAAGTGGCGCTGGCTCTTTGCACCACTTCCCGATCTGGTGCGTCTCGAATGCGAGATCGCATCCGAGTTAGCGCGCCAAAGTCCCGGATACTTAGGGCTCGATGAACCCTGTGTAACGACCGAAGCGAAGAAGGCCGAAAGTGTGCCCGGCGCCGACGCGCAGGCACAGGCATCTCCCCTTGTGTGGTTGCGTGAGAAATTTGAGAAAGAGACTGCCAAGGCCGATCAATTTCCAACGAATTACTATCGAACTCCTGACGGGAGCACGTATGCGCTGGTGATTCGGAGCACTGCGGGTGGCATGGGAGAATTCTCAACGGACGCCCTTTTCAAGAGGGTGCAGGAGCTGTCCAACGGCTTGCCCAAAAATCGCTACCACAAGGCTTCTTTGTACGGTTTTGGGGGAGATATCCCGAATGCCATCGCCGAAAGGGATGCCCTCGTCGATGACATGACGATTGTATCGAGCGTCGCAGTGGCGCTTATTTTAGGCGTGATCGTCATCTTTTTTCGATCCCCGTTTGTGCTCTCCCACATTGGCCTCGCGGTGGCTATCGGCTGCTCGGTCGCGTTTGCCACTGCCTATCTGGCGTTCGGACATTTGAACGCCGCCACGAGCTTTCTGATCGCGATCATTGCCGGCAACGGCATCAACCCCGCCATCATGTACCTGGCGCGTTTCTTTGAGCTCAAGCCGAGTCGAGGCTTTGCGCCAGCTATTCTCCAGGCCGCGCTGGATACACGGCGTGGTACCTGGCTTGCGGCGGTGGCCGCCGCCGGTGCCTACGCGGCGTTGATGTTCACGGGGTTTCGAGGCTTCAGCGAGTTCGGTCTGATCGGTGCGGTGGGCATGCTGGCCTGTTGGTCCGCTACCTTCGTGTTTTGTCCGGCTTCACTCGCCGCAGGAGAACAGATCCGTAGCCGACTAGGGCTGCGAGCCGCGGAAGCGCGGCGTTCGAGTTCAGGGAGGTTAGCGGAGCTGGTCGCTCGGATGACCATGCAACATCCAGCTTGGTTTGTGGTGGCCGGCGTGTTGGTCACGGGCGCGTTGTGCATCCCGTTACCGGGCTACTGGGCGAACCCCTGGGAATACAATTTTGCCAACCTGAAGAGCCGTTCGAGCGCCGATCGCGGTGCCGGCTTCTGGAGTACGCAGTCGGGCAAAGTTTTTGCTAGTCGAGGCTCCGATCAGCTGCTTTTGGCAGATTCCATGGCGGAAGCTCCGGAAATCGGCGCCCGCGTGCTGGCCCGCGACAAGCAACTTTACCATGGGAAGTACGTCGAAAAGGTGCAGACGATTTTTGATCAGTTGGGTGGCGCTCCGGAGCTCGTGCAGCAGAAGCTGGAGCTTCTCACATCGATTCGCCAGGATCTGGATGAGGCGATGCCCAAGCTCAAGGGAGCCGATCTTGAATTTGCCAAAACTTGGCGGCCGCCTGAATACCTACGCGCGCTCTCGGTCGCAGATTTTCCCGCGAGTGTGAAGGAGCGTTTCACGGAAACCAATGGCCGCGTGGGCACTCCCGTTTATGTCACGCTGGCGCGCGATGTGTCTCAAAGTCGTGGGGAGAATCTGTTGGCCATTGCGGATATCCTGGAGGGTGTTCATTCAAAGAGCGGGCAGGTGGTCCCGAATGCGAGCCGGGCCTCGATTTTTGCTGAGATGATTCGATCGATGGGGCGGGATGGGCCGAAAGCGACACTTCTAGCGCTGCTGTTGGTGAGCGTGCTCACGCTGTTGGTGACGCGCAGCCTTTCGGGCTCGTTGGCGGTGCTAGGTTCGCTCTTCTGTGCTGTGATATGGATGGTGGGAGTGGCGGCGCTCACGAACATTCGCCTGAATTTTCTCAACTTCGTGGCCTTGCCACTCACCTTTGGCATCGGGGTAGAATACGCCATCAATCTGTTCGAACGCGTCCGTGCAGAGGGCGGCGACGTGGCGCGCGGCATTCGCTCTGCCGCAGGCCCCGTCGCTCTCTGCAGCTTAACAACTATCCTCGGATATGCATCTCTTTTGAAGGCAGATAATCAAGCGCTTCAATCCTTTGGCCACTACGCGATGCTCGGTGAACTGGCTTGTATCATCAGTGCCGCACTGCTGATGCCGGCGGGGCTCACGCTCGCCAGGCGGTTTAAGAAATGAAGATCGTGGACCTTTGCGAGTTCTATTCGGAACGCGGCGGCGGTGTGCGATCCTATCTGGACAAGATGCGCAAGGCGGCAGCCGGGACCGATCACGAAGTGATCGTGGTGGCTCCGGGTCCGGAGGATTCGACAACCACCGAAGGGCAGGGCACGATCATTCGATTCGCGGCGCCCCCAATGCCCTATGATCCAACGTATCGGATGCCGTGGCGGCTGGATCGCATGCGCAGCATCGTCACGAAGCTCCGCCCTGACGTGCTTCAGGTGTCGAGCCCGTTCGCTCCGGCGTGGGTGGCTCGGACTATCACGGACGTTCCACTCAAGACCTATGTTTACCACTCAGATCCCATCGGGTGTTATGTCACGCGTGCGGCAGCCAGCGTCAATTTTCCCCCGCTCACCAGCCTGCTTCACGGAGTGAGCTGGGGATACTTGCGCGGCATCTGCAACTCGTTTGATGCCACTCTGGTGGCCGGGAAATGGCTGGAGCAGCTACTCACCGAAAAGGGCTGCCGTGGCGTGCACACCGTACCTTTCGGCATTGATCATGCTGATTTCAGCCCAGAACATCGCGATCTTGAACTCAGAAAACGCCTGCTTGGTCCCTTCGCCGAGCGCCCGCAGGCAAAGCTGGCTCTGATTGGCGGTCGGCTTGCCGCAGACAAACGCCAGGGCCTGCTCTTGGACGCTCTCCGCCTGGTGAATGAAACGCAGCCTGTTGCGGTGATGCTGCTGGGCGATGGACCGGAGCGTGAACGCTTGGAGCAACAAGCGCGGGCTTTGCCTGCGTTCTCCTCAATGCTCTTCACCAAAGATCGAAAGGCCTACGCCACGCTGCTAGCCAGCGTGGATCTCGTGCTTCAGGGCTCGATGTGCGAAACGTTCGGATTCTTTCCGGCCGAAGCGCTCGCGTCGGGAGTGCCGCTGGTGGTGCCTGATCAGGGCGGCGCCGCTTACCTCGGCGATGCGAGTTGTGTGGCGAAGTACGCGGCCTTCGGTGGCGCCAAAGCGGTCGCTCAGGCCATCTTGCAGATCTTAGGACAATCGAGTTCAGACTTGCGGGCGGGTGCCTTGCGCGCTGCTTCAGCTATCCCGGAGAGCGCTGAGCATTTTCGAAATCTCTTCAGGTTTTACGAAGGGCGTGTGGCGAAGCCTCGCTAGGTTTTGCCCCTCCCATGACTCCCGGAGGGAGGCATGAGGGAGGGGGACTGCCGCGCTCGGGCGGCAGCAGGGAGGGCAACCCTCATCGGCTGAAACCGAGGAATCGCTGGCTCGATCATTGTGAGGTTCCAGTTAAAGCTGTTTAATATTAACTCACTCGTCGCTCCGCACAAGCCCAGACGTGGAACCTGTCTCTTGTGGGTGACTGGGAGAGCACCCT
>CAZSUA010000058.1:0-21886 GCA_964609655.1 uncultured Polyangiaceae bacterium | reverse complement strand
GCGAAACAAGGCACATTCAAGTGGCAATAGATCTTCAGACAGCACAGCAGTCCGTTAAACCCATGGCAGCCGTGGACGAGCAGAAGCTCATCGAGAGCAACGTCGAAGCTTACCTAGAGCGCCATCAGAACAAGGAGCTGTTGCGTTTTGTCACTGTGGGCTCGGTAGACGACGGCAAATCGACGCTGATTGGGCGCCTGTTGCATGACACCCACGGCATCTACGAAGATCAGCTTTCAGCGGTAAAAAAGGCCTCAAAACGCACGGGCGAAGACATCGATTTTTCCTTCTTCACCGACGGGCTCAAAGCAGAACGCGAACAGGGCATCACGATCGACGTGGCCTATCGCTACTTCTCTACCGAGAAGCGCAAGTTCATCATCGCCGATACACCCGGCCACACTCAATACACGCGCAACATGGCGACTGGCGCCTCCACAGCGCACGTCGCTGTGATCCTGATTGATGCGCGGCTGGGCGTGCTCCAGCAATCGCGGCGCCACGCCTACATCGCTTCGCTGCTTGGTATCCCGCACCTGATCGTGTGCGTGAACAAGATGGATCTGGAGGCTTATAGCCAGGCACGCTTCGATGAAATCAGCGCAGAGTTTAAGACCTTCACCGCCCAGCTTCGTTTTTCAGAAGTCTCGTTCGTTCCGATCAGCGCCAAGCTCGGCGAAAACGTGGCGCATCCGAGCACCCATATGCCCTGGTACGGCGGGCCTACGCTGCTACTGCTCTTGGAAACTCTGCCGCTTGATCGCGATCTCAACCTTTCGGATTTTCGCTATCCGGTGCAGTGCGTACTCCGGCCGAATCTGAATTATCGTGGATTTGCGGCCTCCATTGCTTCGGGCGTCGTGAAGAAAGGTGATCCCATCCTGGTGTTACCTTCGCGCAAGCTCACAAAAGTGGCGGGCATCGATACCTTCGAAGGCGAAATTGAAGCGGCACACGCTCCGCGCAGCGTTACTCTGCGTCTGGCCGAAGAAATCGACATCAGCCGCGGCGATATGTTGGTGCACCCAGACAACGCCCCCAAGATGGCGACCCGCTTCGACGCCATGCTGGTGTGGATGAGTGAGAAGCCGCTCGATCGCCAAAAAAGCTACCTGCTAAAACACACCACGCAGCTGGTGCGTGCCGAAGTTCGGAGCGTTCAACACACCATCGATCTCGAGCACACGCTGGAGCAAAAGCCAGCCGCTCACTTGGAATTGAACGACATTGGCCGTGTCACTGTTTCTTGCCACAAACCCCTCTTCTACGACGCCTATATTAAGAATCGCAGCACCGGCGCTTTTATCCTGATTGACTCACTCACTAACAATACCGTCGCCGCCGGCATGATCTTAGACGCCGAGCCCCCGCCGCTCAGCAAAGCCGAAAAGGACGCACTCGGCATTGAGCAACCGCACTCGCAAATCAGCCAAGCTGAGCGCGCCGAACGCCTCGGCCAGAAGGGTGCCACGATCTGGCTCACCGGCTTGCCCGGCTCCGGTAAAAGTGCCGTCGCCTACGCGCTGGAACGCCGCCTCTTTGATCAAGGCCGCTTCGCCATGGTGATCGACCCCGAAGATGGCCAGAGCCGTAGCGCGCGCCCAGACGGCGGGAGCCCCCTCCAAACGCCGGAGCTCGCCCGCCGCGCTACCGACGCCGGCATCCTGGTCATCTTCGCCTTTGCCACGCCGCTTCGCAGCGATCGCGCAGCACTCCGCGACACCGTGGGTCCAGAGCGCTTCGTGGAAGTGCATGTGGCAACACCGCGGGAAGCTTGTGAAACCCGTGACCGTCGCGGAGCCTACGACCCGACGCATCCAGCACCCGAGTATGAAGTGCCCGCGGAGCCGGACATTCGCGTTTCAGCCGAGAATCAGGACCCCGAAGAAGCAGCCTACGAAATTGTCCGAGTACTGGAAAAACGCGGACTTTTGCCCAGCTTGTACGCTTTGTAACGGCCTGGCGTGGGAGACAGCGGTGTCGATCAACATGGGGCTAGCTCAGTCCGGTTGACCTGCGCCGAAGAAGAAGCCCACCTTCCCTGAATGACTGCAATACCTCCGAAGCCGTACATCTTTGACGAAGCACAGCACGACACTGAGCTGGCGCGGCTCCAGGCTCTGGAATGCGTGTTTGACGCCGCAACGCAACGCTGCCTGAGCACGCTCCGAGTTGCACCCGGCTTTAGGTGTCTTGAAGTGGGAGCGGGCGCTGGCTCGATAGCGAAGTGGCTGAGCAAGACGGTAGGAGCGTCGGGACACGTCACAGCGCTGGATCTGAACACTCGCTTTCTCACCCAGCCATTGCCTGAAAACCTTGAAGTGTTGGAAGCAGATATTCGAACAGCTCCACTGGCGCCTGCATCCTTTGATCTCGTGCACGCGCGGTTCGTTCTGATCCACGTGCCCGCGTGGGGGGAAGCGCTCGCGGCGCTTTTCCGAGCGCTGAAGCCAGGCGGTTGTATCTTGCTTGAAGAGCCCGATTTTTCTGCCGCACGGGCCTTCTCGGGGCCAACTGAGTTGCAGGCTGCGTTTACCAACGTGCACCATGCCATCGAGACGATGTTCCGAGCACGCGGAATGGACTACGCCTTCGGTGCACGTCTGCCTGCGCTTTTCGTCGAGCAAGGCCTGCAACACGTCTCTTTCGAAAATGATGCCGCAATCGTGCCGGGGTCCTCGGCTCACGCGCGCATGATGTCGGCCTCTACTCGACAACTCGCAGACAAGTACATCGCCACGGGCCACGCTTCGCACTCCGATATTGAGCGCTACTCTGAATTTGCAGCGAACCCCGACTGCTTGGCTATTTACCACGCCACGCTGCGCGCCATGGCTCAAAAACCGGCCTAGGCGACATCACCAACGGAGTTGTTCCCGTGCCCAATCCCCTCCCCCCCATTGCCCTCCTCGCGTCAGAAGCACCGCTGCGTGTTAAACCCTCATTCTACCCAGAGCCTTTCGCCTCGCGGGTGAATGGCCGAGAAAAGCGCGTACTTGGCAACTTATTCGAGCTGAGCAATTTCGGTGTGAATCTGACGCGGCTTGCACCCAATGCGATCTCCGCCTTGCGCCACGCTCACACCAAGCAGGACGAGTTTGTCTACATCCTCGAGGGCTGCCCCACGTTGAAAACGGACCAAGGCAACACCCAACTCTCCGCTGGCATGTGCGCTGGCTTCAAAGCGGGGACGGGGGATGCGCACCAGCTCGTGAACGAGACAACCGAGGACGTTGTGTACCTCGAAGTCGGAGATCGCACTCCCGGCGACGCCGCCAGCTATCCGGACGATGACCTCAAAGCCGAGCTCGACAACGGCCAGTGGAAATTCCTACACAAGGCTGGGACTCCCTATTGAGGGAGCCACTGCAGCGCGCCCGGGAAGATTCGAACTTCCGACCCTCGGATTCGTAGTCCGATGCTCTATCCAGCTGAGCTACGGGCGCGTTTGGGGCGCGGACTTTGGGTCAGCCTGTCTGAGCTGTCAACTGAAGTTCATTGGAGCCGTTTTCCCGCACCTCTTCACACGCTTGTAGAAACACTCAACTCTTCTGGCCCCTATCCCGGCCAGAAAACCTGACCCTTTGCTGGGCCTCTGAAAAAGTTGCAGGGTTGGCGATCACTCGTGACTCGAGAGCCCGGCAATCGTGCGCCCGATGTAGGTGCAGCCCCACTGGCATCTGAGAACCTGATGTAAGTTCAAAGACTTAGGCGGTAGTTGTCAAGTTGGCACAGCCCCTGCTTTGGATGGCTATTCTTAGCTCTTCTTGGTAACGAGGAGAGCTCACTACGGGGTCCGACAGGTCGCCGACTTAATGAGCTTGGCTTAGTTCTTTTCTTATCTTTTTAGCTTACGTTTTAGTACTTAGTCTGAGCTTGGAACCCGGCCCCCGCCGGGTTCTGACGTTTTGTGGAACGCCAGCCGAGTTCCCCGCATTCCCGTAGACGCGTTAGGCTCCCGACACATGAGCCAACCGAGCGGATCCAATAACTTCTGGTGCAGCAAGAGACGCCTATGGGGCTACCTCTTGAGAGGGTGCCTGTTGGTCGGTGGCCTCGCGTGCGGCGCCTGTCTGGCTGGCCCGAGAAGGCAAGCCCCGGGCGCTACAGCGGTATTGCCAGAAAGCACGGGTTCGCCGGTTGCTGCGTCGACTGCCTCGAACGAGCCTCCGCCGCGAGAGACGCCAGCGCCAACGGCGGCAGCTGGTGCCCCGCGCAGCGTGAGTTCGGGCCCACCTTGGCTCGGTCTAGAACTGGCCGGTCGAGATCCGGGTCTCGCGGGAGTGCTGGTTCGTTCGGTGATCAACTCATCCCCTGCTGAACGCGCTGGTCTGCTTGCAGAGGACATCTTGCTCAGTATTGATGGCAAGGCGATTTCATCCCCCGAAGAAGTGATCGCTACTGTGCAGCAACATCAGCTGGGCGAAAGCCTGGCGCTCGGTCTGGAGCGCAAGGGAGCTCGTCGCATGCTGCGTGCCGAGCTAACGGCGCGCCCCAGTAGTAGTGACATCGTGCGCGGAGAATTGATCGGCAAGCTGGCCCCTGAAGTCGCCCCGCTCGAAGAAATCCAAGGCTCTCCCAAGCACACACTGCGTTCGCTGCGCGGCAAGGTCGTGGTGCTTGAATTCTGGGCGCCCTGGTGCGGCATTTGCCAGTACCTGGTGCCCACGATGAATGCTTGGCATGCCGAGCTCCGACCGCAGGGCCTTGAAGTGATGGGCATTTCGAGCTCTTCGGTCGGAGAATCAACCCGCACTGCGTTCCAGCTTGGAATGAAGTACCCGTTGGCGTCCGACGAATCGGGTGAAACCTCCAAGACCTACAAAGCCTTGGCCATTCCGATGGTCGTCGTGATTGACCGGCGTGGAACGGTGAGAGACGTGCTCGTCGGCTACTCACCGGATCGCTTGAGCGAGCTCCGCACCTTGATCGAACAGCTGCTCAAGCAAGGCTAGAGCCTGCTTTCGACGAGCTCGCGCTTTCAAGCTCTTTGAAGGAGCGCTACCTTGGGTGCAGCATGCGTGAAAGTGAGCTTCGAGAAGTAGTTGCGGCCGTTCACACCGGCGGTGCCGCTAAATACCATGAACAAAATGCGGAACGCGGAAAGCTGTTTGCCAGGGAGCGAATTGCTCGCTTGCTCGACCCAGGTTCATTCTGTGAGGACGCCGAACTTGCCAACGCGCTCGCCGGAGATCTGCCCGCCGATGGCGTGATAACGGGCCTGGGGCGAGTGGGAGGCCGCACGGTGGCGGTGATGGCCAATGATTCAACCGTAAAAGCCGGCTCCTGGGGCCAACGCACGGTTGAGAAGATCCTGAGGATCCAGGAGTCCGCTGAGCGTCAAGCTTGCCCGCTCGTGTACCTCGTGGATTCGGCGGGGGCGCGCATTACCGATCAAGTGCAGATGTTTCCTGGCCGTCGCGGAGCCGGACGGATTTTCTTCAACCAAGTGCAGATGAGCGGCTACGTACCGCAGATTTGTTTGTTGTTCGGTCCCTCCGCAGCAGGTGGCGCCTACATCCCGGCATTTTGCGACGTGGTGGTGATGGTGGAGGGGAATGCCAGCATGTATCTCGGATCGCCACGCATGGCGGAGATGGTGATCGGCGAGAAGGTGGATCTCGAAGAAATGGGGGGTGCCAAAATGCACACGTCCGTTTCAGGCTGCGGCGACGTGCTCGTGAAGAGTGAGCCGGAAGCGATCGCCTTTTGCCAACGCTACCTGGGATATTTCCCAGATTCTTGCGCAAACAGTGCGCCGCTCGGCCTTCCAACAGCTTCCGATGCAGCCGCCCGGCCGTTGAGCGAAATCATTGTCGCGGACGAGAACAAGCCGTTCGACATGAAACAGGTGATTGACGCGCTGATCGATGCTGGCAGCTTTCTAGAGATCAAGGCTCGATTTGCCAAAGAGCTCATCACAGGCTTCGCGCGCATCTCGGGGCGTGTGGTCGGCATTGTTGCCAATCAGCCAAAACACCTTGGAGGGATCCTGTTCGTCGACAGTGCCGATAAAGCAGCGCGCTTCATCTGGCTGTGTGATGCCTTCAACCTTCCGTTGTTGTTTTTGGCGGATGTCCCCGGCTTCATGATTGGCACGAAGGTGGAGCGGCAGGGCATCATTCGGGCGGGTGCCAAGCTGATCGCCGCCGTCAGCGAAGCCACCGTGCCCAAGATCAGCGTCGTGGTGCGAAAGGCTTACGGAGCGGGGCTGTACGCGATGTGTGGTCCGGCATTTGAGCCAGATTGCTGCTTGGCGCTGCCGTCGGCCTCGATTGCGGTGATGGGCCCACAAGCGGCCGTGAATGCTGTCTACTACAACAAGATCCAAGCCGTGCCCGAGGGTGAAGAGCGTGAGCGCTATGTCGCCGCACTGCGCGATGAGTACCGAGAGGACGTGGACCTTCTGAAGCTGGCCAGCGAGCTCGTGGTGGATCGCATCGTGCCCTTTGAGGATTTGCGCACGGAGCTGATCACGCGCTTTGGTTTCTATTCAGAACAGCCAAGGCGCGTGCCACACGCCAAAAAGAAGCATATTGTGCCACCGGTATGAGTCGGCCCGTTCGAGCAATGCTGTTTTGTGCAGGTTTGGCTGCATTCGCTCAGGCGCCTCCGGTGCATGCGGAGCTGCCGCTGCGGCGCTTGGTGTTGGGCTTGGATTCGAAAACCGCTAGCCGCGTTTTGCCGAAAGCTTTTGAAAATGCCGCACCAGGCGTCATTTCCTTGTTGGTGACGCACCAGGGAGCTCCCAGCCTCACGAGCAGCCGGCTCGTGCGCATCAGCCCCGATCTCAGCAGCCTCGAATTGCCGACCTCCGAACTGCCCTCTTGGGTGCGCAACCATCCCGATTGGCGCTGGCAATGGGCGCCACCGAGGAGGCTGCTGCTCGATAACCTGGAAGGATTTGTGCATGCACGCGCCGCGCGCACTGATACTGGCCTGACGGGCCAAGGCGCGATTGTCGGCATCGTGGACTCAGGGGTTGACCTGAGCCATCCCGATCTTCGCCACGCAGACGGCTCGACACGTGTGAAACGTTTGCTTGATTTTTCCACGCCGCCGCGCGGCATCCGGCCCGACCTAGAGGACGACTACGGCTGCACGCAATCCGCAAGCTGTTCGGTGCTCACCCACGTGGAGCTGGATGCGCTGCTCGCGGACACTGATCCCAGTAATGATCCCACGGACTCCTTCGGCCACGGGACGCATGTGGCTTCGTTGGCCGTGGGCAATGGAACAGCCGATTCGCGATTCGTGGGCATCGCGCCAGAGGCCGATTTGATCGTCGCTCGGGTGACGCGAAGCGGGAGTGGCGGCGTGCTCGATGCCGATGTTTTACGGGCTGTTTCCTTCATTTTTGCTGAAGCTGCGAAGCTTGGGCAACCTGCCGTTGTGAATCTGAGTTTGGGGAGTGATTTCGGGCCGCACGATGGATCGAGCGCGCTTGAAGAAGCCCTAGCCAAGCTCGTGGGGCCGAACTTCCCGGGGCGCAGCATCGTGGTCGCCGCGGGCAACAGCGGTGGCCTCTATTCAGGCGTCACGAAGCTGTACCCGGAACCCTTTGGGATCCACACGGAAGCTTTCGTACCGAGCAACGCCGCGCGCATCGTGCCGCTCCTTAGCCCTCACACCTTAACGCCTATAACCCGTGCCAGCGTTTATGTTTGGTTGAGCTTCTTGCCGGAAGATGACGTTGCGATCGGCCTCGATGATCGCGACGGGCCGTGGATAACCCCCGTTGCGGCAGGCGCGGAGGGGACGTTCAACAAGGGCGGGCTTGAAGTGACGATCTTGAACGGGAAGGGAGGCTCTCCACCGGGTGCGCCCGAGTTGGCGCAGGGAGCGGAAGCCGGTGGAGCGGTGGTGATCTTGGACGGCCAGTGGCCGAGCGGGAGTGTGTTTGGACTACGCTTGGTGGGGCATGGGAATGCCCAACTTTGGCTGGAAAGCTCGGGTGAGTTGTCGCCCGGGGCTGGGACGCCGGGAGCGCTTTTTCCAAGTGCCCAGCGCGAAGGCACCATCTCCATCCCTGCCGCCCAACCTGACTTAATCGCCGTCGGCGCTTCGACGCACCGTACCAGCTGGACGGACTATCGCGGCAGCGTCGTGGAGACTTCGATCTTTGGCCTTCCCGTGGTCCCACTCGACTCCATTGCTGGCTTCAGTGCGGCCGGTCCCAACGCTTTCGGTGACCTCAAGCCCGAAATTGTTGCGCCAGGTCTGGCCTTGATCGGGGCGTTATCCCGCGACGCTGATCCTCGCTCCGGGAACGTCGCCAGCGGATTTGGAAGTTTTGGTGCGTGCGCTGATCCGCAAGTGGAATGCTTCGTGGCAAGTGATCGGTACGCTGTATCGGCGGGTACCTCGATGTCGGCCCCCTTAGTCGCCGGTGCCGTGGCGTTGCTGCTTGAGAGGAACCCAAAACTCACCCAACCCGAAATTCGTGCGCTCTTGATCGCCGGGGCACGTCAACCGACTGGCAATATCGCCATCGCACAACAAGCAGGGCCGGGGATCCTCGACGCGCAGCAAATGCTGAGGGCACAGGGTTTTCCAGCCGATACCTCGCCGCTAGCGCCCAGCCGCGAGCAAAGTTGGTTCAGCTTCTCGAGCTCGTTTGTTCGACCTTCAGGGCGCTCTCGCTTAGCGCTGACTGCGCACCTCAAAGACGCCAAGGGTGCCATTTTAAGGGTCGCACCTGAGGACATTTCACTCAACGTCACTCCCGGCGCGCTCGTGGAACCACTCAGTGAGTTGGGCCCTGGAGTGTGGCAAGCTGCTGTGGCTGCCGATCCCAAAACAGCCGCCGAGACCCTGCACGTGAATCTGCACGTGCGCGGCAATCTGCTGCTCAGTGCTACGCTCCCGATTGCCGTTGATTACGAAGCCTCGCAGCACCCGCTCACAGCCAAAGGCGGCTGTTCGCTAACGTCACTTAATTTGAGACCTCGCGAAGGAACTCCGATTTCAGCGTTAGGCTTGGCGAGTGTGCTGCTTTTTTCAGCTCTTAGGAAGCGTCGGTGTCAATCAGGAACCCGAGCTGATGCTACACCTGCAGGACTGGAGCGAATCCGGCCATGATTACTCGAGTTGATGTGACGCAAACCGTCAGGCTGGCGCGCGAATGCTGTCGTGCTGTTTGGAACCAGCACTACCGGTTACTGATGGAGCCGTTGTACGAATTTGACGTGTGGGAAGCGTGCAAAAGTCTACGAAAAACGATCCTAACCGACTACCTGGAATTGGCCCACGGGGCAGCTTCCCCCCTGATGGTGAGCTGGCCCGCAACCTTGAGGCCAGGATGTATCCTGAAGAAAACAATGACAACTCCGCAGTCGGCTCAGTATGAGGAAGCGGAGGCGTTAAGTGGTGAGGACACATTCTTGTTTAACGAATTTTTTGACTTTGATACCGCGACACTTGTGGATCTCGCCTACTGCGAATTTAGCCCGGCCAATGCGGCAGACGACCGATACATCCTTCGCCTTGAATACTGTCAATTCTACCTGCTTGAAGATATCGCTCAGGTCCCAGAGAAGGGCTGACTGGGCTCCTGCCGTCGGTCGGTGTCAATCGGGAACCCGAGCGAGATAGACCGTGCAAGCATGCGGTTCGAAGGGGCCGACATCCGGGTCGAACGGTTGATCTTTGCGAATTCCGCCAAGATTCGTGCCGATCACGAGCACGCCCGCCAGGCCTTCGAGCCCCACAACGCGCTGCTGCACGGAGCGGGCTTTGGGTTGAAGCACCAGATCAACGCTGCCCGCCATTTCGCCGCTCTTGGTTATCTTCGAGAGTGTCCACTTGAAGGGAGCCGGCTCCTCCCACTTCGCTTCAAACCCGAGCACATCCTTATTGGTCCACGCGTCCAGCTCCAACCAGACGTAAATCGAGCCATTCGGAGCGAGGGGGCGCACACTAGCTACCCGCCGCGGCAAGCTTGAAGCAGGAATGCTCCAATCGAAGCGCACCTTCCCAAAGCTACCGGCAAACGCCGCACCCCGCCCCGACCCCACACGCGAGCCGGAACCAAAGAACGCCCGATTTTGCGCGAAAGTGGCGGAAAATGACGCAAATCGTTCGTCGTCTTCATCGAAGGTGTGGCGCAGCACATCAAAGATGTCCGGTTCATCAAAGAAGCGCCAGGCAGCGAGCGGTGTCTGGCCAGCACTCGCCGCTAGCCACGAAGCTGCTGCTAAGCCTGGCCCTCCGGGAGAATAGGCCTCCAGATAATCGAAGACCAAGAGCGACCCAGTCGCCGCCCCGAGGGAGGCGTCGCTGAACAGCCCGAGATCAGGTCGTGCTTGGAAATCATCCACTGCCTGCACCGTGGCATCCGTGGGTCCAAGCGTGAGCAGCGACAAATATCCCGCAAACGCTTCATGGACACCGGGTGTACCTGCAGCATCCAACCGCATCGAGATCGCATGGGCGACGCAGCTGGTCGCCGCCTCAGCAGGGCGCATCCCGAGTGGTGCCTCACAGAAAATGCTCGCTTCATCGAAGACCCCAAGCGGCCGCTCTTCAAGCACCGCGCTAAACGCAGAGATATCGCTGCTCACATACAAATCCAAGCTCTCGTCGTTTGCACGCGTTGACTTCGAAAGTGGGCGCGGAAGTCGCATCGCTAGCACCATGCGTTCATAAGCCTGCTCAAGCTCGGCGAGCAGCCGCGGCGCCCGCTCGCTAAATGCCGCCCCATCGCCCAACACACAGACCGGCCTCAGCCAGGAACAAGCACGAAACTCCGCCGGGCGTCGCGCATGCCAGCTTCTATAAATCGGCGACCCGGTTGGCAGAGTCGGATCGATGCGCAACTTGGAGGGCTCCACCACGAGCGGGCCTCCGAGCAGCAGCGGCTTGGGTTTTACCGGGGCTCCAGCAGCCAAACCGCTGAGCCCGAGCGCACCTAACATCAGACCAAGCGCGTGAGCCTGACCTCGCTTGTTCCTGCTCTGAAAGCTCGCCATCCAGAAATTCCATAGCTTCGACCCGAGAGATTTGACAGTCTGACGCCCAACGCCTCTATACTGGTGGAGCCCCAATTTGCCCCTGCGAGAGACCCAACATGACTCAACCAGCCTTTGATGCCGCAGGAGCCCTTCACTTCGATCTGGCGCGCGGCAACCTCACCCTTGACGGGAAAGTGCCGGCAATCGCGGTCCCCACGAGTGCCCTTGATGCGTTGTTCAAGCGCGCACCTGCGGACATTGTGGAGGGGTTTGGCAAGAGGCTTGGGAACCAGGCGGCCGATCTGGTGCGGGATCGTGTGGGCGACAGGAAATTGCTCCTGGATTTAGAAGCCGTCAACGAGCAGCTGGGCGGCGCGCTCGCGCTCTTAGGCTTGGGGGATTTGCAAATGGAGCGCTGGGGCATGGCCCTGGTGGTCAAGCTGAAGTCGATGACACTCCGGTCGGGCCACGTTGCGATTGCGCGGTCGGCGCTGGAGTCGGCATTTTTTCAGCTGTTTGAGCGCCCCGTGAAAGCTGTAGCCGTCGCCCATGACGAAACGAGCGTGAAGCTGGTGGTGGTAGCGCCCGAGGTGGCGGCCAAGGTCGAAGCCTGGGTGGCCCAAGGCCTCTCCTTTGGTGAGCTGCTGAATCAGCTGCACGTCGGGACGAACGGGGTGTCAGTATGAGCGTTCAGGAGAAGATTGCAGCCTTAGAAGGGCTTTTGGTTCGGATTGAGGCCAATCGCACCCGGCCACGCGTCGTTGCCGCCGCTGCCACGTTTTCAACGCAGGTATTGGAAGCACCGCCGGATTTGATCGAGGCGGAGGATGTTGAACTCTTCGATGATGAAATTGTTGAGCTAGTGCCCGAGTCAACGCCAGCCGCGGCCTCCGAATCGATCCCGGCTGCGTCAGCACCGCGAGTACTTGAGCTGAAGCTCTCGGCCCCTCCCCTAGCTTCCGAAGCAGCCGCGGGCTCTTCCGCCGAGTTGGAAGCCGATCTGACCCAGCCGGAACCGGCACCTGTGGAGGCGCCGATTTCGGGCGAGACTCCAAGTCAAGCAGGGCGGCACACGGAGTCAGAGTCGCTCGAAACAGACTTTTCGGACGTCGGCTCGAGCATGGGCGTTGGTGAGGCCGTGCCTGTCGACGCCGAGGAGGCAACCGCGTCTTCGAAGCGCTCCAAGCTGCCGGCCTCGATGAGCGAGGCATTGGCGGAAGCCGCGAAGACCCGTGAAATTCCGCTGAAAACGCCTCCGCCTGAATCGGGGCCCCAAGCGGCGACTCCGCAGGTTCAGATGCCACCGCAGGCTAGGCTCCCTTCGCTGCTTTCCGAAGAGCCCGAAGAGGCGGTGAAACGGTCGCTGAGCGAGGTTCAAGTGGTGAGGCTGGTGAGCGAAGCCCGTGCCTTCAGACCCCAAACCTTTGTCGAGCTGCTCGATGCCACGCTCCGGCTCGGCCGCGGGGATTGAGCGAGGGTTTGCGTGAAGCTGGCAAGCCTGCGCGCTGGGCGAGACGGCCAACTGATTGTTGTTAGCAAGGACGGCACGCGTTACTGCGAGGCCTCAGGCGTTGCCTCAACGCTCCAGGCTGCACTCGACAATTGGACCGTCGCAAGCCCTCAACTCACTGACCTCTGCCGACAGCTCGAAGAGAATCCTGAATCGGGCAGCATCCTCGATTGCCATGCACTGTGCGCTCCGTTGCCACGTGCCTATGAGTGGGTTGATGCTTCCGCGTTCATCAACCACGTCCTTTTGGTACGCAAGGCCCGTGGCGCTGAGCCACCCGCAACGCTGCTCACCGATCCCTTAGTTTACCAAGGGGGCTCCAGCGTGCTGCTGGGGCCACACGATCCGATGGTGCTCAGGGACGAGGCCGATGGGCTCGATTTCGAAGCTGAAATTGCGGTGATCCTCACCGACACCCCGCTCGGCACCACGCAGAAAAACGCCGAACCGCACGTGGCGCTCCTGCTTTTGGCCAACGATATTACGCTGCGAAACTTGATTCCGTCTGAACTCGCCAAAGGCTTCGGATTTTTCACTTCAAAACCTGCGACCGCTTTTTCTCCGTTTGCTGTCACTCCCGATGAGCTCGGTCCCGCTTGGCGCGAGGGTCGCGTTCACCTCCCACTCAACACGAGCTTGAATGGCAAGCTCGTTGGAGATCCGAACGCGGGGGCCGAAATGCATTTCTCCTTCTTCGATCTCATCGCACACATCACGCAGACGCGCGCGTTTGGCGCGGGCACCGTGCTCGGTAGCGGCACTGTTTCAAACGCCGATCCGGCGCGAGGCGTTTCGTGCCTGGCGGAGCGCCGTACGCGCGAGATCTTGGAGTTCGGTGCTCCCAAAACGCCATTTTTGCGTGTAGGTGATGGCGTGCAGATCGAGATGCTGGCGCCAGATGGGAGTCAGATTTTCGGCAAGATCTGCCAAGAAGTGGTGGGGATGTGAGCACGGCTTGTCCAAGGTTAGTTTGGCGTTCAAACTTCAAAAATGAGCCAACTCGAACCACTCGGGATTCTGGGACTCGAAGCGCTTCACTATTACGTGCACGACCTAGAACGGAGTCGCCAATTTTACACCAAACGCCTAGACTTCGCTGAGCTTGGCGGAAGCTCGAGAGCGCTCACTCAGGCAGGCAAGCAACACTCCGCTGTCTTCCAAGCGGGAGCCTGCTTGGTGATCTGTTCGACCCCCGTAGGTGAAGGCGGGCGCGCGGCACGCTACCTGAAGAAACATCCCGATGGCGTGGGCAGCCTCATCTTCCGTGTAGAGGATATTGAGAAAGCCTTCAAACTTTTAGAAGAACGCGGAGGCACGGCAATCGACCAAATCCGCACGCACACCGAAGCGAACGGGACGTTCCGTACATTTTCAATCACCACGCCTTTCGGCGACACAACTTTTCGGTTGGTGGAACGCTCAGGGAAGACCCAATTGTACCCAGGCCTGGAGCACTTCGAGCCCCCACGGGGTGGCAAAAATAGCCTGGGAATCAGCCATTTTGACCATATTACCTCGAATTTCCAAACCATGAAGCCCGCCTTACTTTGGTTGGAACACGTGCTTGGATTTGAAACGTTTTGGGGCGTCACGTTCCATACCGATGACGTCGCCAAGTTGGAAGGCAAGCCTGGCTCTGGCCTGCGCTCAACGGTGATGTGGGAGCCGTATTCCGGAATCAAGTTCGCCTGCAATGAACCGCAACGCCCCAACTTCAAATCCTCTCAGATCAACATCTTCAATGAAGAGCATCGGGGCGATGGTGTGCAGCATGCAGCGCTCGCTGTGACCGACATTCTCAGCGCCGTGCAAAAGATGCGAGCGGCCGGTGTCGAATTCATGCCGACGCCCGCAAGCTACTACTCGGCCCTCCCGGAGCGCTTGAAAGCGCTCGGCATTGGCACACTCGACGAAGATCTCCAAAGCTTACGTGAGCTTGGAATTCTGGTGGATGGCGCTGGAAAAGGCCAATATCTGTTGCAGATCTTCCTGAAGGAATCCTCGGGGGTGTACCAGAACATGGAAGCGGGGCCCTTCTTCTTCGAATTCATTCAAAGGAAGGGGGATGCAGGCTTTGGTGCCGGCAACTTCCGGGCGCTGTTTGAAAGCATCGAACGCGTGCAACAAGCCGTAGGTTCACTCTAATGCTTGGCCGACTCGTCGCCGGAACCATCCCGGCAAAGCCACACACGACGCTGCGCGACGAACAAGGGCGTCTGCTGTACGAACATTGCCTCACGCGTGAAGGCTTCAACGGACCCTTCACTATCAGCTACCACCTCGAGCGCCCCCACGTGGCGGAGCCCTTCGCCACCGATCTGGCGTTCCCCCTGCCACAAAGGATCGCCGCACCTTCACTCAAGCGATGGCATCTTCGAAGCGGGCGACTCAACAGGCCCGAGCGCCCCCCCCTTCAAGCACGCCAACCGCTGCTCTTTAACAGCGACGTGGTGATCTCCGTACTTTTTCCGACGGTCTCGGATCCAGCGTATTTCTCGAACGGCGACGCGGACGACCTCTTTTTCATCCAGGCAGGCTCGGGAATGCTGCGCTGCGCGTTGGGTGATTTGCGATTCCAAGCGGGTGACTACGTGATGGTCCCGCGCGGCATACTGCATCGCTTCATTTTGGACACGGGCGTCGCACAGCATTGGCTCAGCGTGGAATGTTTAGGAGGCTTAGACATTCTCCCTGAGTGGCGCAATGCGCGCGGGCAATTGCGAATGGGCGCGCCGTATTGCGAACGCGATTTTCAGAAACCTGTGTTTCATGGCCCGCGCGACGAACGGCTCCGGCTACTCGTCGTCAAACGGCAGCAGGCCTTCCACGGTTTCCTATGGCCACATTCTCCGTTGGATGTGGTGGGCTACGATGGCGCGGTCTATCCGTTGGTTTTTCCCATCTCAAAGTTTGCGCCGCGCGTCGGTCAGGTGCATTTGCCGCCCACGCATCACGGCACGTTCTCGGCCCGTGGCGCCTTGATCTGCAGCTTTGTGCCCCGGCCGTTAGACTTTCATCCCGATGCCGTGCCCTGCCCCTATCCCCATTCCTCCGTAGATGTGGACGAAGTGCTCTTTTATGCACGCGGAAACTTCACTTCACGACGCGGCATCGAGAGGGGCAGCTTATCGCTTCATCCTGCGGGCTTGCCCCATGGCCCACATCCCGGCGCGTATGAAGCTAGCCTGGGCGCCACGGCCACGGACGAGCTTGCTGTGATGATCGATTGCTACCAACCTCTCTCCCTCACACCCTTCGCAGCAGGTATCGACGACGCGGACTACGAAGCGTCTTATCGCTAGGCGTCTGCTCGCAAGCGCCTAAAGCGCCGCTAGCTCGTCCGCTGTCCACCAGCGCACCGGCTGCTCTCGTAACCAAGTGCGCTGTCTCCGTGCAAAAATGCGCGTGGCGCGGGCGATGTCGGTCGCTAACGACGCCGTGTCGGTGACCCCACCTGACAGCAACGCGTTCTTGATTTGCCGGTAACCCACGGCATTCATGGCACGACACTCTGCGAAACCAGAATCCAACAATCCACGCACTTCTTCGACCCAACCGCGTTCTAGCATCTGGAGCGTGCGCGCCAGGATCCGGGCATCCGCTTGATCGCGCAAGCGGGCAACCCCGATCAGTTCGGCAGTGTAACGTTTGGTTTTGAACTGGTGTTGCTCTTGCCACGTGCTCAGCGGCATCCCCGTGAGCTCGTGGACTTCCAGGGCGCGACTCACCCGAAGCACGTCGTTAGCATTCAAGCGAGCGGCCGCCACTGGGTCCACCTCCAGCAACAGGGCGTGAAGAGCGGCACCACCTTTCTTGAGCACCATCTCGCGATGTCGTTCGCGCACGCTGGCATCCCCAGCAGGCATCGGCGAAAGTCCCCAAATGAGAGACTTTACCCAAAGAAACGTACCGCCACACACGATGGGCAAACGCCCTCGCGCCCGAATTTCGGCGATTTTTGCGTCCGCCAGGCTGGCCCAGCGAGCGGCATCCATCGCCTCATTGGGCTCAACGATATCGATCAGGTGATGCGGGATGCGAGCCTGCTCTTCTGCCGTTGGTTTGGCGGCTCCAATATCAAAGTGACGATAGACCTGAACACTATCTGCACTGATAATTTCACCGCCCCGTCGCTCTGCCAACTTGAGCGCGAGCTCGCTCTTACCCGAAGCCGTGGGCCCCACCACAACTAGCAGCTCTTCGCCCGCGAACACTCAGCGCCGCCCCACCTTGCGCTCGAGCTCTGCCCAGCTGAGCTCCGTCAATACGGGTCGCCCGTGCGGACAGTGCCCTGCAAAATCAGCACTATCGAGCGCCACGAGCAGTGCCTTGGCCTCTTCTTCGTTCACCAAATCTCCGGCACGCAAGCAGCCGTGGCAGGCCATCGTGGCCAGCGCCAGATCCACCGCATTGGAGAATCCACGCCCCGACGTGCGCGCCAATTCAGCCAATAGATCGCGCAGCAAGCGTTCCGGGCTCGCTCGCTCTAACAATCTTGGAATGGCGTGCACCCCCACCACATGCTCTCCCATCACTTTCACCTCAAAACCCACCTCCGCAATCTGAGCCTCAAATCCTTCCACGAGGCCCACCTCTTCGGAACTCAACTCAACAGAAATCGGAAACAACAAGGCCTGCGAAGCGACTGCGCGCGATTGAAAGCTGTGACGCAAGCGAGTGAAGGTCACACGCTCTGCCGCTGCATGCTGATCCAGCACGTAAAGGGCCGCGGGCCCCTCACACAAGAGGTACGTCTTCTTCAGTTGGGCAATGAAGCGCAAGCTCGACCACTTGAGCTCTTCCGAAGGCGCTATCCCGCGAGGTGACGAATCGCGCACTGCCAACAGTACGGCGGCTTCAGCTTGGCTCGTATCGGGTTCAGGACGGGGCAGATGGGCGCGTTCAACGCTCCCGATATTGGGCAAACTGCGCGCAGGCCGATAGGCGCTGGAGCTCTTGGCGAAATTGAATTCACTGCCCGAAGGTTCGCTTGCCTGTGTTGCAGGTGCCTCCCGTTCGAATTCAATTGTTTCCGGCTTCCGCGGAAGCTTGGATGTCGCGATTTCTCCTGCTCGCTTGTTCGACACCCAACCGCGGCTTTGAGTCACGATCCCAAAAGCGGTGCCTAACGTGCTGGCCAGAATCTGGTACAGAGCGTCAGTTAACGCCCGAGGATCTGCAAAGCGGACTTCTGATTTTTGGGGGTGCACATTCACGTCGACGAGGCGAGGATGCAAATCCAGATACACAACTCCACGTGGGTAGCGTCCGCGCTCCAACACGCTCCCATAAGCCTGCGCTACCGTTACCGACAACGCGCGGTCTCGAATCAAGCGCCCGTTGAGAATTAACCTCAGGCCTCCTGCGCCCGCTCTCGCCTCTTCCGGAGGCCCTAGGAATGCCTCTATTTTCAGCGGCCCCCGCTCCCCCTCACAGGTAGCCAGGCGCTTAATGTCTAGTATCTGCTCGGCGCGCTGGCGGCGTGTTGGCACCCGCAGCCACTCGCGCACTTTGCGTTCATCGCGGTATAAAACGAACGTGATGCCTGGATGTGCGAGCGCCAGACCCTCCAACACTTCGCTCACATGTCCGGCCTCGGTTCCCGATGCGCGCAGAAATTTACGCCGGGCGGGCACATTGAAGAAGAGGTCGTTCACTTCAATGGTCGTGCCCACAGGGCAACCGATAGTGTTCACTTCCGGAGCTTCGCCACCTGAGATCCTGATCTCAGTACCAACATCCGAATCTCGACTGCGCGTCACCAAGCGAAACCGACTCACCGAAGCAATACTTGGCAGGGCCTCGCCCCGAAATCCGAAGCTCGCCAACTCGTTCAAATCTTCAATGCTGCGCAACTTGCTGGTCGCATGGCGCGCCGTACACAGGCGCGCATCGGCTTCGTCCATCCCTGCGCCATCATCTTGCACTCGCAAGAGCGTAACGCCTCCCGCAACGATGCTCACTTCAATGCGCATCGCCCCCGCATCCACGGAGTTTTCAACCAACTCCTTGATGGCGCTGGCCGGTCGCTCCACGACTTCGCCGGCAGCAATCTGCGTCGCCAAAGCTGTCGGCAATACCTGGATTTTAGCCACAGCCAGAGCCTAGCTGCCGACCGGAGCCGCGTAAAACGCCACGCCTGCGCTCGAGGAACGCAGGGCTTCTTCAGTCCAACTTAAGCGAGCGAAACTGCAGAACCGCCCACGTCGTCCCCCACCTTGGCTTGATCGATCCCAAACACGTTGAGCACGCCGCGCAGCAATTGATTGTGAGGAGTGCCGTCGTAAGCAACCGAACGCCCCGTCCGGACTTTGCCGCCACCGCCGCCGAATAGGAAGAACGGCAGCGCGTCGTGCGAATGCCCACCAGCGTTCGAGAAGTCCGTGAAGAACATCACGAGCGTATTGTCGAGCATGCTGCCGCTGCCCTCAGGCGTCGTCTTCAGCAGGTTCAAGAACTTGGCGATTTCGCCGGCAAAAAACAGCTGGACCTTGTCGAGGCTAGGCCCCGTTCCGGATGTTTGGTTGTGTTCGAGCGCATGATGGTCGTCGGTGACACCTAACCAACCATAGCCTACCTCCGTGTGAGCTGTTCCGAGGAGCTGCATGGATGCCACGCGGGTGAGATCACACGTGAGGGATTGATACAAGAGCTCAAACTGCTGAGAAGTAACGGTAGCAATATCGGGATCCGGGCCTGAACCGGGTGGATACGATTGTTGGTAAACGACGGGCGTTATCATGGGCGCCGCGCAACCCATTCCAGGCGTAAAACCCGTACCGCCGCCGCCAGCACCGCCGGTTCCGGTACTGGGCACGCCGACCACCTGCTTCTCTAACTCACGCAAGGAGGTGAGATGTTGCTCCAGCTTCGCCTGCTCCCCAACGCCCGCCACGGCCTTCAGCGCAGTGACCTCTGCTTTCAAGCGATCCAGCATGCTCTTGCCGTCCGCACTGGGATCGCCCGTGGGCGCCGGCGTCGGTGTTGAGCCTGTCGTCGTGGGCGCCGGAACGGGCGCGCCATTCCCGAACAGGCGCATGAACATCTCCGTAGGATTCTCGATCGGCGGCTGCGGAGTGCCCGCCTTGATGATCATTCGCCGCTGATCCAAAGGATTGGAGTTGGTCTCCGTCACTACGCCAAACTGCAAGGTGGTGAATCTGAGCTGCGAGCTAATTTTTGCAGCAATCGTTTGATCGATACTGTCCGAATTCGCCCAAACGGAGGCGTTTTCCTGCGGCTTCAGGCTACTATCCCCGGTGAGCAAGGTTCGGAGTTCCGCGCCGTGTGGCTCGCCCGTGGTGCCCCAGATATTCGACGCGGCGCCATTATCAAACGAGAGCGAAACAGAATCCGCCTGGAAAGCAGCTAACGGTGACAGCACACCTGCGAAATTGAACTTTCCGTCGGTTGCGTTCCCCGGCAAGAAGATCGGAACGAACCGCACTGGGAACGTTCCGGCCTGGGCTACCGCCAAACTATCGCGGAACACCGGAACAGCAAGAAAGCTTGCCGCACCAAGCCCCATGAGGAGTTCGCGTCGTTTCAGAATGCTTCGTATCAACATATCAAGTCCTCTCAGAGGGGTAAATTTATTGGTCGGAGCGAAACGCGAATTCGTCCCGCTGCACGAGTGCGAGGAACAATTCGCGGATGTCGGAATTGGTTGTCGCAAGGCGCGCTGAAAGCGCCCCAATGATCGCCTGATCCCGCAACACTTTAGGATCCGTTGCCGGCTCGGCCATTGTTTCTCGCCCAATTGCCCAGCGCATTGATTCACGAGCCACGCAATCCTTCAGAACCTTACTGGGAGCGATGCGTCGTGAGAGTTCGAGAGCATTGGCGAATGGGCCGTCGATTTCGGGAGAGATGGCATTGATCGCACCGCTCGCATCCACCGGCTTCTTGTTCTCGATGGTGCGATACGCGCCGGTGGCGTCGTAATTCTCGAAAGCAAAGCCAAGCGGATCCATCAGGCTATGGCAGCCTGCACACACACTCCCACTTTTCTCATGAGCCAGGAAACGCTCACGCGTGGTGAGTGTGGGATCCAACGCAACGGGCACCACCTCGAGATTGGGCGGGGGCGGCGGCACGTCTCCGCAGAGAAGTCGGGTACGGATGGTCTTCCCGCGGCGGATCGGGAAGGAATCGGCGGCTTTAGAATTCGCGACTAAAAAGGCTGATTGCGTGAGAATTCCGAGTCGCTGCTCTGCTGGCAGCGTGACCTGTTGCCAATCAGCCGGCGCCTGCTGAAGTGCATAGTGGGCTCCGAGCTCGCCATTCGAAATTGTCCAATTTGCCGTGAACAACGCCTCCAACGAAGCATTCGACTGGGTGAGAATGCTTCCCACAAAGCGCTGAGATTCTTCAGCAACGGCGACCGAAAGCGTCGGCGTGTAGCTTGGGAAAACCGCCTTATCCTTGGCGAAGTAACCGGCATCCGCAATCCCGAGCCACTGCGTCACGAAGCTAGTTAGCCAAGACTTGCTTCGATCGCTGCCCAGCAAGCGCCGAAGTTGCGCTTCACGCTCCGTCGTACTGCGGAGCTTGCCCCCGTCTGCGGCCGTCGCCAACTCAGGGTCGGGCGGCGCACCGGTGGCTAGATACGAGATCTGACTCGCCAGCTCATATTGCGTCAGCTCACGATCAACCCCAGAGCCATCGCCGATCTCGGTCTTGTAGAGAAAATGTGGCGATTGCAGCATGGTCTCCGCGACCAACCGCACACCGCCCGCATAATCCGAACGCGTGCGTTTGTCAGCAAAGATAGCGCTGTAGCCAGTCATCTCCTCCGTCGTCACCGGACGCCGAAAGACATCGCGACCAAACTTGCTAATAAAGGTCTCGGCGCAGGTTGCCTCGGCCGCAGCATTGGCGCAGGGCGCGAACTGGTTCAAGTCGAGTGCCGTTGCCAGCTTGTTGGCGGTCGCCGCGTACTGCTCCGCCAGAAGCGGAGTCACCGTGAGTGCCACCGCCATGTTCTTGTAACCGAGCCCCGGATCGTCGTCACGAAAGGTGCTCGTGGTTCCGGCGGCAACCTTGAGCACGTCCTGCACGGTGTTCTCGTATTCGACCGTGTTGAGTCGGCGCAGCGCTAGCGGCCCAAGTGCGCCGGCGGGTGGCAACGTCACTGTACCCATGGTCGTCGGAACAGGGGTGGTTCCAACCTGTGTGGGGGAAGGTGGGGTGGCTTTTCCTGGGGTATGCGAACCAGTTACCTGGGAAGAACAGGCGACACCGAAAATCGCTGCGCTAAGATACGGAATGGCCCGATAAGAACGCGTCATGACCATAGAGTGCTAGTAACGGCCGTTCGGGACCTTTCCTTGATGGCCAAAGACTCACGTATCTCCGTGAGCCAGCGGTAGGCGAGGCCACGCTGCGGGTGCGACAGGCGAGGCCACGCTGCGGGTGCGACAGG
>CAZSUA010000057.1:6992-22001 GCA_964609655.1 uncultured Polyangiaceae bacterium | reverse complement strand
TGCTAACAGCGCCTGCATGAAGACGAAGGCCCATTCCGTCGCTGGCGGGGTCGCTGCGTGAGGGGCGCGACGCGGATGTGGTTGGGGGGCCGAGCGGCGGGGAGCGCCAGGCGGGCTGCCTTTTTCGTTCCTTGGAAGATAGTAAGCATGCTGACTACCTTGTGTTCGACGTTGAGATAGAGGTCACTGACAAGTCTGGGAGCACTTGGGGATGCTCAACCTCTGCGTGAGCGCGGCGCCGAATGCAGCCTGTGCCGTGAAAATCCCGCTCACACCTCGAACGGGTACTTCACCCCCAGCTGTTCCCGGGCAGAATCCAGCATCCTTGCTAGCGCAATCGACGTCGCGTGAGGCACCAACGCACTTTCCAGCTTTCCTGCCCGAACCGAGCGCTGAACCTCATCGGCTTCATACTCGTAGCCGTTGGCTCGAAATTCAAACTTCAAGGTCTCTTCGGTGCCGTTAGCCGAAAGCGTTACCTCTGTCGCTTTCCACCAAGGCTCGCGAAGAGTCACGCTGCCTTCGGTTCCGTAAATCGTGGCAATATGGCGCGTATTGGTTCGCACGGCTGAGTTAACCACCGCCAGCTCACCGCGCGGATAGCGGAGCACGAGCGCCGCTTGCTCATCCACACCGGTGAGGCCCACGTGCCCCACGGCCTTCAGCGCAGTCGGTTCGGTGCCAAAGACCCACGCGGCCAAGGCCAACGGATAAATTCCAACATCCAGTAAACTCCCACCAGCCAACTCGGGAGCCAACAAACGACTCTCGGGTTCCCAGCTCATGCGAAACCCGAACGATGCCTCCAAAAGACGCGGCTCGCCGATTCTTCCGTCCGAAATCCAAGCGAGTGCTTGAACGACGGCTGGCAAACATCGCGTCCAAAGTGCCTCCATCAAAAACACTCCGTGTTGCTTCGCCGCGGCCACCGCCTGCAACGTGCCTTGCGCATTCGGCGTCAGCGGCTTCTCACACAGCACCGCCTTCTTGGCGGCGCAGGCACTCAACACCAGCGGCAAATGGAACGGATGCGGCGTTGCAATGTACACCGCATCGATCTCTGGGTCGGCCAACAGCTCGTCAGCAGAAGCATAGGTTTTGGGGATCTTGAACTCCGCCGCGAATGCCTCCGAACGCGCCAGCGAACGCCCCGCCACTGCGCGGAGTTCAGCCTCGGGGCTGGCGCTCAGGCCACGCGCGAACTGCTTGGCAATGCTGCCTGGTCCCAAAATTCCCCAACGAAAATGGTTTATACCCGACATTCCCGAGCATCGTAGACGAGTCGCGCTGAATATCCAGAGGCCCTCCCAATGGCCCTATCAGCTGTTGCTTCTCACCAGGTAAGGGCAGTTTGCTGCCCTTGATCCCAACGCTGAGCGAATGCAAGGATCACCGAAATGGCCCCCAACCCACCCGCGACATTGGCCGATGCGGAGAGGGCACTCGTAGCTTGGGGTTTCGCGGGAGCAGGCCTATCTCGAATTTCAGGGGGCTTGATCAACGACACCTTCGGGGTCCAGCACGCGGGCAGCGAGTGGGTGCTGCAACGAGTCAATCCCATCTTTTCGGAGCTTGTTCAGAGCAATATCTTGGCTGTCACCGAACACCTCGCTAAGAAGGGCCTTCCGACCCCCCGCCTCGTCCCCAATCGCGAGGGATCCTATTTTTCACGCTTGGACGGCCAGGTGTGGCGAATCCTGACACGGATTAACGGCGTGAGTCTCAAGCGGCCAGATGTCCACTCAGCGGCTTTAGCTGGGCAAAGCCTGGGCATCTTTCACACGGCGCTTGCTGATCTCGACCACAGCTTTCAGGGGCTGCGCACGGGAGTCCACGACACTGCGGCGCACCTCAATCGTCTGAAACTAGCGCTGAACGGCCCTACTCGACATCGCCTGTTTCCTGAAGTTTCGATACTTGGCGAAGCCCTCTTGAGATCAGCCGAACAGTTGCCAGTACTGACCGACGAGCTGCCTCGGCTCGTGCACGGCGACCCGAAGTTTGACAATCTCCTGTTCTCACCGGAAAAACCGCAACTGGCCGTGTGTTGGATTGACCTCGACACAGTGGGCCCCGCGTCGCTCGCCAGCGAGCTGGGGGACGCCTGGCGCTCCTGGTGCAATCTGAAGGGTGAAAACGAGGCCCAAGCCGAGTTTAGCCTCGCGATCTACGAATCCAGCCTAAGCGGCTATGCTTCGGCAACCGGTGCTCTTAGCTTCGAAGCGCAAGAGTTGCTCGTGCACGGTGTCGAATGGATCACGCTGGAGCTGGCCGCTCGCTTTCTCAGAGATGCGCTGGAAGAAGCCTACTTTGGCTGGGATCCACTGCGCTTTCCGGGGGCCGGCGAGCACCAGCTGCTCCGCGCCCGAGGGCAATGGTCCCTTCATCAACAAGTTCTTACCAACAGGAAACAACGCGCCGATATGCTGCACGACGCCTTTCACCGCCGCACACCCAGCCCGTGTGTATAAGGAACTCCTATGCTGCTTTTTTCCCCCAGCGCCCGCCTGTTTCGAAGCCTCGGTATCAGCGCTTGCACCGTTCTCCTGGTTGCTTCGTGCATCGCTCAGAAACCACGGGGCGGTAGCAGTCGGGAAGCCTTCCTGACGCCCGCACCTGCAGCACCTGCCCCCGAGATCGTCTTTCCAGCAGACGCGGGTCAGCTGGATCTCAAACGCGACTTTGGCGCCAAGGGCGACGGCATCACCGATGACACCGCGAAACTCAGAAAAGCGGTTCGCGAGAACTCTGATCAGCTCGATTCCACCACGCTCTATTTAACCTCTGGAACCTACGTGGTGTCCGATACCATCCAGTGGTTCGCCAGGCTTTCCTTGATGGGGCGCAATCGCGACAAAACGATCATCAAGCTCAAGGACAACGCTCTTGGATTTGGAGATCCCACACATCCACAGCCTGTGATTTCCGTCGGCGATCCGCCCAATAACGGGGACGCGATGCAAAGCTACGTGTCCCACCTCACCGTGGATACCGGGAAGGGCAATCCCGGCGCGATTGGCATCGCTTATCAGTCGAACAACGGCGGCGGGATCGAAGACGTCACGATTCGGAGCGGTGACGGCAAGGGCGCGGCTGGCCTCACCACGTGGCCCTGGCCAGGCCCGGGGCTGATTAAGAATCTGCGCGTGGAAGGCTTTGATCGGGGGATCCACACGAGTGCCAGCGAATACAATCTCACGTTCGTCAACATCACACTGATCGGGCAGCGGGTTTTTGGTTGGGAAAACGACGGGTTGCCCATCGAAATTGAGAATCTGCAAAGCTACAATTCAGTGCCGGCGTTCAAAGGCAGCGGCACTGTCGTCATGCTCAACAGCCATTTCCACGGCGGAGCGAGCAATCGCGTTGGCATGCAATACTCCGGGGACAGCCTCTACCTGCGCAACGTGGTGGCTGACGGGTACAGCGCCGTCCTGCGCGATGGGGATGGATCCAACGAAATCAAGGAGCTGTGGAAGGGCAACATTCAGAGTGTCTTTCCATCGCCCCGGACACCCCTGAACTTACCCATCAAGCAGACGCCAAGCGCACCCTACCCGCCAGCGCAAACTTGGACCAACGTCAGAGATTTCAATACAGACCAAAGCGAAACATGGTCCAAAGCGATCCAGGCTGCCATCGATTCCGGCGCAGAAACGCTGTATTTCCCGCGCGGTGTGTACAACATCACTGAGCCCATTCGCGTCCGCGGCAACGTGAAGCGGATCATGGGCATGCGCTCGCTGCTGCGAATCCCAACGTCCTTGAAAGATGTCCCGATGGTGCGGTTTGAAGGCACGAGCTCAACGCCGCTCATCATGGAATACTTCAACGCAGGCTCTGAAGAGTATCGGCTCAACACGCTCACCTTTCATCAGGCAGGAATGCAGCCGCTCGTTTTCAAGCGTTGCTATGGCAGCCTCACCAATGAGCCGAACCGAGCGGATGTCTTTTTGGAGGATTTTCAAGGCATCCTGCGCCTGAAGGGCCCGCTCAACGTGTGGTCGCGTTCGCTCAATATTGAAACCGAAGGCGACACTCCCGAGCTCGTGAACGAAGGCGCGACGCTTTGGCTGCTGGGTTACAAGACGGAATATCAGAGCATCAACATTCTCAACCGAGGCGGAGCGAAAACGGAAATGCTCGGCGGCCTGATCTACCCAGTGACCGTTCAGTGGCCGAATATTCCTGCTTTCGTGAACGAGAATTCGAGCCTCTCGATGATCTTCTCGTATCGAGTTTATGCCGAACAAGCCATGCACAACGTGCTGGTGAAAGAAACGCGAGGCCAGGAAGTGCGCGAGTTATCCAAAGAGCGGGCTTTTGGTAGCCAAGGCGCGTGGAGCCTGAATTACGTGGGGGCAGCGCGCTAGCAGCAGCCGCGTTATTGAGCCAGCGCCGTAATTTCAGAAGCTGAAAGAATACGGTTGTAGATCCGCACGTCGTCGATCCCGCCGACGAAACCGTCGGCGCCTAAGGTGTTTTTCCCCACCGACAATTTGTGAGCACCTCCGAGAGACACAGCGTTGAAGCCCGAGCAAATCTCGGCGCCATCCAAGAACAAGCGCACGTCACGGCTTCCGGAGTCCCACGTCGCCGCAATGTGGTGCCACATGCCGTCCCCTGTTACCTGAGAAGAGCACTCAGCCTGTCCCGCGCCCCAAAAGAGCGCGTCGTAATCCCAGTTTAGAGTCATCACCTGGTCAAAATCCAGTAGCCCGGCTGTGTACGAGAAAGAGGGATCGCCAGCTTCCATCTTCACCCAGAGCGCCACAGTCACCGTCGTGAGGGTCCCCAGATTCACGCTTGCTTTGGACGCAACACCACTACAGCTATTGGCCAGAGGTGTTCCCTTGCCAAGCAAGAGACGCTTTCCAAGTTTGCCGGCTGTGCCGAGAGTTGCGCAACCCGCGGTGCCACCCAGGGTTAGGATATTGTTGTTGGTAATGGAAGAGTCAGCCGCTGTTGCGCCGCTAGCCTCGTCAAACTTCCAATAGCCGATGAGTCCGCTCGAAGCGCCACCACCGGTTCCACCGGTTGCCGCTCCGCCTGTTGTTGTGCCGCCTGTTGCCTTACCCCCAGTGCCAGTGCCGCCTGTTGTCGTGCCGCCTGTTGTTGCGCCGCCTGTTGTTGTGCCGCCGCTTCCAAGGCTTCCTCCTTGAGCATTGTTAACTCCACCAGTATTGTTGCTGCCACCGGTTGCTAACATGCCGCCGGATCCAGTGACTCCGCCGGAGCCGAAACTCGCTCCGCCTGAGCCTTTGCCCCCACTGCCAAACGGAGTGCCGCCGCTCGCGCCAGACCCATTCGGCTTACCACCGGTGCTGAATCCTGTAGAGCCACCCGTCTTGCCGCCGCTGCCCGTCCCGCCCAGGGCCGCACCACCCGTTGAGAAGCTAGATTTGCCTCCGGACTCATCGAGCATCCCGCGGAGGCCTGGCACCTGTGGTGCCATTGCCGGTAGCCGAACAGCCACCGACGAGCCCAACCGCAAACACCAACGGACTTAGGGATAGCATCTTCATGGATTCAAGCACTCCAAGCGAAAGCAGAGTTCAGCAGCACCTCTAACTTTAACGCTCGAAGCAGTCTCAAACAAGGACACTGCATCATTTTCGACGTGCGCACACGCCTCCCCATGTGCGCTTGAGTGGGGCTTCGTGCGCACCGGTGAGAGTCTGTATTTACGTATTGCTCTGCAGATACCTGATATTGAATGTTGACGGTGGCCTGCGCCTATCGCCCTACCGTGTACGCAGACGCCTCCACGGCTACTGCGCCGCGGCGAAGATCTCGGTGCAGGTGAGCGCGCGATCGTAAATCCGTACGTCGTCAATCACGCCCTCGAAGCCAGCCGTATCGTCTCCAAGCTTGCCGATGCTCAACTCGTTCGAGCCGGTGATTGAACTCGAGGATCCGACCCCTTCCCCGAAGCTTACCCCATCCAGACAGAGCTCCACCGTAGGGCCGGCAGCATCCCAGATGGCGCCCAGGTGGTGCCAGGTGCCCGGGGGCGGGGCAGCACCGCCTGAGTCATCTTCGACACTCCAGGCGACATTGGGCTGATCATCCCAGATCAGGTTGCTTGCCCCGAACTCGAACAGCCCAACTGCCGGCTCGTAGCCGGCCTGAGTGCTCTTCACCCAAAGACCCACGGTCATCGCGTTGAGCGTTCCCAAACTGAAGGTCGCACTCGCAACACCCGCGCCCGCTAACTTCAGGCCCTTGCCGGTTTTACCGGTCATGTCCAAGGTAGCATCACCCGATATGGTTAGGCTGTGGTTGCGCCCAGAAGAATCGACCGCAGTGGGCCCGCTGATATCATCGAACTTCCAATGGCCAATCAGCCCGCCGATGGCATTCCCGCTTCCGCCTGAGCCCGGCGTACCGCCGGATGCACCGACACTCCCACCCGTTTGAACTGGGGCTGCGCCGCCCGCTGAACCGACACTGCCTCCCGTCGCCGCGCCGCCCGTTCCGGTTACTACCCCACCGGCTCCCGTTGTCCCTCCCGACAGGGGCGAACCGCCGGAACCAGAACCGCCGGCTGGATTGCCTCCACTGCCGCCCGCATTGCCTCCCACGGTGCCGCCAGTTCCGAGCTTGCCACCAATCCCTAGCGCGCCTCCCGAGCCCTTGCCGCCCGTCCCGGAACTTCCAGTGCCCCCGGAGCCCCCAAGCACGTTGCCTGTCCCGCCAGTGAGGGCAGCAACACTACCGCCTGTGTCACCAACAAACATCCCGCGCAAACCTGGGCCAACTCCGCCGTCCCCTGTTGCAGAACACGCGCTGACCAAACCAATTGCGACCAACAGAGAAGCGAGAGCAGAGTTTTTCATGAAAGGCACCTGCGAGTCTAAGAAACGGAAAATCCTGAGTGTCGCGAGCGTATCGTGGAGGCTCTCGCCAAACAAGCAAAAGCAACCGTTCCGATGGAAATGGATAGCTACGCCGCGACCAGAAGCGTCACTTGCTGCGGAATGGGAAGCAACCCTTAGTTAGTAGGCAAGCAAACCGCGACAAGCAAATCGCTCCCGATTCATGCGTTGTCACACCTACAGCGTCCCCGGGTCTCGCCCCGTTTCCGTTGGGAGCACAGATGGAGTTTCGTGCGCCGCGGCTTGGAGACACGCGAGCCCACCCGGAGACTCCAAACCACATTCTCAAGCTAACGCTTCATTCTGCCTGACGGTGCGCGCCACTCACACATTCCGGCTAACGCCATGGACTTTACGACACGATCCAGGGAGAAACACCAACGCCTCAAGACACCCGAAACAACACCGCTTAGAGACAAATAACCAGACGCAACTTCATTCACTGAGGTCCAAGGCCACGAAGATCCCGCAAAACTACCGATTGCCTAGCTGTCATGCTGGCGGAATCCGCGTTATCCTCCAGAGCCTATGCGCAGCGCGGCTTGTGTGAAATGGAGAGCTGGAAGGGCCCTCCTCGCTCCGGGGGGCCTGGCGCTTTGCCTCGCCTGCGGCACCAACGTGCCGAATGCCGCTGCCCCGACGACGCACCCAACAGCCACGGTCGCCAATAACACTGTGGCACCGGCGTTCGCGGCACCGGGTGCCCCTGCCGAAGGGCACCAGCAAGCCTTCGCCCGGCTAGTCGATTTTTCTGGCAAGCCTTCGGCCCTCCGTCGGCTCAGTCGCGACGAGCTCGTGGCGACCTTGCAGAGCCTCACGGGGCTCGCACCCGAGCGAGGCGACCTACCTGAAGAACAGCGCGCTGGGCATCACCCGCTCCGCACTTCGGGCGTCTCGTTGATTGGCTCCGAAGTTGGGAAGCTCTTTCAGGTGATCAAGACCTTCGCCGTGCAAGCAGCTCCTGGCATGTTGACTCAGAGTGGTTGCGCGCTGACAGGGCAAGCGCAACGCACTTGTCTGCTCGGCTGGTACCAAGGTTTCTCTGAAAGAGCGTTACGCAGAGCCCAACGCCCTAACGAACGCAACAAGTCTGAAGCCACGCTCGCGATCGCGGATGGCAGCCCGGGCCGTGATCGGGTCGCGATGGAGGGGCTGCTGATCGCTACGTTTTTTGCGCCATCGTTCCTGTATCGCACCGAGATTGGCGTAGCCTCCGACGACGATCCGACCGAGAAGGTGCTCACGCCCACCGAACTCGCGGTGAAGCTGAGCTACTTTGCGACGCTCGCTCCACCCGATGAAGCGTTGCTGCTGGCGGCCCAGAGCGGCAAATTGGCGCACGGAAGCGAACGGGTGCGGCAATGGGAAAGACTGAGCGAAACAGCGGCGGGCAAGCGGGCCAAAAGTGTCCTGGTAGAGGAATGGTTGGGGGCAGCTGAATCGAAAGTGTCGAGAAAGTCGCCCATGTACCTACGCAAGCTGCGCGGCGACTTTGCGCACAACATGCGCACCGATGCCGACAACTTCATCGATGGCGTCCTCTCGGGTCCGGATCCTAGCGTTGGCCATTTGCTGACGGGCAAGGAATACGTGGAAAGCCCGTTGCTGAAGCAGCTCATCGCGCCTTCGACGGCGAGCGGAGTGCCCACAGGCGACGTACCGGAATTCGAACGCTTGGGGCTCTTAATGCATCCTCAGATTCTCTCCTCTCACACCAAGGAAGATGGCGCCTCCCCATTTCAGCTCGGGTATTTTATTAGAGAAGCGCTGCTGTGTGAAAAAGTACGCCCGCCGCCAGGCGGTGCCAGTGCGCTCGCTCGAAAAGACGTGCCGAGCGGCTCCAGCATGCGTGAGAGCTTGGAATATCGAACCTCAGCCGGCCCCACCTGCACCAAGTGCCACAGCCTGTTTGCGCCACTTGGGTACGCGTTCATGGCGTTCGATCCGGTCGGCCGTTGGGTAACAGCCGACCCTTCAGGCAAGCCTTGGGATCTTGCAGGCCACATCATTCCCGGAGATGGCTCGAGGTTAGAGTTTCAGACGCCCGCCGAATTGGTTCGGGAGCTCGCCGCAAGCCCGATCGTGCAAGCCTGTTTCGCGCAGACGGCACTCGAGTGGTCGCTGGGGCGCGGCGTCAGCCGCGGGGACGCCTCGTTCGTGGCTCGGCTGGACGCATCGGTTAAAACGCACGAGGCGAGTGTGCCCGAGATCATGAAAACAATTGTTGGCGCACCCGAATTTATGAAGCCTTCGATTCCGAATGAGCCCGTTCAGGAGCTGCCATGAAGTCTCGCTTGCAGCGGTTGTTGAGTCGACGCGCCTTACTCGGAAACACGGCGCTTTTAGCGCTGCTCGCGCCCGTGGCGCGTCAGCTTGAGGCTCACGCCGCAGGGCCTCAATCGCCGCGACGCGTGATCCTCATTTTTTCACCCAACGGACCGATGCGAGCCACGGGACCCGCCTCCGGTACGGAAACTGATTTCACGTTCCATGATTGGTGGCAACCCCTCGCGCGCCACAAGGCCGAGGGCATCTTCATGTCCCACATGGCGTCGACTGGCGCTGGCAAGCTAACTGCGAATGGCCATGCCCTCGGTGGGCAAACCTACGGCGGCTACGATGCCGGGGCGAACGGTGATCAGTACGCCCAAAACGGGGAGACGATCGATCAGGTGATCGGGAAACGGCTTGAGCAAGAGGGGCGCGCCGGGATGGTGCGTTCGCTCGTCTGGGGCAATGTTGCCAACAGCCAATCGGGAGGAACGGGGGATGCCTTTTGCGCCTCCCCTGGCCGCAACATCACGCCAGAGTCGAGCCCCACCGCCGCCTGGGCTCAGCTCTTCACAAGCTTCATTGGGCCAGGAGCCACGCCAACAGAATCGCTGGCCGTCGTGACGCGCGATCGAAGCGCCCTCGACTTCGTGATCGATGATTGCGAAGCCCTGAAGACGGCACTTGGCAGCGAAGGCGTGGCGCTCTTGGATGACCACTGCACCACGCTTCGCACGCTGGAGAAGAACCTCACCACTCCCATGCTTTCGGGCCGAGCGTGTGGGCGCCGAACGCCTCCTCCCGATCGGGACTGGCCCAATCCCGAGAACCGCGACCTCCAGACTGCTACCTTCAACGATCTCATCGCGATCACACTCGCCTGCGAGCTTTCACACGTGATTGCGTTTCAAATTGGGTCCCAGGCGGCGCGCAACAAAGTGGCTGCGAAGTACCGTGTTCCCAAGTCGCCCAAAGCGGATTCGGGGGACTCGGGGCCTGCCCATCACCCCTGGACCCATCAGCCCAGCTCGCCCGAAATGATGCTCGCCATGCGCATCTTCACCACCACCTATTCTCGCCAAGTCGCCGCGTTGATCGATAAGCTGAAGTCCACCAAAGATGCGCTCGGCAAGCCACTCCTCGATTCCACGGCAGTACTTTGGCTTTCAGAATTGGGCGGCGACGAGAAGATCGAGGACCCACACATCACCAAATCAGTACCTGCGGTGCTGTTTGGCAGTGGACAAGGAACGTTCAAGACGGGCCGCTACCTGCGCGGCCCCTCGGAAAGTGACTATGCTGAGGCCGGGCGCCAGAACGCTCAGCTGCTGGTCTCGCTCATCCAATACATGGGTCTTTCCGACGTCAATACCGTGGGGGTCACGGGGGCGTCGGGGCCGCTCGCTTCGCTCTACGCTTGATTCGCTGACGCTGGCGGCTCAGTTCGACGTGCCCGCGATCCCGGCGCTGCCACCTTGCTGTTGCGCTCCGCTAGCTCCCGCCGCACCACCCGTCGTTGTTGCGCCACCCGCACCACCCGAGGAATTACCGCCCGAGGCACTACCACCCACTCCGGCGCCTCCTGTTGCCGTCGCGCCTCCCGTTGCCGTCGCTCCACCGACACCACTCATCCCCCCGGTGCCACCCTGTCCGCAGCTGGCAACTTGCAGATTCGGGGCGTAACTACGCACGTCAGTGCATCCAAAGCTAGGCCCACCGATAAGGCTCGCATCAATTACGGCCCCACAAAACCCTTGTGCCGTACAGCAGCCGTCAAAAGAGATTACCCCCATTGGCGCTTGCATAAAAAGCTCGGCGCCGTCGTAGGCGCGGCAGCGCACGTCTGCCACACCCGGGGCATCGATCAGCGCGCAGGCAGCTTGGCCTGCAAAGGAAACCCCACACTTGTTCCCGTCAACACAACAGGGACTTAACGCCGTTCCTTGCAGCACATAGCCCCGACACGTTTGTGCCATGCACTGAACACTAGGTGGAACTGACATGGCAGCCATGCCGCCCGTCCCCTTGACGCCGCCAGTCATGGCACCACCGGTTGATTTCCCACCTGAGCCGAGCACGCCACCTGCACCGCCGGTTCCTGTTTTCACGGCATCATCGCCGCTGTTGCCGCAGGCGGCTGCTACCGCAACGGCGACTAGGGAAAGAATGATTGCCAGCGGGCCTACAGAAGAGCGTTTCGTGGAGGAAGCCATAAGCCTCCTATTATTATCGCGTCAGGCTCCCCCCGACAAGTATCCGTCCTTTTCCGGAGCGCTAAGTGAACAGCCCTTTTCGTTCCTTGAAAGATAGTAAGCATGCTTACTATCTTGTCCAAAGCTTCGACGCCATCCGTGGCGCTCAGCTCAAGCTCAGCCGTCAGTGCTTTGACGCATCAGACTTCGAACGAACAGATATATTCAGCGATGCCTGAATCCACGCAGATGTCGAAGCCTGAATCGGCAGGCACGCGAAAGTTATCGCCCGTCGCGAAGGCCTTGAATCCACCTTCTCCCTTCAGCCGCACGCGGCAGCTCCCGGCCACGACCTGCATCACCTCCGCGGCACGCGTATCGAAGTGGAACTCACCGACGTAGATCAGGCCGAGCGTCTTCTTACTGCCATCCGCGAACTTCAGCGTGTGGCTAACAACTTTGCCTTCGAAATAGACGTTGGCTTTGGCGATTGCGGTGACGCCTGAGAACTCAATGGACTGGGACATGCCCCGAAAGTGGCACGTGTCCCGCGTCCTGGGAAGAGCCTGGCGGCGAGCAGAAATGCTATCGGCAGGCCTTGTCGTTTTTTTGACCCGTCATTGATGAGCCTGCGAATCTCTGCTAGATGCGGGGCTTCCTGACCGCCATGTCGGGCTTTCGACACAGAAAAGAACCATGAAAGTAAAATCAACCTCTTGGCAGTTTGATCCCAAGCGAGTGCAGGCCCTTTTCGGCGGGCTGTCACGTGAGATCCGAGGTCAGAAGCGCCCCCCTGGCGGTTATGCGGAGCTGGCGGACGAAATAGGGCGTCTGGCCAAGGAGCGCAATTTGGTGGCGCTGGATCGGCGTAAGTTAGCGGCGCTCGGTGAAGAGACACTGGATGCCGATCTGGTGCTCACACTAGCCGAGCTCACCACGCTTGATGAGTTCCTCCGCCACAAGGGCGGGCTTGGCTTCTTTCTGGGTGGCAGTGAGCGGAGCGTTTTGCACTACCTGGCTCAGTCACGGATCGGGGCGACCGCGTTGGTTGCCTGCCATGGTTCGTCAGATGGTGGCCAGGATACGATCGCACGCTTTGACGCAGATGCCTTCAGCGTGCTCAAGGATCAATTGAGAATCTACACGGAAGGTCGCGCTGATCTGGCGCTTTCAGATGTCTTTACTGAAATGCCTGAGCTTGGCGCCACCGATTGGCCCGCGCACAGCTATGAAATGTTCCGCGACGATCCGTGGCTAGCGGGTGTGCAGAAGGACACCACCAATCTGGTTATCATTGGCTCACCGCGTCGGCACTTGGGAGCCTGCTATGCCGTAGCGCACGCGTTTGGTTTCTCGGATGAGCCATTTCGCAAGCCCGATGCCGACCCGGCACCCGATCTGCCGTTCCGATTCTATTGGCAGGAAGCTTCCTTGCCGTCCAAGGTTTGTTACAGCAGCGGGCGTCCACCCAAAGCGCTACCCCCGGGCATCACACAGGCACTCCTGCGCTTCAATGATGATCCGTTAGCCATCAAGAAACAGACCGGAGAAGACTACGACACCGTCGGCGTCGTAGCTGTGCACCGAAAGGATCGAAAGGTCGCCGCTATGAACGTGCTCGCGATGGGCCTGGACGGGCCAGGCACGTTGGCAGCCTCCAAGTATCTCCCCAAATTTTTCATCAGCGAACGCGACTGGAGCTCAGAAACACAGGTATTTTACCAGTTCCTCCGGGCCCCCGTGCGCTTTGATCACTCAAAACGCGGTGATCCTCGAAGGCTCGCAGCGGACCCCGATCCGGTGGGCCCCGTGCATCAATGGCCGCGCTGATCTGTTCCATGCTTTTTCCAAGATGCATTCGATGCTAGGCCAACCGACAACGGCGCTTGTTTGCGCCCTATTTCCAATCTGTGAGACCAAGGAAACCCCATGTCTAAGTTGAAACTCAAGCCCGGAATTGTGACAGGCGATGCGCTCACCGAGCTGAACGCGTACATGAAGAGCACCGAGTGCGCCCTGCCAGCCGTTAACGTGATTGGCTCTCACAGTACCAACGCGGCGCTCCAAGCCGCACGCGAAGCCAAGTGCCCGATTGTGATTCAATTCTCCAACGGCGGCGCCCACTTCTTCGCCGGCAAGGGGCTCGACAATTCGGGTGAAAAAGCCGCGATCATCGGCGGCATCGCTGGAGCCGAATACGTGCATCGGGTTGCGGAAGCCTACGGAGTGCCTGTTGTGCTCCACACGGACCATGCGGCTAAGAAGCTGTTGCCGTGGATCGACGGCTTGCTGGAGGCTGGCGAACGCCACTTCGAGAAACATAAAGCTCCGCTCTACAGCTCCCACATGCTGGATCTCTCCGAAGAAAGCCTGAGCGAGAATCTCGAAATCTGCAAGAAAACCCTGACGCGCATGGCACGCATCAACATGACGCTCGAAATCGAGCTCGGCGTCACCGGTGGCGAGGAAGACGGCGTCGACAACACCGATGTGGACAATTCAAAGCTGTACACGCAGCCCGCCGACGTTTTGGCGGCTTACGATGCCCTCGTTCCCGCTGGAAAGTTCACCATTGCGGCCTCGTTTGGCAACACGCATGGCGTGTACAAACCTGGCAATGTGAAGCTAACGCCGAAGATCCTGAAAAATTCTCAGGAGCACATCCAGGCGGAGCGCAAGACCGGACCCAAACCGGTGGACTTCGTTTTTCACGGCGGGTCTGGCTCTTCCCAGGAAGAAATTCGCGAAGCGCTTTCTTACGGCGTCGTCAAGATGAACATCGATACAGATACGCAGTGGGCGTTCTGTGAGCCGATCAAAAAATACATGGACGAAAAGAGCGGCTACCTGAAATCCCAGTTGGGGAATCCCGAGGGCGACGACAAGCCCAACAAGAAATACATCGATCCGCGCGGCTGGCTGTACTTGGGTGAAAAGGGCATGACGAAACGCCTGGTTCAAGCGCTGCAAGATCTGAACGCCGTCGGCAAGTTCGACATCTGAGCGTTTGCTAAAGAGACGCCGGCCAAGCGACCTTGGCCGCAGGCTTTTGAACGCGGTGGAGTCGGTGATGCTTGCCCTTGCGCGGCAGAACTGCAAGGTTTCGTGCTCATGTTGCGCCTGGACTCCATTTCAAAACAGCACGGTAAACAAATCCTCTTTCTTGAGGCCTCAATGAGCGCTTTCAAGGGAGAACGGGTCGGATTAGTCGGGCCGAATGGAGCCGGGAAATCCACAATATTTCGGCTCATTATACGCGAAGAACAGCCGGATGCGGGTCAGCTTGTCGTCGACAAAGGCATAACGATTGGCTACTTCAGCCAGGACGTCGGCGAGATGGCGGGTCGGAGTGTCATCCAAGAAACGATGGCCGGGGCCGGCGACGTGGCACTGGTTGGTACCGAGCTCGCAGAGCTTGAACACGCGATGGGGGACCCTGCTCGTGTGGACGAGCTGGATGCGTTGATCGAACGTTTTGGGACGGTTCAAGCGCGCTTTGATGAACTTGGCGGCTATGCCTTGGAGGCTCGCGCCAGGGAGATCCTGGCCGGCTTGAGTTTTCGTCCCGAGAGCATCGACGATGACGTGGGCAAGCTTTCCGGTGGTTGGAAAATGCGCGTGGCACTCGCGCGCATTTTGTTGATGCGGCCCGATGTGCTGTTGCTCGA
>CAZSUA010000057.1:0-6982 GCA_964609655.1 uncultured Polyangiaceae bacterium | reverse complement strand
CACCAACCATCTCGACATCGAATCCATTATTTGGCTGGAGCGTTTTCTAAAAGCTTTCGAAGGTGCGCTCGTCGTCACCTCCCATGATCGCGAGTTCTTGAATCGGCTCGTCACCAAGATTGTGGAGATAGACGGCGGCGAGCTAACTACATATTCGGGCAATTTTGACTTCTTTGAGGCTCAGCGAGCTATCCAGGCTAAGCAAGCTCAAGCCCAGTATGATCGCCAGCAGGCCATGCTGGCCAAAGAAGAGGCGTTTATCGCGCGTTTTAAGGCCCGTGCGAGCCACGCGGCCCAGGTTCAATCGCGCGTCAAGAAGCTGGACAAGATCGAACGCGTGGAATTGCCCAAACGCCGCCAAGTTGTCGACTTTGAGTTTCGAGCGCCACCCCGCTCAGGCGAAGACGTGGTGAAGATCGAAAAAGTGACGAAGGCCTACGGGAGCTCAAAAATCTACGACAATTTTGACCTCTTGATCCGTCGACGTGAACGCTGGTGCGTGATGGGCGTCAACGGAGCCGGCAAATCCACGCTCTTGAAACTTGTGGCTGGAGAAACAACGGCCGACACGGGGCGCGTTGCCGTCGGGGCGAGCGTCAAGCTTGGCTACTTCGCTCAGCATTCCATGGAAATCCTCGACCCAACCCAAACGGTGATCGAATCCTTACAATGGTCCTTCCCGATGGCGGGGCTTGGAACGCTGCGCACCCTCGCGGGCGCGTTTGGGTTCTCGGCAGATGAAGCCGATAAATCTTGCCAAATCCTATCGGGAGGTGAAAAAGCACGGCTCGTGCTGGCCAAGATGCTGTTCGATCCGCCGAATCTGTTGGTGCTCGATGAGCCCACGAATCACTTGGATATGGACACCAAGGAGATGTTGGTGAAGGCGCTGATGAATTTTGAAGGCACGCTGCTGTTTGTCTCCCACGATCGCAAGTTCCTCTCCGCGCTCTCGAACCGGGTTTTGGAGCTCACGCCCGGCAATGTGCACGCTTATCCCGGCGGCTATACCGAATATGTCGAGCAATCTGGGCACGAAGCACCGGGCGTTGGCCCTAGCTGAGTCTCAAGAACCCGAAGCTGCAACTTGAGGCGAGAGCGCAATTGCGCACGCCGGCTAAGAGCACTAGATCTTAGGTTTAACCAAGGATGCGTGAGTGAGTTCTAATATTCCGACTGATCCAGCCCTCGAACGCTTCAACAGCATCCCCGATTTTGGAGCCTTCAAACCCGAAAACGCGGGCCCACTCCTGAAGCGCCTCATTCAGGCGCAAGATCAGGCGCTCTTGGCTCTGGAAGCCAGCTGTACACCCTCCTGGGCGGGCGTCGTGCAGCCCCTCACCGAACTTGCGGAGCCGCTCTCCTACGCATGGGGTGTCGTGCACCACCTCTTGAGCGTGAAAGATACGGAGGCGTTGCGCGAAGTCGTGCAAGCGCTGCAACCTGAAGTCGTGGCGGCTGGCCTACGCCTCGCCCAAAGCCAGACACTTTACCACGCGTACCGTGAGTTAAAGAGCGGTTCCGGCTGGAACGTTCTGGATGAAGCCCAGCGCCGCGTCGTGGATGCCGCGATCCTTTCGGCAGAACACAGTGGCATCGCGCTCGAAGGTGCTGAGCGCACCCGGTTCAATGAAATTGAAGCTGAGCTGGCGCGCTTGGGCACACTTTTTGGCAACCATGCGCTCGACGCGACTAAGGCCTTTTCGCTGATTTTAGCGGATAAAGAACAAGTTCTTGGCCTTCCCGAAACAGTGCTGGCGATGATGGCTCAGTCAGCACGCAGCGTCGCCGAGAGCGAACCCGCGCTAGCAAACGCCACTCCAGATTCCGGCCCCTGGCGTCTAACGCTCGACGCGCCCATCTTGATTCCGTTTCTCAAGCACGCCAAGAGCCGGGAGCTGCGCGAAAATTTGTATCGCGCCTACGTGACGCAAGCATCCGCTGGAGAGCTGGACAATCAGCCCGTAATTCTGGATATCTTGAAGCTCAAGCGAGAAAAGGCGGCGCTCCTCGGTTACAACACTTACGCGGCGCTCAGCCTCTCCCGAAAGATGGCTAAAGAAATCGGCGCGGTCCAGAAGATGTTGGATGATCTCAGAAAGACGGCTCGCCCGGTTGCGGAAGAAGAGTATGCGGAGCTGCTTCGATTTGTCGCCACGCAGAATGCTGAAGCCAATCCGGAATTGAAGCTGTGGGATATTGGCTATTGGGCAGAGCGCCAACGCGAGCAAACCTTGGATTTTACCGATGAGCAGCTGCGCCCATTTTTCCCGCTGCCGCGCGTGTTAGAGGGATTATTCGGCGTGGCGGAGCGGTTGTTTGGGGTGAGAATTGTCGCGGCGGACGGCGAAGCGCCGGTCTGGGAGCCCAGCGTGCGGTTTTTCCGAGTCGTTGATCGAGCCGGAGAAGCGGTCGCAAGTTTCTTCCTCGATCCGTACACCCGCCCCGCCGAGAAACGTCAGGGAGCGTGGATGAATACGTGCTTGGATCGCAAGCTTTTGACCGATGGCTCCGTACGCCTACCCGTGGCCTATTTGATCTGCAACCAGAGCCCGCCGGTTGGCGAAACACCTTCGCTGATGACGTTCAGCGAGGTGGAAACGCTCTTTCACGAATTCGGGCATGGGCTGCAACACATGCTGACGCGCGTGGACTACGTGGATGCGGCGGGCATCAACAACATCGAGTGGGACGCGGTGGAGCTGCCCAGCCAATTCATGGAAAATTGGTGCTACCATCGGCCAACCTTGCTCACGTTCGCTCGCCATTTCGAATCCGGCGAGCCCCTGCCCCAACACCTCTTCGACAAGCTGCTTTCGGCTCGGAATTATCGAGCTGGGAGTCAGTTCTTACGCCAAGTTCACCTCGGTTCACTCGATTTAGCGCTGCATTCAAGCTTCGATCCAGCAGGCGAGCAGAGCATTCAAACGCTGGCTGAAGCAGTCGCGCAAGAGAACACGATCTTGCCGCCGTTAGCTGAAGACCGCTTCTTGTGCACGTTCGGGCATATCTTTGCGGGCGGCTACGCAGCGGGCTACTACAGCTACAAGTGGGCGGAGGTGCTGGCTGCCGATGCGTTCACGGCCTTCACGGACGCCGGCCTGGACAATCCAGAAAAGCTAGCCGAGGTGGGCTCGCGCTTCCGCGAAACTGTGCTCGCGCTCGGAGGCGGAAAAGAACCGGGCGCCGTTTTCCGCATGTTCCGCGGCCGCGACCCCGACCCCAAAGCCCTCCTCCAAAGCTACGGGCTTTCGCCCGCTTCGCCATAAAACGACTCGCTGCGACGGGTTGCCAGGGTGGCTCAGCCTGTGGCAGAACGCTCCGGCATTTTCAGTACCCGCTTCCGTAGCTCAGTTGGATAGAGCAGGGCTTTCCTAAAGCCAAGGTCGCAAGTTCGATTCTTGCCGGAGGCGCCAACCTAACGACGTTTGCAAGAACTTCTCCCGCGTGTCCACGATCACTCAGACCTACGTCAAACAGTAACACTGTCTCACGGCTTCTTCCCTCGCTTGCGACCACTCGCACCGGGCGGGCGCCACATCTTCACGTCGACCAGGAAGTTGACGCCCAAGCCCAGGAACCTCACCCACATGCGCAGGCCGTGAATCGGGCGGACAGCGTTAAGCTCTGCGAGAAGACGCGTGGCCGCTTCGCGCTGTTCGAAGGAAGTTCGTTCCCAGCGCGGATCGGCTCCCGTCGCCCGCTCCAGGCGCGAGCGGACGAAGTCGTGGGTTTGCTTCTGCGAGCGGCTCAAGGAGGCGCGATAGTGTTTTTCTGAGGCCTTCACTTCCACGAAGATGAGCAGATTTTTCTTCGGGTGAAATGCAACCAGATCGATGCCGTGCCCGGACTCGTTCTGAATGGCTACGACGATGTAGCCGCGCCCTTCGAGTGTCTTGCGCGCGACCTGTTCGCCGAGCTGACCCGTATTGAGCTTCTTGTAAAACTCAGGCCCGGGTAGCATGCCAAGCGTTGCGTGGAGACTCGAGATCGACGATTGGAGGCCGTCACTGACGCTATTGAGCTCAATGCGCTGTCATCTTCAGAGCAGGTAAGAACTTACTGTTTGCTTTCCGCCGTTTCTCCAGCTCTTCGCGCTGCGCCCGTTCGCGCGCGACGGTATCCTCCGGAAACTCCTCACCCGGACCACTGGCCTTCTCGTAAAGCTGCATCGCGAAAGGGGTGAAGTCCCTGCGGATGCTGTCGAGCGAGCCGCTCCACGAAAGGGTCCACCGGCGCGCAAGCTCACTATTTGCTTTCAAATCCGTCGGCTCAAGGCGCATCCCCCTCGGAACTTTTCCCGAGTTGAACAGCCGCCTTCCAAGCTCCGACCGGTACGTCCAGGCGGGAAACAGGAGCAGCCACATCGGTTGAAGCGGCACCGCTTGCACGCGTACCTTCGACGCTCGCACCCCCTCCCGCAAATCGCCCTGCGGACGAGCGGTTCCGCGACTCTGAACGCTCGGTCTCGATCCGGATGTCATGTCGGCTCCCTTGCCCATGGGTGTCTACGGGTTGTCGACGTCGATGCCGGGGCTCACCCCACTACCCTGAACCACGACCTTCTTCTCGATGTCAGGATCCTCGCGCTCGTGGTTGAGCAAGCGCGCGGCGAGGCGCAGGTTTTCGAGGTTCGACTCTCACGCGATAGAAAATGTTGTTGCGGATGTGAACGAGCAAGCGCTTCACCTTCGTCTCGTTGTCCAGGCGTGCTTGCAGGGTTTTGTTGTACTGTTCCGTCAGCTGGTGCAGCGTATTGAGCTCCTGCCTCAGGCCTGCGGCGGCCTTCTCAGCCTTCTCAAGAGCGTACTGATGAGCATCCTTCGCTGCCAATTCGCGGGCTTTCATCGCCTCGGGGTCCACGCCGCTGCCTCCCCCCACGGCGCCTCCTGTGAGTGTACTGAAGAGCGCACGAACCCCGTGTCCGGTTCCGAGGAAATCCCCGATGTCGTTGGCTAGACCGTCGGTCGCCTCCCGGTGCTCTTCGTCGATGCGGCGTGTGATCGACGCTTCCAGTGCCTTGTAGCGATTGTCGGCCTGCACGCTCGCGGCCGAGAACTCAATGCGGAGCGTTTCCACCAGGCTCCTTTGCTGGCGTAGATTTTTTCTGAGCTCGCGCAAGCTGAAGTCGTCACCCACGCTGTTGTTCGCGAGGTACGCGAGCGTTGGACGGAAGCTGTCGTCGAGAAGGTGACGATTGAGGATCCAGTCGTGGGCGAGGACCCACGCCGGCGTGATCTGATCGGGCGACGGAACTTCCTGCGCGACGAGCACGACGGGCATCACCCGGTAGAGCTGCTCGGAAAGCCGGTAGCGTTCTTGAACGCTCGTAGAACAGGTAAGTTACCGCCAACTCATCGTTCGGGTTCACGATCGTTCCGGACTCGGTCGATTCGCTGGTGAGCTCGCTGTCGGTCGTCACTTCCATGCTGGTTTCGTCTTTGTAATCTTGAACAGCCTTCAGCACGGCCTCGCGAAAGTCCTTCCTGTTCTGCGAAGATTCGCTAAGCGCCTCGACGCCGAACGTGGTGGTGCCCTTGCCTTCGTAGATGCCGACGCTAAAGTCGCCTTCCGTCGTCAAGCCGAAGTTGGTCTTGTTCTGCGCCTTCGCCATGATCTCAGCCTCGACGCGTGAGCTGGAACTCTGCTCGTTGGTGATAGACCGGTTGTTCTTCTTCGCTTCCTTGCGCTTCTCTTGCCGGTTGATCCTGACGGAATATTTTCGTTCCTCCTTGGGCGCGAGGGGGATCGTTTTGACCAGCTTGCCTGCCTGAACCATGAGCGGCGTCCACTGCTGGCGGTACGTGTTCATCACGCCGAAGTTGTGGCGCACGGCGTCGATCAATCGCTCGCCTTGCTCGGTGAACGATTGGACGATTCGAAGATCGCTAATCCGCGAATCACTATGCTTCAGGGTGTTGAGCCCGTAGTCGACGGTCGTCGAAACGCTGCATTCGTGGATCTGATTCGCGATGTAGACGAGCTCCTGCCGCAGCGTGGGCGAGAGCTCGTTGAATTCCTCCTTCGTGACGTCGAAGAGCCGGGCGACGGCGGGAGGCACTTCCACCGGGGTGATTGAATAGAACAGCTCGGCTACCAAAAGGCCGTTCTTGAAGGAGTCGGCAACGACTGCGTCCAAGCCGAGGGTCGCCCTGCCGATAGCGTTTGCAGTGTACGCGAGGTTGGGAATGGCCTCGTCGAAGAGCTGCTTCCACACGTGCTCGAAGGCGATCTGCAGGGTGTTAAAATCGTAGAACGCCGGGACCGCCGCCGGCCCCTTCGGGAGCGAGAAGTCGTTCACCGTTTTCTCGATGGACGCCTTGTCCGCTCGCTTCGTCGCGAGGTCCGGCCTCAGGACCATGTCTGGTGCCGGAATGTCCCGCACTAGCCGGTCGATGTAGGTCAGCATTTGGCCGTCGGTGATTGGGGCAACCGTGCTACCCGGGGGGTTGCCAGTCGGAGGCGCAGCGGGCTCGTGCAAGCCCCCGGTGTGGAGCAGCGCGCATTTGTCGCTCGCGCTCTCTGCCATGCAGAAGTTCGCAATCGGGTTGTTGTGAACCAGGAGCGTTCCAGGATTCTTGCTGCCGTTGGTGCGAAAGAGGAGATGCCTGGCGTTCGCCTCGGGGATCTCGGCGAAGCCCCCGGACGCACTCTGGAAGAAAGGCTGAAGCTCCTGCAGGTCCGCCGGCGTCAGGTAGAGGTTCACGCGCACGCCTCGCGCATTCGCGGATCCCAGCGCGTCGTTGGCTTTGACGATGCCGCTCGTCAGAGTGTGGTTGTTCTTTTCTCGGATGTCGTCGCCGTCCGCCGCGAGAACGCCGGTCAAAGTCGCGACGCTGAAGTCGGTGCCAAGCTTCTTGATCAGGTTCGTACGAAAGGCGCTGCGCGCCTGCCTCTCTCGTACGACCTCGCCGCCATGGGAAGCCACTGTCGCCAAGAATGCCGTCGCTCGCGAGGGTCTGATCCGTATCGGGCGCATCTT
>CAZSUA010000056.1:0-22063 GCA_964609655.1 uncultured Polyangiaceae bacterium | reverse complement strand
CAGCAGTTCTTCGCCACCGTCCAAAACAAGATGCACTGGGCCACCCATGGCCACACAGCAGCCGAGATCGTTCACGAACGCGCGGACGCCACGAAGCCCCTCATGGGCCTGCAGACAACGCGGCCCGGCGGCATCGTGCGCAAGGAAGACGCGGCCGTCGCCAAGAACTATCTGACTGAGCACGAGCTCCAAGTCCTCAATCGCATTGTCGCCCTCTACATTGAATATGCCGAGCTGCAAGCGCTCGAGCGGAAACCCATGTCGATGCAAGACTGGGTCACCAAACTCGACGACTTCCTGAAGGCCTCCGGCCGCAAGGTGCTCGCGAACGGCAGCGAAACGAAAAGGGAAAGACCCCATGACCGCATCTTTTACTGAATCTATCGTTGAGGAAGCCGCCCTCGAATGGTTCCGTTCCGTAGGTTACGCCAGCCTCAGCGGAGGCCAAATCGCCCCCGACGAGCCAGGCGCCGAACGCACAGGCTACCAGCAAGTCATTCTGGAAGGCCGTCTCCGCGAAGCCCTGCACCGCCTAAACCCTAACGTCCCCCCCGAAGCGCTCGACGAAGCGTTCCGCAAGCTCACCCGCATCGCCACCCCGCAGCCTATCGACGGAAACCGCGAACTGCACCATTACTTAGTTAACGGCGTTAGCGTCGAATACATGCGCCCCGATGGAACTATCGGCTACGACCCGATCCGCGTGCTCGATTTCGACACCCCCCACCAGAACGACTGGCTGGTCGTCAACCAGTTCACTGTGATCGAGTTCGGCCACACCCGGCGCCCCGACATCGTCGTGTTCATCAATGGCCTTCCCCTGGCCATTCTTGAACTCAAGAACGCAGCCTCTGACAACGCCACCATCTGGGGTGCCTTCCAACAGCTTCAAACTTACAAAAACGAGCTCCCTTCGTTCTTCGTATTCAATGAGATCCTCGTAGTTTCCGACGGTATCGAAGCCCGCATTGGAACACTTTCCTCAAACCGCGAACGCTTCCTCCCTTGGCGTACCATCGAAGGCGAAGACCTGGCTCCCGCCAGCCTGAGCCAACTGGAAGTCCTGATTCGCGGCGTATTCGAACCCCGGCGCTTGCTCGATCTCATTCGTTACTTCATCGTCTACGAAAGCGATGGTGACACCACCATCAAGAAGATGTCCGGGTACCACCAATTTCACGCTGTGGCCCGCGCCCTCGACGCAACCATCGCGGCGTCCCGCCCCACCGGCAACCGACGCGTCGGCGTGGTTTGGCACGCGCAGGGTTCAGGCAAGAGCTTGACGATGGCGTTCTACGCGGGGCGCGTGATCTCGGATCCGGCGATGCAGAATCCAACGGTCATTGTGTTGACCGATCGTAATGATCTTGACGACCAACTGTTCGGTACGTTTTCGCGCTGCAAAGACCTTCTGCGCCAAAGTCCGGAACAAGCGCGCGATCGTACCCACGTGCGCGAACTTCTGAAGGTGGCCGCCGGTGGGGTCGTCTTCACGACCATCCAGAAGTTCATGCCCGAGACCAAGGGCGATGCATTCCCGTTGCTTTCTGAACGGCAAAACACGTTACGAGCGCTGCTGCGATATCTTCCACGGATTCGATTGGAATCACTGGATCACGGGCACACCCGCGCAACGGCTTTCACTCCTACCCGCCGCGCAAGAGCACGTCCTGATCCAGGCAGAGGGCAAGGAGCGTCTTCTCCAGGCTGTCACTGAGCTTTCGAAAGCTTTCGCGCTTGCCGTGCCTCACGAAGAGGCCCTTCGCGTGCGCGACGACGTGGGATTCTTCCAGGCCGTGCGCACCGCCATCACCAAAACATCCGTTGGCGATCGCCGTTCTTCGGGCGATCTCGATCATGCCATCCGCCGGATTGTATCGAGAGCCGTTGCCTCGGACGAAGTCATCGACATCTTTGCCGCGGCGGGGTTGAAGAACCCCGACATCTCGATCCTTTCGGATCAGTTCCTCGCCGACGTACGCGAGATGAAGCACAGGAACCTGGCTGTCGAGCTGTTGCGCAAGCTGCTCAACGACGAGGTGAAGCTCCGCTCAAAGCACAACCTGGTGCAGGCGCGCTCATTCGCGGAAATGCTTGAGAAGGCAGTGCGCCGCTACCAGAACCGCGCGATCGAAGCTGCGCAGGTGATCGAAGAACTGATCGATCTTGCTAAGCAAATGCGCGAGGCGCAGAAGCGCGGCGAACAATTGGGCCTCACCAACGACGAGCTGGCCTTCTATGACGCCCTAGAAGTGAACGACAGTGCCGTTCAAGTTCTCGGCGACGACAGCCTCCGCACCATCGCCCGCGAATTGGTCGAAACGGTCCGCAAGAACGTCACCATCGACTGGACCGTGAAGGAAAGCGTCCGTGCCAAGCTGCGTGTGATCGTGAAACGTATCCTGCGCAAGCACGGCTATCCACCGGACAAGCAGGAAGTAGCCACGAATACGGTGCTGCAGCAGGCGGAATTGTTGTCTGAGTTTCGGACCGACACGTCGGGGAAAGGAAGCCCAGCGTGAGCGATGTCACCGATACTCGCAAATTTTGCTCTGGAGCGGACTCGGATCACCAGAGAAGGAGCTGATGTTGCACCCAACATTACCGGTGGCATTCATCGTTATGAAGGAGCCGTCTGCGCCGAAACGCACCTCCCGCGTCCCATCAAGGACGCAAGTGCCACCTTCGAGCGCACAGAAACTGAAGGGGCGCTCAGGCACGGTTGACTGCGACTGAAATGTGATGGCGGCAATGTCCGTCAGGCCAACGTCCGAGACGAGGCGTGTCCACTGCTGTCCAAGGGCGGGCTGAACTGGAACAAACACGTTCACGAAGTTGGACCAGCTGCCGGTTGGCGCGACGGTGATCGGTGGAGAAACGACAACGGAACTCCCTCCCACTTGCCCAACCGGCCCGAACTCCAGGTGAACGGTTGCGGGGGAAGCTGCGCCGTTGGCGGCTCGCAACGACACCCAGTATTTCCCGCTGCCGCTCACCGTGACTGAGAAACCAAGCCATTCTTCGGGGTAAAAGTAACTAAGGATCCAGCCCTCCGCGGCGTTGTTGCCTATGTCTACCAGCCCTTCGCGATACGTCGGGTTCAGAATAACGTCGTCGCCATCGTGATAGGCGATTCCCTCGCCGCCGAAATCATACTCTTCCGGGTGAACGACGGCCGTGTCCCCGATCGACACTGCTGTCGGCCTGAAGGGCAAGAGTTTTTGTCCCGGTGGGGCCCACTCGCACACATAAGGACGCTGAGCTTCGCAGAGAACGTCGTTCCAGTCTCCTGCGGATGTGGCCACCGCACAATGTTCATAGCAAGGGGTTCCAGCACAGTCATTCGGAGTGGCGCTCGGCTGCCCGGCTTTCCACAGCTGAAGGCTCCAGGGTTCGCCGTTAACCCAGCCGTATGGCCTAGCATTCAGGACTTCCGGACGTAAGCCGTCCGTCGCTCCGATCCAAACCTCCATTTGCTGGTACGCGGTTATCCACAAACTTTCCCCAAGTGACGTGACAGTTGCCAGGTCGCCGCCAAGAGCCTGACAGTTGTTGTGAGCCTGGGCGAACGTGACGATATCATAAAATATCGAGTAACAGTGTGAGCCTGTGTTCGTCTGGGGTGCTTGTCCAGGATGAGCTAAGCAGTTAACCTGACAACTATTGGTGCAGCCGTCGCTGTTGACCTGGTTGCCGTCGTCGCACTGCTCGCCGATCTGGTCGATCCGACCGTTCCCACAGCGCCTGAGTGCTGACCCCCCTCTCGTCCCAACGGATCCCACGGCACCTCCAGCAGCAGAAACACCAGCAGTCCCAGAATTGCTCCCCGCTCGGCCCATGCCGCCCAGGCCGGACAGACCGCCGAGGCCGGAACCGAGCCCACCTTCTCGGTAACTATCCAGGTGGAGAAGGTCCGAGCAGCCGGCCAGCGCCAACGCCACAACAGCTACTTGCCACCTCTCGGCGCGCGGAAATCTTTGGCGCAATGCTGCTCTGGTGAAGACCGGCGCCATGGGGGTGTCACCATAGTCAGATCCCTGTAACAGCCCCGCGACAAGTTGGCGTCCGCGGCATGGCTTCGATCAGTCTGGAACGTCAGGGTTCCAGGCTGAGGATGCTGCGACACTAGCGCGGGTTGGGTGCGCAAAACCTGAACACCCAAGGCCTGCGGCAAGTGCGCAATTTTGGTACGTCCGCCTGCGCTTTGCCCAAGAATTAGGCTGAATTCGATGCGTCGCACGCGGGGCACACTTCCTGCTCTCTCCTGTGCAAAACGGCCCTCGGCAACGAGCCCTGCACGAGGCCGGCAACCCCGAAAGGACATTTGTGATGGCGCCCAGCGTGCAAGCTCAAGGTCTTCCAATGAACGATGTGTGGCCGATTCGCGCGGACGAGCACGGCCCCAAGAGTGGATTTTTTGAAAGAGTCCCCGACATTCCCGAGGGCGACCCAGGCACCCGCTTCGGTCGCGCGCTCGGGGGATGCCGGGTGATGCTCGACTTGTTCGCCTGCCTCGAACGCCTCGCGCCTTGCGACGTTACGCTGCTGCTTGAGGGGGAAACAGGAACCGGCAAGGACGTGCTCGCCGAGTCTGTGCACCTCCGGAGTCAACGAGCCAACGGTCCCTTCGTTGTCTTTGACTGTGGCGCGACGGCGCCGACTCTGACAGAAAGCGAGCTGTTTGGCCACGAGCGAGGTGCGTTCACAGGCGCTACAGGATCACGTCCGGGCGTTTTTGAGCAAGCAGCCGGCGGCACACTCTTTCTCGATGAGCTTGGGGAGTTGCCGCTTGAGCTTCAGCCCAAGCTGCTGCGCGTGCTTGAGAAACGGCAAGTGCGTCGCCTGGGTGGCAACAGGATGATCGATGTTGACGTGCGCATCGTGGCTGCCACCAATCGACAGCTGCTGAAGCAGGTGGAACTCGGCAAGTTCCGTGCTGACCTATACTATCGCCTCGAGACCACGAAACTCACCGTTCCCGCTCTGCGCGAGCGCCTGGGCGACCTCCCACTCCTCGTTCAACACTTCGCTGGGACCTTGCCCATGGCAGAGTCGTCGAGTTCGATCCCTGCCCGTGTCTGGGAACGTTTCTACGGGTACCACTGGCCAGGAAACGTGCGGGAGCTACGCAATGCAGTGCACCGCTACTTCCTGATGCCTGAGGCGCCCATCAACCTCTCCCCCCAGGCGTCCGAAGCGGGCGCGCCGAGCGCCCCAACGCAACTGGAGAGACACAACAAGGGGCCCGGGCAAGGGCACGCTATCAGCCTGAGCCCGTTGCCGCTGGCTCGCCGCCGAGCCGTCGAGCTGTTTGAACGCGAGTACGTTCACGCTATTTTGGCTCAAACATTCGGTAATGTGACACGCGCCGCAGCCCTCGCTGGCATTTCGCGGCAAATGATGACTCGCCTATCCAAGAAGCATTGCGCAGGGCACGAAGTGTCAGATCTGGGTCGGGCGTAGCGCGCTCGTACGTTTCGCTTTTGGCTTCTTCTTCTCGACGAACGCGAAATCGACAACCACAAGATCGTCGCTGTTTTTTGCGCGCGTGGGCAGCGTTGGGCTCCTTGGTAAAAGCTCGGGCCGCCCTGACGTATCGAGCGTTAACTCGAGTGTGTCTTCCTGATTGAGTTGAAACGCGATGTTGCCGGCGCCCGAAGCGTCGAGCCGAGCAACCTCGCCACCGAGATAGTTCACCGGAAGGTTGGCTCCGTCCTTGACCCGCAAAGCGACGACCAGCATGTGCGTCCGACGGGTGCAGTGCACTTCGTACAAGGGGCTGCTTTTTGGATCGCGTAGTGTAGCTTTTTGGATCAGGAGCGGTTGCTTGGGCGAGGTGTAGCGATCCTCCGGACAGCGGATCTCTGCTTGGTGTATCACGCCCTCGGCTCCGTTCAGATGCGCGGTAGCAATGCCCGTTTGATTGGTTCGCGCTATGACCTGGCCGTTGACGACTACTTCGACGTCCCTCACGCGCTCACCGGGATCACCGACGGCTTCGATGCGCACCAATTGCGGTGGAGGTGGCGGCGGAGGCTGGCAGCCGACAACCCCAAGTGCGCAACCAGCCAAGATGATGCAAGAACGTTTCATAGCGGTGCCTCAAGCGTGGTGATGAGAACCTCGGTTTGACCATCGCGAGCTTCAAACGTGAGGATCGCCTCACGGCCAGCCTTGGCATAGAGCTGCATCCCCGAATGGCTTGGATCGCGGGCGGCCCGTTGCCACCCGTTGGCGAGCATCCCGCGCTCTTCGGCCTTCTCCAACTCGGTCAACGAAAGACGAGAATGGTAGAGGTGCGTGGTTTGGCTTCTATCTTCTAGTGCGACGCTGAGAACCCGTCGCGAGGCCAACGGTCTCGGAATGTCCGTGGGGTCGGCTCCAGGCACGTCGCCCGCCTCGGGAAACATGGCGTCTTGGTTGGCCTGATCGAACTCAAAAGAAAAGACGCTGGTGGTTTCCGCGTTGCGCTGGGCGAACACATACCGGCGCAGGTGTTGGGCTGTTGGTCCAGAAACAGTGTTCACTGAATGCTCGGCGGAGACCTCGAACTGATCTCGGCAAACACCCGCTCCCACTTGTTGCTCAAGTTGGAGTTCGAACAACGCTTGGCCGTGAGCGCAGCCGCTGGCCTGCTCCAGGGCGGCTTTCACGCCAAGGGGCGTCGAATAGCTTGAGCTGACGACACGGGCCCCATTGAGTACAATCGCTCGCTCCGCTGCCGGGTGCAGCCAGCTTTCGTCTCTTATGGTATGGGCCGAGCGGTTGCTCCCGTGCGCGCTAATCACAGGGACTTTGAGGTCCTCTGCCAACGCCGTTTGCGTGGCAGTTAGCACCAGATTGCAGAACGCGCCCGCACCGCACACGGCTAAAACGACAGCCGGCGAATGCACCAACTTGCGCCAGCTGGCGAGTTTATGAGACCCGAAGTGACGTATCTTCAGGTTCATCAGTAGCCTTCGATCAGCGAGAAGACCGACTTCCGATAGTCTGCGACGCTCGTTTTTGGGGAATCTTTGCTGGGTTCAAGACACGCCGTACGCCGTTTAGCTGTGAAGCTCTGGTTGCCACCACCCAAGAGGGGTGGGGCCTCCACCTCGCCGGTCGTTGCCCCCGTATTCACGTTGGTGAAGGGCTTCAAAAAGATCTCGAAGCTCGGTTGTTTCCCGATTGCTACCGCTGAAACCAGCGAAATCAGGCTACCGATTTCGAGCTTGCCGGCGATGATCTTCTGAATGTCGACCTGCGAAGTGTAATTGGCAAGCGCAGGCTGTCGCGGTGCCACGGCTTGTCCACACGCGCTGGCGTTGGCGATCAGGGCCGCATCCGTGGCTCCGTAATCCACACTCCGGCGAGCGGCACTGGCGTCGGCGACATGCTTCTGGCCTGCCACAATCCAAGTCCACCAAGCCATGAAGGCACCGGCCTCGAGGAGCACGGAGAGACTGACCATGCCGCGCACGCGTCGCCGCTGACGCAGCTTGGCAAGGGCGGTGGTACCTGAACTTAGACTGCACAGCATACAGCACCTTTCACTTGCAGCTCGTAAGAGCATGCGACCATCCTTGGACAAAAGCCTGGCGTGCGGGCTCGACGCCCTGGAAGCGACTGCCCGGTCCATCAGCAAAATACCAGCGTGTGCAGGCGGAATAATCGCGCTCACGGCGCATTCCGTCACCCGCCGTGGCAGCACCAAAGCTGACGATCGTTTTCATCGCCTTGGAGATACGCACGGTCTGGTCATCGACCGGCTGTGAGGCGCTCATGCGCGCCCGAAACTCATCGGCGTGGTTCCAATTGGAAGCGCTTGGCTTCCGAGTTTCTCCTCCGGAAAGGCTCGGCAAGCTGAGGCTCTTGAGGAAGCGCTCGCTCTGCTTGGGGAGCTGCTCACTGTAACACTTCTCCGACAAAAAAGTGCACTCCAAGCGCGTTTGTCGGTTCTCGCTCCAAGTCTGAAAAGTCGCCCCGAGGCCGTCGCCAACGCCTCGACCCGCCCGTGTCTCGAACTCCTCAGCGACGACCCGCACTTCCCGACATTCGAGGTAGGGCCGCGCCGAAGCGGGAAAGTCTGACGCAGTCTTGCCGCTCCAGAATTCTGATCCCAAAGGCTCCGCCACAGATTCTCGAGCTTGTCGTTCAAGGCCCTCGCAGATCTCTCGCGTGCTCTTGTTGACCGATGGGATCTCCGGCAGTTTGACCGGAAGTCCTCCTTGCACCGCGCAGAAGAGCTGAGGAGCCCGCTGAATCAACGCCTTGGGTAGCCCCGGCACCATGAGATCCATCAGAAGCGGAAAGCCGTGGCCCACCATGTTGGAAGCCTTGGCATCGTTTGACGCAAGCTTGCAGGATTCGCCGAAACTGTTGCCTCCCCAGGGCGAAGAAGTACCCGAAGCGTCATCCATTTCGATGCGAACCCCCGCGCGATTCGACTCTGCATTTCCCCGTGCCATGCCGAGCGCGCGCAAGCTCATGATCCCGTCGAGCTTGCCGGACATTTGGCTCAAGGCTCGGCAGATGGTCGTTTGCTGAGTCCGAATCCAAGCCAGCTTACTCGCAGCACGCGGCTTGTTGGCCTTGTACTGGGCGCAGACCTTGCGGTGATAGTGGTCGGATTGCGGACACGCGATCATTGCGGACTCGTCCATCGATATGTTGTCCGCTTCCACGCTGAAACGCGGGCCCAAGAGTCCAGCACAGATCGTGTTATTCGTCGTGACGGCGTTAGCTGAGCGAGCATGATATTGCCCTAGAATGGCCGCCGCAGAATTGGCCTCCGAGAGTACGGCGTGATGGTGTGCGCTGAGCGTCGTTTCGCTCCCTCGAAACAGAGACAAACCAATCGTGATCGCGCCCAAAAAAGCCTGAAACGTGGTGAGCACGAGCACGCCTCCCGATGCGTGAATGAGGCGAGTGCGAGGAGTGTTGGTTAGGAATCGCACGAGTTCACTTTCGATCGCAACCGGCTGGCTGAATAGTGTGCTCGGCGGTCAATTTCAGCTTGCCTCCCGAACACAGCACCGGCCCTGCTATGGGAATGGGACAGTCAACGATACATTCCAGATTAACTCCTAAGGGAGACCCCGGCTGAACCTTGAGGCGGTCAAATTTGAGGCTGCACGCCTCCTTCGGCAGCGGGGTCACGAGCTTTAGGCGAGAACTGACCGCCGCAAAGACGGCGTCGGCGCGGGGCCCCTCGGTATCTCCAAGCGGGGCTCCCCCGAATGCACCGGGGCTTGCACACAACACTTTGTTGGCAACATCGGCCGCGACCCAACCCGCATCCTCGACGATATCCCAGCCAGCATACGCGCGATTCAATTGCACATTGTAGAGAAAGATACCGACGGCGAACGTGCCCAGCATGAGGTGCATGAGCAAGCTCGCTGGAATCTGACCGCGAGTGTTACGCCGCGTTCGAAGCCGCTGCCAAGGATCAACGCTGTGGCTGCAGCGTCGCGACCTCATACGAACACTCCATTTCGCCACATCGCGAGTGTCAATCCGACGAAGATCCAAGGCGCCAACGCCACGGGCGGCAGCGCAAATGGCGTGATTTTGCTGCGACTTGCCTCCACCACGAGTGGGTTCTTCACGCGCAGCCAGACGTTTCGAAGGGCAGTAAAAAACAGCCGATGCTGCCAGAGACGCCAGGGAAGCACGATCGACAGCGTGAGCAGGAAGGTAAATGCCTGGGCGTCAAATCCTAGGCGCGGCCCACACAGCGCCCCAAGCGCCGCGAACAACTTGACGTCACCCCCGCCCATTTCTCGGCGCGCGAAGCTGAGAGCCGGGAAAACTCCACACACCAGAATCCCGAGGAAGCTCAGCCCCAACGATTTCAACCCCACCCAAGGACCGTGCGCCAACAGACCCTGTGTCAGATGCCAGAGAGGGGCTACAACAAGCACGCTCAAGGTGAGACGATTAGGGATCTCGCGCGTTCTCAAGTCAAAGGCCGCGGCCGCGAGCCCCAAGGCGAGAGCGAACATCAGCTCAGGGTGGTTCCAACTCATAGCCAACACTCCTCCTTGGCGGCGTAGGTTTCAGTCGACAATGCGGGCGCCACCCCGAACTATCGGCGGGACGCTCTGTGCCGGGGTCGGTCGATTGGAACCACTCGCCGAAGCCCCCCGTGGTCCGGCGCTAAAAGAGCCCTGTGGCCCGCTCGCGGAGACGCCGTTTTGCCCGACGGAAATGCTCCAGCCGTTGCCCTGTGGCGATCCGTTGCCACCCGGCGAGGACTGACCGGCCAGCACCGATACCTGACTTTTGAACACGTCTCCCATGGTGTGTGCCGAGTTCACCAAGCTCGGCAAGACAATGCCTACGCAGGCGACTCCGCCAAGAACTAGAAGCGTCGAAACGCTCAACTCACTGCTACCACGAGGATCCATGCACAGCTGCCTGGTTCGCAACCGCAAGTTCAGGCGCGTTGCAGGGACCACCAAGGCAGGTCGTAAGGACGGATGTACAGTGTGCTTCACGGAAAGTCTCCAGTCGGGATTGAATCGGTCGCGTCAATTGCTGTGCGTGGCCCGCTCCGGGAAAGACGTCTGGCTTGAGGAAACCAGACGTCGTTCCCGAGAGAGTTCCGGATGGATCACTTGCCGAACGGGGTCTCAAGCTTCTGCGGCGCCGCGGGAGCGGGCGCGCCGGTGACGCTCGTGATGTCCGTAGCAGTTTTGTTCTCGGAGCCCGTGGCGGCGTTTTGGGACATCACCACGGTTCCTGCGGCACCGGATATCGCCAAGGCGGCCAGGGTCACTTTGCCCATCTTCGAGAGCGCGGATGAACCTTCGGTGAGATCTTCGCCGCGACGGCAGCCAATGAGTCTTGAGAAGAAGGCTTTGAGGGTCATTGTTTCGTTCCTTAGCTTGGGTGTTGTTGGATGCGGTTGCAATTGGGTTTTCCTGAAACCAGCTACTCAGCCGGCTCCAGAATCGTATTTTCAGCTTTTTCGAAGTCGGCGGCTAACCTGTTGCCGAGAGCTCTGAGGCCCACGCCGACGACGAAAACTGACGCGAAGAGTGCTGATGTTGTAAACAGAGTGTCGACGAGAGCGGCTCCTCGTTGACGCATTTTACGGTTTACGGCTTCGGTTGCGCGGGCCACGTGCTTGCTCCTCTCCGCACAGGCTTGGTGAGGCTCAGCAGGTGGTGCTGATGCCACATCCATGGTCGTTGAGGTCGGCGATATTGCCAATGCAGCCTGCGCTAGAGTATCCGCAGAGGCCAGCCGCGATCAGCGGAATCGGAATCGTGAAAGAGCAGGCCCCCAACGTCACGGTCGTACAGCCCGCGGATGCGGTCGCACTTCCGAGCGCCACCGAACACGTAAAGAAAGTCATTCCGCAGCTCCCGACCGTCGCCAACAGCTTCCCCCCACAGCCCCTTCCGGATCCATTGATGAGGCAGATGCCTGTTAATGCGACCAACTGGGGTCCTTGTTTGGAGAGGGGGGTGCTCGTCCCCGAGAGTGGCGTGCTGGTGTTGGGGATCGGATTACTTTGCCCAAGCGCGATGGGCAGGGTGCCAGTTGGAGCCACGGCCAAAGACTTCCCCATCTCGGCAGCGTTGAGCCCGCTGAGATCGATTTGGCCCACGTCCTTTTGCATGGCTTCGGCCAGCTTCAACCCCTCAGGGTGTTCGAGAAACGTGTGCACGCCCTCCATGCGATCTTGGTGGAACTTGAGCGTCAGCGAACCCTGTGCGCTCTTGGGGAACGCCACCGTAATGTTCACCTCGGGGACGCCCTCGCTCCCAACACTCGACTTGAACGAAATGCGGGTGACGGGTTTGCTTTCGGCGTCGTACCCAGTCGCCCAAGTTGCACCATTCTGATCGATCGTGATGCCCCACGCATGAACTCCGGTTTCTGCTACGGTGTCTTCCGACGCGGCCAGCTGGAGGGCATCCGACGGGATCTGAGGGCTTTGGACCGTCGGTTCCTGGGCAGAGCCTGCACTGCAACCGGGGACCGTGGAGCCGAGACCACCAGCCACAAGGGCGACAAATATGGTGTGCGAGACGATGTGCTTCATTGGCTGTCCTCACGAGTTCTGGATGAATCGTTGTTGACCACGCTGGGAAGGAAGTGCGGGTAGTCATTCGGACATTGCAAGAGCGTTGCCAAGCTTTGCGGGGCGGCCGTTTCTGGCCAATGTGTGGAAGCACTCGGGCAATCGCTCACATCAGGACGACACGCTTCGTTGGGCACCGACGGGCTGAGACCACCGGAAGTTGTCTCACGCGGGTTGTCGTGACCACTGAAGGTTGTCAGCTGCATCACTCGGGCGGACAAGACCCCTAGTAGAGTGGCTAGGAATGGCCACTTGGGCGCGTCCAAAAGGGGAAGAGGTCGTTGTCACGAAGTGTGCAAGGGAGGCCTTCGTGAGCTGCGGACGACACGAGTTGGGAGTGGCAAAGTGAAGAGCATGCCCAAACTTCAATTGCGAATGGGACAATCCACGCGACCCGCATTGATCGCTATCGCGGTCGCTATCATGGGCGTATTTCTATTGCTGAGCTACATGAAGCGACTTGAGGCAGAGATCTCAGGCGGACCCAAGCAGAGCGTGCTGGTCGTACTGCGCAGCCTCGCGCCGGGTGAACAAATCAAAGCCATCGATCTCGCTGAGCGCGATATTCCCGAAGCCTACCTCCTCACCCGTTCGGTGCGCGCCTCCGACCGCCAACAGGTCATTGGCCTACGAGTCAACACCGGCTTGCAAGCGCAGGATCTGTTGCTCTGGTCCGATGTGGCCGATCTAACCGACCAGAACAACAACGTGAGCGCGCTCATTCAACCCGGAATGCGAGCGTACGTGATCCAGGCCTCAGGGCGCGCCGCGCTGTTGGTACAGCCCGGGGACAGGGTCGACGTGGTCGCTATTTTCATGCAACAGGAGAGCACCGAACATCGCGTGAGCTCAGTATTGCTCCAAAACGTGCTCGTCCTGGCGCGGGGCTCCACGGTTCAAGGCAATTCCTCGGTGAGCGCGGAGGGGCGGGAGCTGGCGCTCAGTGTAACGCTGCCGCAATCACAGATCCTCGCTGCCGCATCCGACCGCGGGACGCTTTCCGTGGCGCTCAGGAGCCCCGAGGATGTCAACGTTCAGGATGGAATGGCGGACGTCAACTCTCGCATCTTCGCTGAAGCGGACAAACGCGCAGCGGTTGCGAGTGGCCCGCAAGGCCCTGCGCGAATGGAGGCATTACGGTGAAGTTCTGGCGCCATGCAGGCGTGGCTCTCGCCGTCTCGTTCTTCAGTGCTTGGGCGGGAGCACAGGTGCCCAGCCCCGCGCAAACGCCGCTTGAGCGCTCATCGACAGAAGTCAAAGAAACCGCACAATTGGACATAGTGGTTGGACAAAACCGCACGCTCCCCGCGGGCCTAGTGGGAAGCTACTCGATCGGCGCCCCGGGCATAGTCGAAGTCAAGTTAACACCCGATGCTAAACAGTTCGTCTTTGCAGGCATTCGCGCGGGCAGCACGAGCGTGCTCTTCATCCTGCGCGATGGCAAGGAAATCACGTATATTGTCGATGTCTTTGCGCGTGAGCCAAAAACGGTGCTGGGTGAGCTCGAGCAACTCTTGGTGGGTACTACCGGGGTGCGCATACGCCGTATCGGTGCGCGCTTCTTCTTGGAGGGTGGAGTGAATACGGAGGCGGATGCCAAACGCTTGAAGCTGATATCTGAGCTCTATCCGGGGCAGGTTGAGTCGGTGGTCGTGGTCGGTTCGGTCGGACCGGAGCAGCTCATCAACATTCGAATTGATTTTTATTTTGTGCAGTTCAACAAGAACTCCAACTATGGCGTTGGGGTTTCTTGGCCAAATCGAATTGGCGCGGGAGCGATCAGTTACTCTCGAGATTTGGTGACCAACACGACCAGCGCTCGCGCAACCTTTGATCAAATACTGCCATCTCTCGACTTCGCAGCAACCCAGGGCTGGGCCAAAGTGTTGAAGCAATCCACAGTGGTGACCACGAGCGGTGCCAAAGCCACCTTCAATAGCGGCGGCGAACAGAACTTTGCGGTTGCCACCGGCCTCACAGGGACCATTCAAGCGATTCCCTTCGGAACCAACGTCACCGTCGAGCCGCGCTACGATATGACGCGTCGCGATCTCCATATCAGTCTTCAGGCGGATGTAGCGGATCTTACGGCCCCGGCCGGAACCGCAACCCTGCCTGGCCGACAAACGGCCCATATCGAGACCTTGATTCACTTAAAGCTCGGTCAGTCGCTGGTGCTTTCCGGGATTCGGACGCAATCGCAGACGCACTCGGTGACAGGCGTGCCTTTCCTAAGCCAAATCCCTGTGCTGGGCCTCCTGTTCGGCGGCCACACCAACAGTGAAACCGACACTGAAGGCGCCGTCTTCATTGTGCCGAGCATTGTCGAGGCCGTACCCAAAAAATCGTTCGACATGGTGCAGGACGCCATGGACCATTTTGAGCACTTCTCCGGAAATATCACCGAGCGGGAGTCCTATCCCCATTCGCCTCCGAGCTACAGGTGAACGCCATGACGCTGCCGGTCAACGTTGAACCCGAGAAGCCACCGAGTCCGTCCCCTGTGCAGGGTGGCCTCAGCCGCGCCGATTGGATCGCACTTCGCCGGCGCATTCATCAACGCCTACTGGATAACCTGGATCTGGCGCGCGTCGATGTCGGGACGCTGAACGACCCTTCACTCCGTCCTCGGGTGCTCACGGCCTTAAAGCGCATCGTGCTGGAGCTTGGCCACGACGTCCCGCCCAGTGTGAACCGAGAAGACCTGATCGGTGAGTTGGCAGAGGAAGCTCTCGGGTTGGGGCCTTTGGAGCCCCTCATCGCTGATCCGAGTGTGACCGAGATCATGGTCATCAACCCGTTCACGATTTATGTCGAACGTGCAGGCAAGCTGGAAAAGACGAAGACCTTCTTCACCGACGACGAGCGCGTGCGGGCTGTCGTTGAGCGCATCGTAACGCCGCTTGGGCGCCGTATCGACGAATCTTCACCCATCGTCGATGCGCGGTTGCGCGATGGTTCTCGGGTGAACGCTGTGATCCGTCCGCTGGCTATCAACGGCACTTGCATCACGATTCGCAAGTTCTCAAAGCAGCCGTTCACGCTTGAGACCTTGCTGGGTTTTGGCTCCATTTCAGCGCAAATGGGCAGATTTTTGAATCACAGCGTGGCCGCCAAGAAGAACATGCTGATCTCGGGGGGCACGGGCAGTGGGAAGACCAGCCTGCTCAACGTGCTTTCCGGCGCCATCCCTGCCTCCGAGCGCATCGTGACCATCGAAGATGCCGCCGAGCTCAAGCTGCGCCAACCCCACGTGGTCTCGCTCGAAACCAAGACTGCCAATATGGAAGGCAAGGGTGCCTACACCATCAGAGACCTGGTCAAGAACGCGCTCAGAATGCGCCCCGATCGCATCATCGTTGGCGAATGTCGTGGCGGTGAGGCGCTTGATATGTTGCAAGCGATGAACACGGGACATGATGGATCACTCACGACGATTCACGCCAATTCGCCCGTTGAGGCACTGGCCCGCTTAGAAACGCTCGTGCTCATGGCGGGCATGGATCTGCCTGCCCGCGCCATCCGCGAACAGATTTCTCGCAGCATCGATCTGGTGATTCAGCAGTCACGCATGTCGGATGGCAGTCGCAAGGTGACCTGCATCTCGGAGGTGTGCGATATCGATGCGCATGGGTACACGGAAGTGCGACCGATCTTCGAATATGAAGTGACAGGCACTGTGCCGGGGGGGCGTGTGCAGGGCGAATTTTGTCCGACAGGCTATCTGCCATCGTTCATTGAAGACTTCGTGACCCACGGTTTGGTCGATGAAAGTGGCCCGTTTCTGTGAGTAACGCCTTCGATCTGGGCAGCGTGGGCGTGAGTGTAGCGGCCCTGAAATGGGTCGGTGCCGGGCTTTTGTGTGGGGGTGTGGGTATGACGACGTTCACCTCGCTCAGTAATCCGCGTTCGCTCGCCCAGCGCGTGGGAGCCCGCTACGTGCTGGGCATCGACGCCGGCCTCCGACGACTGTTCATTTGGAAGGAAGGCAAAACAATCGCGCTCACTCAGGTCGGCCTTGCGCTCGGTCTGACGTCAGGTTTCGTTTTTCTTGGATCACGTTGGCTACTCGCTGCAGCCCTCTGCGTCGTGCTGGTTCCTCCGCTCACTATTCGAGCTCGCTGCCTCAAGCGGCGGCGACAGATCGATGACCAAGTGAACGGTTTCGCGCTTGCGCTCTCGAATGGACTCAAGACAACCGCCAGCATCGGTGCGGCCCTTGAGCAAACATCGATCGTGACTACCAAGCCGCTGGCGCAGGAGCTTGAACTAGCCATTAAGGAAATGCGCCTCGGCCTGGCTCTGGATGAAGCGCTACTCAGCATGTCGAACCGAGTGGGAGTGAAATCCCTGGACGTGGTGATTTCAGCGCTCCTGATCGGACGCCAAATGGGCGGCGATTTACCGAGAATTTTGGAAGAAACCGCCGCCTCGCTGAGGGAAACCAAGCGACTTGAAAAGATGACGTTGGCGGTAACCCAGCGTGCCAAGTTCTCACTTGGAGTGGCAGGCGTAACGACGCTGCTCATCGGCCTGGGCCTGCCCCTGGTGCTCCCGAACGCCTATGAACCACTCCTGCGTTCGTTGAGCGGGAAAGTCATTCTGGGTCAGTGCGCGGCCGCCTACCTCGTTGCCCTGTACCTTGGCTACCGGGTCACGCGAGTTGACGTATGAACATTACTTACGTCCATTGGCGCTACTTGTGCGTGGGTTTTCTTGGCATCGTGCTCAGCGTGGTGACCTTCCTCGTGGCATCAAGGCCAACCCGCGTCGCCTCACGACTCGGAATGCGAGGTTTGAAGCGTCAGCGGGCACTCCTGCACAGCGCTGCTTGGGCTGAATTAGAGCCTCTCGTGCGTTGGTTCGGGGTGCGCGTGAGCGGCTGGATGAGCGCCCGATGGCGAAAGAAGTTGGATGCAAAGCTCACCTACGCAGGCGATTTCCTTGGCATCACCCCCGAGGAATTCGTGGCTCTCATCGGCCTTGGTGCGTGCGCTGGTGGAACGGCTGGCTTTGCTGTCTCCTTCTGGTTTGCTGATCGCGTGGGATTATGGCCCATTTTGTTAGGACTGATGGTGGGAGCGGTGTGGCCGGGGGTTCGCGTTGATCAGGAGCGTGAGCTGAGAATGAAGTCCATCAATCGTGGCTTGCCGTACGCGATCGATCTTTTGGCGCTCACGATGAGCGCTGGTATGGATTTCCCCGGCTCACTCCTCAAAGTTGTCGAAAAATCGCGCAGCCCCAACGACTATTTGATCGATGAACTCCGGTTCCTCTTGCAACAGCTTGAGGTGGGGCGAACGCGCCGCGACGCACTCCTCACGTTTCAAGATCGAACTCCGAGCGAGGCCGTTCGAGAGCTGGTCCAGGCATTGGTTCAAGCGGAGGCACACGGAAACCCGGTGGCCGCGGTATTGCAGATCCAGGCGGGCGTTGCGCGCACCAAACGCACCCACATGGCACAACAGGCAGCTCAGAATATGAACTCCAAGATGGTGTTGCCCATCTTCATGATGGTTGGCGTCACGATGGTACTGATCTTGCTCCCCACTCAGAAGATGATGGAGCAAATGATGGAGACCTTAACATGAGCCAAGGGAAGCACCTGGGCCTCAAGTTCCGCGTTCAGCACGGCGAAGGAGCTCCCGAAGAATTGCTGGTCGAGTCAGAAAGGGCGCTCATCGGCAGCGGCGCGCACTGCGAGGTTCTGTTGCCCGCCGCGATCGCTGCCCGCGAACAAGCAGATGTGGTGATCGATGGTCGCACGGTAAGAGTGCGAGCGCTCGTAGCGGAGCCGATGCTAACGCTCGGGACCCAGGCCGTTACCGAAAGTGAATGGCGCAAGGATGCCCCCCTCATGATCTCAGACACGAGGATTTGGGTTGAGGTGGTCGAGACAGAAAGCGCACAGAAGCAGCGTTCCCCGCTCTTGCCACTGGTTCTCTTGCCCGTGTTTGGCGCAATCGCGCTCCTCGTGCACCTGGCTTCTGCCCAGACGCTGCGCCCGGCCGGAATCGACGAGGCGCCGCCGCTCTTCGACCAGCAGCCGGTAAATTGTCCTAGCAGAGATGTGCGAACCAACGTGGCTGTTGGACAAGAACGCCTGCGCGTCGCGCTCGCAAAACGTGAGCGGAGCCCTTTTTGGCCGCGTGACGGGGTGGAGGCGGTGCGGCTTTTCGAAGTCGCCCACGCGTGCTTTGCAGCAGCCGGACACGAACTCGCGGTGCCAACTCAACAAATGGCCCGCCGTCTGCGCGAAAAAATCAAGGAAGACTACCATGCTCGCTCGGTGCGCCTGCAGCACGCCTATGCGGTTGGCGACATCCTTGCCATGGACCGCGAGGTGCCCGCGCTGCTGTCGTTGCTTGAGGGTCGCAGCGGGCCGTACGTCGAGTGGGTGATCGCCCTTGGCCGTTTTACTCGGGACGAGACCAAAGCTCTGCGTGATCGTCGACGCCTCCCTGGGGCTCGCTAAAGGCAAACCCTATGATATACCACGCACGCACCATCATTCTTGCGCTCGGCCTGGCCAGTCTGCTTTGCGGCTGCTCGGGTTCGAGTCTTCATCCACCGAAAGTCACTGCTGCGCCCACTCTCTCCGATGGCGAATACCTGCGTCGACGCGGCCTTGATTTCGCCCAAAACGGAGACTTGATTCGCGCAGAGCAATACCTAGTCGCCGCGCTCGAAGCGGGCGCGCCGAGCGAGCGAGTGCTCCCGAGCCTGTTGCGTGTGTGTATCGATTCTAGGCGCTACAGGGTGGCCTTGGAGCACGCGGAAGATGCGCTGCGTGTGGCGCCCAAGAACTCAACCTTGAGGTTCCTCACCGGATCGCTGTACGCCGCGACTGGCGACGTGACCAACGCACGTTCACACCTAATACGCGCCGCAAGCGAGCTACCCACCGACCCCAATGTGCAGTTCAGCGTTGGGGTTTTTTCCCGTGACCTTGGGCAGAACCCTGGGCAAGCGGACCAATATTTTCGATCCTACTTGGCGCTCGCTCCCCACGGTTCCCATGCGGCCGAGGCTGAGAACGCGCTCTTGACGAGGTTACCGTGATCCCCCAACGTATCTTTGAAGCGACGCTGCTCGATCTCTTGTGGCCCGTTCGAGCCTACTTGGACGACCCCGAGGTCAGCGAGATCCTCATCAACGGTGTTGATTGCATCTACGTCGAACGTCGCGGCAAGCTCGCCAAAGTTCCAGACGTATTTCCCCACTTGCGCGCCTTGTTGGCTGCGCTGCGCAATATTGCCCAGTATTCTGGTAAGTTTGTCGACGAGGAGCGCCCCATCCTCGAAGGTCGCCTCCCAGATGGCTCACGCATTGCGGCGGTGCTCCCGCCTATCGCTCGCAACGGGCCCAGCGTTGCGATCCGCCGATTTTTCCAAGAAACATTGACGGTCGAGCGATTGCTCAAGTTTGGAAGTTTTACGCCCGAAGTCAGTCAAGTCTTGGAAGTGCTTGTCGGAGCCAAGCTCAACGTGGTGGTGGCGGGCGGCACTTCAAGCGGCAAGACGAGCATGTTGAATGCGCTTTCGTCATTCATTCCGGAACACGAACGAGTCATCGTCATCGAGGATTCGGCGGAGCTCCAGTTGCAGCGCGCCCACGTCGTGCAGCTGGAAGCACGTGCGGCCGACGCGAAAGGACGAGGGCAAGTGAGCATTCGTGACCTATTCAAGACCACGCTTCGTATGCGTCCGGATCGCATTGTGATCGGAGAATTGCGCGGTGGCGAGGCACTGGATCTGATACAAGCCATGACCAGCGGTCACGGGGGTTGTCTTACAACTCTGCATGCCACTTATCCGCGCGACGTGCTCACGCGGTTGGAGACGATGGCGATGATGAGCGATGTTAACTTACCATTGCCAGCATTGAGGGCACAAATTGCTTCGGCCATCAATATCGTGGTCCAGGTATCCCGTCTGCGGGATGGCTCAAGGAAGGTGACGCACATTTCGGAGATTTGTGGCTACAGCCAAGAGCAACAAAAGTACGAAATTCAGGATCTATTTAGGCGCGAGTTCCACGGGCTGGACGCCGAAAAGAACGTGCGAAGTGAACTCTTGCCAACCGGCTACACGCCGGTCTGCGCGGAGCTGCTGTTGGCAGCAGGCTACGAGCTGCCGCCGGCACTGGATCAGAGAAATCGCGAAAGGAATGGCCATGCCCTCGGCAACTAACCCACTCAACCTTCAGCACTTGATCGTCAGCGCTCCCCAAGATCCCGCTTTTCAGCTGCGCCTTGCCGCGGTGTTGCTGGAACTCGAACAGCTACTGGCAACTTCCGCACCCACGCCGCCCCAAGTTCCAGGGGATCTGGAACCTGTTGACGAAGAGGAACCGGCAACGCGAGTGTGGAAACCGCCAGTCACCAGTCTCGCCGAGCCACTCGACGACGAATGCACCTACGTGATGAGTAGTTTCCCGGACGAAGTGGGCGCGCTGGATGACCGCGAGACGGAGCGCTACGAACTGACCGAAATGTTGCGGCGCGCGACACAGCAGCTCGGCGATCCGGTCACAATAGAGGCGCTCCACCGACAAGTGAAACGCCTAGAAAGCCCGGAGGCCCCCGTCCACAAGAAGCCCACCTCAAGGGCGACTTCCGAGGCCTCCCCCGTAGCCACCCCGGAACAGATCGAGCATCAACTAACTGCGTCGTTGGATGCTCATCGACGCCTTGAGCTCCTGCACTGCTTGGCCGATCTTTACGAACAACGCGCTGACCTCGCTGAGGCTCGCCGGGTTCTCCAATTGCTGCACGACTTGGACAACGAGGACGGCCGCACCCTGCAGCGACTGTGCGATATCAGCGATCGATTGGGGACCAGTTGCACTGCCAAGCCAGCGGGGCTCTCTTTGCGCACAGAGCCTGCAGTGGTGGGGAACGCAGTGGTGGGGAACGCAGTTGTCGACGGGGACGCCGGCGCGGCGCAGATGACGATCACCCTGAAGTCGAAGCGAGCCCGACGCTGGTTCGGCAAGATTCAGCTTGGTGCAGTGTTTGTATGCGCCGTGTTGGCCCTGGGTAGCGTTGTGTTGTCGAAGGTTTCTGCCGCCCGAAATGTCCAGGCGGGGCGCATCATGGTGCGCTCGCCAACGTCTCAGGCCGTCCACGAAGCCCCAACCTTACCTGCTGGCAATGGCAGGGTTCCGTCAGTCCCGGAGGCGCTGTCCGGAAAGGAACTGGGGTCGTCGCAGTCAGCAGTCCCCACGCCGAAAGTAGACCAAAACCCGGCAGTAGCTAGGGGAGTGCGTAAAACGGCCACCGACACAACGCTGGAGCGGCACGCTGTAGATGCAGCGGCGGCTGGTGATTTTGGAAAAGCGGCGAGCCTTTATCAGAAGCTGGCGCAGCAGCGACCCACTGAAAAAGTCTTCGCCATTGCTGCGTCGATTATGAACGCGAAGGCAGCTGGGAAGGACGCCGCAAAACCGTAGGAGAGTCATCAGCCTTGGGGGTGCCGGGCGCTCCCCCCACGCACACGAATTGTCACTCGTGTGACCGCAAACCGTCACAGAGCGACTCTGGGTGCGCGTGTCATTGAAGTAATGATGGAGCTATAGTCTGCGCACACGCCGTGGCTGCAACCCGAGTCCCAGAACCTTTGCCGCGTCTCGACCCGGGCATGCTGGTAGCCGATAAGTTCGAACTTATCGCGTGCATCGGGCGCGGGGGGATGGGTGTTGTGTGGAAAGCCCGTCATCGGACCTTAGGGCATGATGTCGCTGTCAAGTTCCTGGCGCCGGGTCAACTCACCCAGTCCGCATTGGCTCGCTTCGAGCGCGAAGCCCGGCTTTCCGCTCGCCTCGGGGAGATGTCGCGGCACATCGCTCGCGTTTACGACCATGGCACTTTTGGTCAGATGCCGTTCGTGGTGATGGAGCTCCTCTCGGGCGAATCACTGGCCCAGAACCTGGCTCGCGAACACACGCTGCCACTTGCCGACATTGCCCGGATCGTCAGTCACC
>CAZSUA010000055.1:16007-22177 GCA_964609655.1 uncultured Polyangiaceae bacterium | reverse complement strand
ATCTGCACCTGTCGCGGCTCAAGTCGAGCGCCATTAATGGACACCGAGGCCTTGGCGCAGTAGCCAAGAAGTCGCAAAGCGGCGGGTTCGCCACGTTTCACGGCGCTCCGGAGCGCGTGCTCGATGAGCGCTTGGCGCTCAGCTGAGGCGCCCTCTAACCACTCGCCACAGGTTTCGGCTAAGAGCTCGCGATGGACCTTGCCGAGGTCGTTCAGATTGTTGGCTACGCTGCGGCGGACCAGCGTCGTGGGGTCGTCCTTCAGCAACTCAAGCAGCTCAAGCACGCGGTCTGGGTTGGCATCAAGCCACGCCACTCGGTTCGCCCACGGTAGTCGGAGCCGGGTGCCTTCCGAAACGAGCCGTCGAACATGGGCGTTCGCGTCCTTCGTCCATTCGCGAAGGATCGAGAACGTGCGCTCGGGGTCCTGCGCGATGTAAGGGCGGATGCTCGACTCCGCGCTGAAGCGCTTCGTCAGCTCGTACTGCGCGTGCATCGACAAGTTGAAGTGGTCAAGCCCTCGCTCAGCGACGAACAGCACGTGAGGCAGATAGAAAAAAGGGGCCATGCCCGCACCGACGAGTTCGTCTGTCGCGTGCTCTGGGCCAAACGAACGAAGCAGTACGTCGAGGGTGCTCGGGTAGTCGCCTGGAAGGTGGTCGGCGAGGGCACGCGCGATGTGCTTGCCTCGGTCGAGCAGCTCAAGCCTATCGAGCCCCGCGCTGGCTTGCGCGATGAAGGCTCGCGACGGGAACGAGGGCAGAACTTGTGCTAGCTCGCCAGAGAGGCGCCGCACGAGCACGGACGAGAAGAAGGTCTTGAGAGGCTCAGCCATTGGCTATCGGCTTCACCAGCGCTCCAGCGCCATCATGTTGACGTACCACGGTCACGATTGCCCTTTGTTGCCAAAGCCAACGGCCAAGCGTCGCGATGACTTTCTGGAAACAGCAGCTACGCCATAGATAACAGCCAGGCTAAAAACAGCGTACAGGTCTCGGAACACCCGCGGACGCTCATCGAACTCTGCGAGCACCGAAAAGATCGCCAGAGGAATATGGGCGACAAAGCACACGAGGCTATGCTGGCCGATCGTTGACAAACGCGTGAGCACGTGGCGATCGATAAAACGCGCCCAGCGCACGCGTTGACTTGCCTGAGCGACAGCACGAAAGCCAGCGTAGAGCAGGACCAGTTCCGAGAGTGTGTACAGCACCCGCAGGGGTGCCCAGGTTTGCTTCAGGAACGCCCAGCGCCACGCTGCGGCGGGGAGGTGGAGTCCGAGGCGCGCGAAGCTTGGACCTTGGAGCCTCACGAACACGAACAGCAGCGTGAAGATCAGGAGTGCGAGCATGAGTAACGAGCGTTCGTGTGGCTTCAGCCATGCTGCTAAGCGTTCGCGCATGGCGCCCAGGAGAAGCCCGACGAAAAACGCGAACTGCCAGGCGGCCAGCGAGAAGACGGGCGTACCGGATCTCGGATCCAACCAAGGCAAGAGGTTTGGTTCGAATTGCGCGCTACACCAGAGCAGCGCGGAAACCCCGAGCGCGAGCGGCCAAATCTTGCGCCGGATGGCCTCCCAAAAGAGCGGCGCCACCAAAAAAAATACCACAAAAAGAGGCAGAATATTCAAGAAGAGATCGCTCTGAAAGCGCAAGCTCAACACCGCCCCGAGCGTCTGCACGAGACCGCCAAACGCCTGAAGCTGGGGCAGCCCCAGGTTGACTACCCACTCGTTGAGCGCCACAGCCAGCAGCATCAAGCTCACGTGAATCAGCCAGAGCTGAAGCGCGCGCCCGAGAACACTTGCGTAAACTCGCCGAGGACCTTGGCTTCGGAGCTTCTTCACTCCGAGCATTCCCAGGGTGAAGCCGGAGATCGTGATGAACAGATCGCCGGCATCGACGTAGACGGGACTGTTGACTAGCAACGAAAATGAAGACAGCCGCGCCGCATGCGTGAGCGTCATGCTCACGAGGGCGAAACCTCGCAACGTGTCTAAAGTCAGGTCGCGGGTGTCGGGAGGCACGGCTGTGCACCCTTTCCACCAATCGAGTGATGCAACTCGATAAGCGCCCGATGCACTTCGTGCATCAAGGCCTCGCTGCTGTTTTTGGGCCGCCCCTGTGTAAGTATGGGTGTCCCCAACTTGAGGCGAACATCCCCAGGAACAATGTCGAAACCGCCTGTGGGCAAGACTCTGCCGGATCCTTCGATCGCGACAGGGATGATCGGTACACCTGCCTGCAATGCGAGCACGAAAGGTCCGCGTTTGAAGGGCAGGATGGAGCCATCTTTGGAACGCGTGCCCTCAGGAAAAACCAAGATATTGGCGCCATTGCGAATTCGCTCTGCTGCCTTGCTCAGGCTCTTTAGCGCTTTGGTTCCCTTCGATCGATCGATGAAGATCATCCCCGTGGCCCACATGTACCAACCAAGAAAAGGCACATATTTCAGGACCTCCTTGGCCATGAACCTGAGATTGCTAGGGATCGAGTGGAAAGCGCAGGCGATATCCAGCATCGACTGGTGGTTCATGACGAAGATGTGCGGAGCCTTAAAGTCCACATCAGGAAGGGGGTCAGCCTGGTAGCGCGCGCCCGTTGCCCAAATCAGCGGGTACGCCCAGAAGCGGCGTGCCATCCAGAGTGGGACATCGCGATTCCAGGTTAGCAACGCAGCGAGCAACGCCAGAGTGATCCAGGTGGAGCACCAGACGGCCAGGAATAGAGCCTGCGCAAGCTTCTTCAGGGGACGCATTTGGGGGGAAGCTACACCAGGTGCCCCGGTTTTGGCGACTCAGCGCCAAGAAGCGCCTGATTTTGCCGCCCGTGCGGAAGCGAAGCGAATCAGAAGCTAAGCGCGCAAGATCCGTAGGTCCGAAGCCCTCCGAGCATGTCAAAAATGCCGGCGGAGCGGCTGTATGCGGATTGGACTCGGATTTGACCTTGAGAGTTACCGCTCACACTCTTATCTGCGCGGGATCAGCAACTACCTGCGTGAACATCGCGGCTGGTCGACCCAACTCGTCGAGCCAACGGCCCGAAATGTCGCGGAGTTTTTGAGCGGTAAGCCAGATGGCTTTCTGACTGCCACGGCCGACGACGTCTTGTTGGAATTGCTCGAGCACGCGGGGGTCGCGACGGTGGTGCTGGGCGAACGGACTTTGCGGCAGCTGGGTCAGGTCCTGGTTGACGAGTCCGAGATTGGTGGAATTGCCGTTGAGCACTTCACCACTCGTGGTTATCGCCACTTTGGATACGTCGGGTCGGATTCAGCACTGAGCAGTGGCCGCGAGCACGCCTTTGGGCTCGCCGTTGAGCGCGCAGGCTTTTGCTACGAGAAATTCGGACTCCGTTCGTTGGCGACATGTCGGAAACCGGTAGGGCTCCTGTGCGAGAGTGACGCCGTTGCGTTGGCCGTCTCCGAAAGGTGTCGGCTGGCAAAGCTTGAGGTGCCGCAGGCAGTAGCTATTCTTGGCGTGGGTGATCACGAGTCGGTGTGCGGGCTCGGTGAACCGCCCATCAGTAGCGTTCAGCTGCCGTTTGAACGCACGGGCTACGAAGCCGCAACGCTACTGGGTCACTCGTTAGACAACCAGCAGAAGCCAACACAGACGATTCTCCTGCCACCCACGCGAGTCGTGAATCGGAGCTCCACGGACGCGGTGGCTGTTGGCGATCGGTTGGTCGGACACGCCATGGAGCTGATGCGTTCGCATCTCGCCGGCCCTGTTGGGATCTTGGAAGTGTGCCGGAAACTCAAATGTTCGCGACGAATGCTGGAACGCCGTTTTAGCGCAAGCACAGGTTTCACGCCAGCTCAAGCCTGGGCCCGTTTCCGTGTTGAGGAAGCTCAACGATTGCTGGTTGATACCGATCTATCGGTTGAAACCATCGCGACCCGCACTGGGTTCGGCGATGGGCGTCGGGTCACGCTGGCGCTGCGCAGAGCAACGGGGCGAACACCGAGCGCCCTTCGGCGCAGCCTCTTGTGCTAATGAGCCAGAGGGCTACTCTCGGGCCAACTGGGAGCGCTTGCGAAATTGCGCGGGCGTCAGCCGAGTCTGTTTGCGAAACGTGGTTGAGAGATGATTCCCATCGCTAAAGCCCGTAAGCTGCGAGATTTGGTCGATGGTGAGGGAAGTTTCGGCGAGCAAGCGCTGTGCTTCGGCGATTCGAAACTTGGTCCAGGTGTGCGCTGGCGTTGAACCGGTCGCCTCAAGGAATCTGCGTTCAAAGCTGCGCCTCGAGCAAGCCATGCGTTTGGTCAGCGCTTCGACGCCCTCCTCGCGCAACAAGTGCTCTTGCATGTAGTGGAGTGCACGGCTGACAGTTTCATCGTCTGAGCAAAGGGCTTCGGTGGAGCGGCGTTGGACGACGCGCAACGGCGGAAGAGGCGGGGGATTGGAGGTGTTCACGTCTCCATTCAAGAGGCTCTCGAGCAAGCGCGCCGCTTCGTAGCCGATGCGTTCGGAGGCAGTTTGAATGCTGCTCAGCGGTGGATCTGAGAGCGAACAGACCGTCACGTCGTTGTCGACACCCAAAATGGCAATCTCGCGCGGCACCTCTAACCCGAGCGCCTGACATTGCTCTGCCAACATCCATGCGCGGTGGTCGTTATGACAGAAGATGGCGGCGGGCTTTTCCAGGCCGTTCAGCCATTCGTTGAACGCCGCAGAGTTGGCCTCGCTCTTCCGCTCGTCCTCGGGCCAGGCAGGGTCCGCGAACGCACTGCAATGGATCTGCAGTTCTCTGAGCCTTTGTTCGAAGCTCACGCCTCGCCCATCCTGAATATTGCCACCGTGTCCCGCGTAGCCAAAGTGGCGGTAACCCCGGCCGAAGAAATACTCAGCCGCCATGACACCGATGGCTACCTCGTCGTTGCTCACCTTGGGTAATCGCACCTCAGGGAAAGACTTTCCCACGTTGACCACGGGGATGCCCCAGCTCGCGACTGACTTCAGAATCTCAACGCTCGCTCCGCCGATGATCAGAGCATCGGGATTCCGCCGCTTGAGCCACTGCAAGCCCTCAACCGTGGGACCTTGTTGGTTGAGATGCCAACCTTTTCTGGTCCGTGCGTACCTGGCAACTCCGCGAAGTGTTCCGCGGTAGTAGCCAATGTTCATCTCAATGCCTAACGCGATACGCACGACCTGGACCCATTCCCCCTAACCAAAAACGACTGAACTTTGGTCATGCTGGCGCAAACGATAAGTTTATTTGCGCAAACGTGTGTGGCCGACGGCATGCTTGAATCATAGAGTAAATCCGCGGCGGCCCACTAGCCAATCACGGTTTCCGCATCGCCAATGAGGATTTGCAATGAGTTGGAACAACCGCTTCCCAATGTTGGCCGCAGAAGCAGCCTTGCTCAGTTCATTCCTGGTTTGGGCACCGGTCGCAAGCGCACAAGCTCTCACGCCAGGCGTGGTGAACATGGCCACCTACGATAGTCCGGGCGGCGGCAGCGTTCCTTACTGGTTATTCGTGCCTCAGGGATACGATCCCGCAAAGAAATATCCGCTGGTGCTTGTGCTGCATCACGCCGGTGAAAACGGAACCAACGGTGAACACCTGGATGCCCTGCATCCGTACGACGCCGACGTACAAGCAAAATATCCCTCGTTCGTGCTCGCTCCACAATCGCCGTGTAGCTACTATTGCTGGGGAGGCGCACCCGCAGATTGGGGCAAAGATCCGCAAGAACCGCATGGTCGAATGGCGGTGGAGCTGATCAAGAAGCTCGAAGGCGAGCTTTCTATAGATACCAAACGGCTCTATCTGTCAGGTGAATCCATGGGGTCCTGGGGAGTGTGGGATGTTGCGATGCGCAACCCCGACATGTTTGCGGCTGTGCTCGGAATGGATGGAGCGCCGGATGCAGCGCGTGCGGAGAAGATTCTCAATATGGCCAGCTGGAACTGCGAGGGCGAAGAAGACATGACCATGTATGGCGTGGACGTTGGCCAAGTAGTGCAAGCGCGAGCCTTCCGAGATCGAATGCTGGGACTAGCCGCCAAGAACTACAAATATCAGGAATTTCCGGGCGGACACGGCAACGGCTACGGTTGTCGGGACGATTCGACGATGCCGGATTGGATGTTTTCTCAGGTGAAAGGTGGGGCGCCGGCGAGCGGCACCGGCACGGGTGGTGCGGCAGGAACCGGCGG
>CAZSUA010000055.1:0-15907 GCA_964609655.1 uncultured Polyangiaceae bacterium | reverse complement strand
AGCAACGGGCGCTGGCGGCACTCGTTCAAATGGCACCGGCGGTGCGAAGCCTGCAGCGACGACCGGGGGTAGCACGGCTAGCGGCGGTGCGGCCTCTTCAGATTCAGACTCGCCATCGACTCGGTCGTCGTGCTCGCTCAGCGAAGCCAGGCCACGTGCCAGCTTCGGCTGGGCCGCTCTTGGACTTTCCTTGCTCGGCGCAAGCCTTAAGCGTCGGCGTACGCGAGCCACCACTCGCTAACGGCGTTGCCGCAAACTCACTAGAGTTTGGCGCGCTCTGCCAGTGCCGAAATCATTAAGGAATGCCAGACTCAGGGTCTGAGTAAGAAGCCGTCTCGTGGGAGCTTTACCTCTATGAAACCTCGATTTATCGCGTTCAGCGCACAGGGTTTGGCACTCACAGCAGTTTTCGGCATGGCAGGGTGCAGCACATCCGTGGATGCCAGCAAGGGGCGTCCGGGCACCAGCACTTCAGGCACTCCGGGGTCACCCAGCGCCGGCTTGCCAACAGGGAGCGGTGGGTCTGGCCCAGGTGCTCCAGGTGGCCCGCTTGGAACAGGTGGGGGCGGCGTGGTTGTCCCTGGAGCTTGCGCAATGCTCGGACCCGCGCTGGTACGCAGGCTGACGCGCTACGAGTACAACAACACAGTGAACGCGCTGCTGCGTGACACGACCGCGCCGGCCCAGACGTTCCCCCCTGAACCTTCGACGAACGGCTACGACACAGACAGTACAGCATCAGCGCCTTCACGGATCTTGATCGACGGCTACCACGGCGCTGCCAACGGTCTCGCCGAGCATGTGGTAACCGACCTGAACGGTCTCTTAGGTTGCGCCCCCGAAGCCCCCGGATGCATTTCGAGCTTTATTCAAGGCTTTGGAACCAAGGCCTACCGCCACACCTTGAGCACCACGGAGGTTCAGAATTTTCAAACGTTCTACGACACGCAACGGGCTACGTTCGATGCGCCCACTTCCGTACGAATGTTATTAGAAGTTTTCTTGCAGTCGCCAAAATTCCTTTATCGCTCCGCAGATGGCGCGGATGCTTTCGATACAGCGTCGCGGCTTTCGTACACGCTTTGGGGTAGCATGCCGGATGATGCGCTCTTAGCCGCGGCACGTGGTGGTCAGTTAGCCACTAAGGCTCAAGTGGGTGCGGAAGCCTCCCGTCTCATGGCTGATCCGAAGGCTAAGCTGCAGCTGAGTCACTTCCAAACGCAGTGGCTGGGGCTAGATGTGCTGGCGGTTGCTCAGCGCGATGCGGCCACGTTTCCAGAATTTACGCAGGAGATGTCTGGCTTCTATCAGCAGGAGATGAGTGCGTTCTGGAATGATGTGGTTTGGAACGGGCCGGGGGATGTGAAGACGTTGCTCACAGCGCCCTATTCCTTCATGAACCAGAAGCTTGCGGCTATCTACGGTATCGCGGGGGTTACCGGCGATACCTTTCAGAAGGTCACGCTGGATCCCACGCAGCGTATGGGCCTCTTGACGCAAGCGGGGCTGCTGGTTCGCATGACGCCCGCCAACCGTTCCAATCCGGTGACACGTGGAAAGCTAATTCGAACGCGCTTTATGTGCGAAACTTTGCCCGATCCGCCAGCCAGCGTGAATCGCGTGGAGCCGGCGGGAGAGCCTGGTCAGACGACGCGTGAGCGCTTCGCGGCACACGAAGCGACCCCGAGCTGTGCGGCATGCCACGCGTTGATAGATGGGATCGGCTTTGGCTTCGAGAATTACGACGCCATCGGCAAGTGGCGAACCACCGAGAACGGCAAGCCTATCGACGCCAGCGGGCAGATCGTTTCGGATACAGGGTCCATCCCGTTCGTGGGTGCGGTGGAGTTGGCGAATCTTTTGGCCACCAATCCGAAGACAGGAGATTGCTTGGCCAAGCAATGGTTCACTTTTGCGCTCGGGCGAAGTGCGCGACCCGAGGACTCCTGTGTCCTCAAGGACCTCGGAGCCGTGCTCTCGAGTCAAGGCCTCGGGGTCCGGGATCTGGTGCTCACCCATGCGACCTCAGACGCCTTCGCTGCACCGGGGTATTCACTGCCATGAGAACTCTTCCACAAAACCAGTCCGGAGATTCACTATGACTGTGTCGCCGAAGCTTCGACGCCGTATGCTTCTCGGAGCCGCGAGCGTATGCCTGCCGTTGCCTTTTCTTGAGATGTTGTGGGGAGCAAAGGCTCAGGCCCAAGCCGCCTCGCCACAGCGTTTTGTGGTGGTCTATGCACCGGGGGGCGCTGTTCCAGAACTTTGGAATCCTACGGGCACCGGGGAAACCGACCACGTGCTGCCGTCCGTCCTGGCGCCGCTGGAGCCCTGGCGCCAGAAGGTCCTGATCACCCAAGATTTAGGCATGAAAGTTGCGGAGATCAGCCAGGGTAATGCCCACGCGGTGGGTAGCGGAGCCATGCTCACGGGCCAGATCTTGCAAGGGAATGACGGGTTTGCGGATGGCCCTTCGGTGGATCAAGTGATCGCCAAGACGGTGGGCTCGGCAACGCGCTTTGCTTCGCGTGAGTTCGGAGTTAGCTGGCCAACGGGTGGTGGTGGCAACGGCTCATCGCTGAATATCATCAACTATGCTGGGCCCGCCCAGCCGGTTCCACCCAGCGTGGATCCGAGCAAAATCTTCCGGGAAATTTTTTCCGGGCTTTCGACGCCCGCTCCGATGGGGCCCGATCCCATGGCGGCGCTCAGAGCTCAGCGGCGCTCGGTGTTGGATAGGGTGATTTCTGAATTCACCACGTTCAACAGCACGCTCGGTGCGGGTGATAAGGTGCGGCTTGATGCCCACTTGCAGCACGTCCGCGACTTGGAGATGAGCCTCGGCGGAACGGGAGGAGGGGTGACGACATGCACCGTGCCCACGGCGCCCGCCTCAGTCGACATCAACGACGACAACAGCCAACCTGAGGTGGCCAAAATCATGACCGCTCTGTTGGTCATGGCACTGGCTTGCGATCAAACACGCGTGGCGAGCCTAGTATTCGCTGACTCCATCGCTTTCCACCATTTTCCGTTCCTCGGATTTACTGAGAATTACCACGCCTATCAGCACGACAAAGGATACCAGCCGAACTCCCTTGCGATCCTCGAGCGCTGGCATACCGAGCGACTCGCGGATCTCTTGAAGGCCATGGAGGATGTAAAAGAGGGCCCGGTCTCACTTCTCGACAACAGTGTGGTGCTTTCAGTCTCGGAGATTTCGCACCCTGAAGAGCACGGCACAACGATGATGCCCTTCCTGCTCGCAGGCGGCGGCAACAAGCTCCGTGCAGGACGCCGCATGCTGTGCCAAGATGTTCCACACAACAAGCTCCTGCTCTCGATTGCCAATGCCTTCGGTTCCACCGCCACCACGTTCGGTCACCCCGATTACAATTCGGGTCCGTTGGCTGGCGTCTTTGGCTAGAATCAGTGCGCCCATTGTGCTGTGTTCGTGGGTGCTAGCCTGTAGCGGGACCAAGCCGGCAGCTGAAGCGGAGGACCAGAGCTACTTGGTAGGGGCACGGAGTTGCGTCGACAGTCCGCCAATTTGTGGCCTTTCTAGCAGGGAAAGCTGCTGCCTCAGTCCCATTGTGACGGGAGGCGAGTTTGCGCGGAGCAACGATCTAGCTGCGCCGGCCAAGCTGAGTGCTTTTCGGTTGGATAAGTACGAGGTCACGGTCGGTCGCTTCCGTCAGTTCGTTGGCGCGTACGATGAGTGGCGAGGCGCCGGGCACCCTGAAGTGGGCGAGGGCGCACACCCGCGGATCCCCGGGACGGGCTGGGATGCCGCTTGGGCAGTGGAGCTTTCGCCCAACGCCCAAGGTTTGGCGCGCACCATGAACTGCGAAACGGTGTCCACCTGGACCGGTGAGCCTGGGCAGAATGAGTTGCGGCCAGTTGGCTGCCTGGCTTGGTTTCAAGCGTTCGCGTTCTGTCTTTGGGATGGCGGCAGATTACCAACAGAAGCAGAATGGAACTTTGCGTCTGCTGGTGGCTCGGAGCAGCGTGTCTTTCCCTGGGGGGACACGGAGCCCAAGGCGGATGCCGAGCTTGCTGCCTATGGTTGCAGTTTCTATGGGACATCGGCGTGTGAGGCTTTGGATATCGCGCCCGTAGGCTCCATCCCAGCAGGAAACGGAAAATTCGGGCAGGCCGATCTGGCTGGCAACATTTGGGAATGGAATTGGGATTGGCATGCGCCCTATGCTCCCGAGTGTGAGGATTGCGCTAACACGCTTCCCTCGCTGGGGCGAGAGATCCGAGGCGGGAATTACGGGCACTATGTGTCGTTCTTGAGCTCCAGCTACCGCTACTTTTACGCGCCGGAGTACCACGGGGACAGCATTGGCGTTCGTTGTGCTCGCGATCTGAAGTGAGTGGCGTGCACGCCAGGTGCACCAGGTGCGTCGTGTCCGGATGGACACAGCCGTTGGTTCGGGAGTCACAGCGGCATCGGCTAGTAGGCTCAGATATGGGCATCCTTCCGCAGAAATGGGCCCTCGCGCGTACGGCACGACGCTTGCGATGGGGCGGCCATGCTCCAGGCCACTTCAACATTCACTAGTTCTTGTAGTGCACGCGCGGTGTTCACCCGTGTGCTGTTCTCTGTGTGCGCGCTGCTTGCGTTGCTGGCTTCGTCTACTTTATCGCTGGCTGAGGAAGGAAAATCAGCTCAAGATCGGACGCTTTCGCCCTATTTCTTCGTCGAAGGTGGGGATTCGGCGGCAGACAGTTTCCCTCTGCTCTCAACGGCGGTGAACGTCGCCGTGAGCGGAGTGATCGCGGATGTACGCGTCACCCAAACCTACAAGAATGGTGGCAAGGCTCCGATCAACGCACGCTACGTCTTCCCGGCCTCAACCCGTGCGGCCGTGCATGGCCTCAGCATGAAGCTGGGGGAACGGCTGATCGTGGCCAAAATTAAAGAGCGCGAAAAGGCGAGAGCGGAGTTCGATGCGGCTAAAAAGGCTGGAAAAACAGCCGCATTGCTGGAAGAAGAACGTCCGAATGTCTTCTCGATGGGCGTTGCCAACATCCTGCCCAACGATCAAATCGAAGTAACTCTCGATTACACGGAATTGCTGATCCCTGAGTCGGGAACCTACGAGTTCGTCTTTCCCACCGTTGTCGGTCCTCGCTACTCGAACCAAGCTGCAGCCGATCCAAAAGCCAACAATCGTTTCGTCGAGAGCCCTTACCTGCACAAAGGTAACCTGGGTTCAGCAACGTTCAGCATTCAAGGAACGGTCGCCGCGGGGTTTCCGATCTCGAAAATGGGCGTCGACACCCACCCGGTCAAGATCAGCTGGGATACGCCCAGCTTGGCTCGTTTTGCCCTCGATTCGAACCAAGGCGCCGCCAACAATAAGGACTTCATCCTTCACTATCGCTTGGCTGGTGATGCCATTCAGAGTGGTCTCTCGCTTTACGAAAAGAATGGGGAGAAGTTCTTCCTAGCCATCGTGCAAGCTCCCGAACGCGTGAAGCCTGCTGAGGTTCCGGCGCGTGAGTTCGTCTTTATTGTTGACGTCTCCGGCAGCATGCAAGGCTTCCCCATCGACACCACGAAGGTGCTGCTCCGTGACTTGATCTCAGCGCTGCGTCCCAAAGATACCTTCAATCTCTTGTTCTTTTCTGGCGATTCCAAGTTAATGGCGCCGGCCTCGCTAGCTGCGACCCGAGAGAATCTTGACGCGGCCTTGCGCATGTTGGAACACATCGACGGCAGCGGCGGGACGGAGCTGCTCCCCGCACTTCAGCAAGCGTTAGCTTTACGGAGTGATCCAGCGCGTTCGCGCAGCTTTGTGGTGATCACGGATGGCTATATTAGCGCGGAGCCAGAAGTGTTTGAGCACATTCGCAATCATCTGGGACAGGCGAATGTCTACAGTTTCGGCATTGGTTCCAGCGTCAATCGTTTCTTGGTGGAAGGGGTCGCTCGTGCGGGTCTCGGTGTGCCATTCGTGGTGACGGATCCGAGTCAAGCTCCCGCCACTGCCAAGAAGCTGCGTGAGTACATTTCCGCGCCGGCGCTCACACGGGTTCGAGTGAGTTTCGAAGGCCTCGATGCGTACGCGGTTGAGCCCAAGGCTGTGCCAGATGTTCTTGCCGATCGCCCGGTCGTGATCCACGGAAAGTGGCGCGGAGACGCCAAGGGTGCCGTCGTGCTGCGCGGGATCTCCGGTGCGGGGCCCTACGAAGCCCGGCTACTGGTGAAAGATGCTAAAAGCTCCCCAGAAAACAGTGCGCTGCCGTATCTTTGGGCTCGTACACGAATTGGTACGTTATCAGATTTCGCGAGTCCGGAGCTTCCTCTAGGTAAGCGACAGGAGGTCGTGGCTTTGGGGCTCAAGTACAACCTGCTCACGCCATTCACTTCGTTCATCGCAGTGACCGAACAAGTGCGGAACCCTGGTGGCAATGCGACGAATGTGGTGCAACCTTTGTCGCTGCCAGTGGGTGTCTCCGAGCTGGCCGTGGGTGGCGATGTCACCGGTGCCGATGAGCCCGAGCTCGTGCTTTTGGTCTGCGCGGCGAGTCTGGCTCTTGGCGTTTTGGCATGGCGCAGGCAGTCAGCACTGCAGGTTCACTCGTGATCAGTTTTGCTCTCATGACGGCCACCGCTTTGTTTTGCTTTGCGCTCAAATGGCATTATTCCCACGCCGCGCTCAGCCAGCTTCGCTACATTCTTGATCCTACAGGCTGGCTCGTGGAGCTGGTGAGTGGTCACCCTTTCCGGTTTGAGGCTGGCGTGGGTATCGCAAGTCAGTCTGCGCAGCTAGCGATCACGCGGGGCTGCGCGGGCGTGAATTTCCTGATCGTGTGTTTTGCGATGTTGGCGGTTACCGGCCTTCGGAGCTTGAAGTCTTGGCGTAGCCAGGTTGGATGGTTAGCAGCTGCTCTGAGTGCGGCCTATGTCGTCACGCTGCTGGTGAACAGTGTTCGCATTCTTTGGGCTCTGCATTTGCACCGGGAACACCGCGTTGAAGGAACGGTGCTGTACGTGGTGGCGTTGTGTCTGACCCACATGGGAGCAGAGCAGCTGTTGGCTCGTTTCACCGCATCTCGGCAGCCCCAGTCAGGTGAGTCGCCCGATCACTCCAGGCGGTATGCTTTTGCTGGGAAGGAGCGCCTGTGGGTTCCTTTGGGAATTTACCTGGGAATGACCATCTTCGTGCCGCTCCTGAACGGAGCGCTGCGCACTCAGGGGTTTGCGCAGCATGTTCTGGTGGTCAGCGTCTCAACGGCCGTGGTTGCGGGCGTGTGGGGTCTGGGCGTCACGCTTCTTGGGCCAAGAAGGCGGCGGACACGCGGAGGCATCTCCAGCTGCCCGGCAACTCCATGTAAGATGAAGACATGGGTCGAGCGTGAAGCGAGTTCATAACTACGGCAAATCGGCTGTCCACGTTTTTGCCAATCCTTTGGTAGGGGGTCGGAGCCTGCAAACCAAGTGCGCGTTCCTCGCCATTGATGTCATTGACGCTCCGGAAGATTGGCTGGTGCCCGCGCATCGCCACGATTTTTTCGAGCTCATGCATCCCTTGGAGGGGAGCTACTCCTGTACCGTCAATCGCAGCGGATTGATCCTTCATCCCGGCCAAACTCTTATGGTTCGTCCGGGTGACGTGCACGAGGATGCAACCCGCTCAGCGTGCAAGCTTCTAGCCGTTAAGTTTCTGTTAAGCGGGCTCCATCGGTCGTCGCAACAGTTGGAGATTTTCAGCGACCGCACCAAACCGCCTGACCTAGTCTTTTCCGACACCCGGGAGATGATCGATGCGTATCGGAAGCGGGTCAAAGACGAGGTCGAGACTCCCGGACAGGTGACGCCTTTCCTGCTTGATGCCTGGACTCTTTCGCTGTTCTGGGAGTTCTTGAAGCGCCTCGCCCGCCCAATCCTTTCCGAAGATCTCAGCCATGCAGGTCGCCCGAATAGCTTGGAAGGGCGAATGCTCGAGGCGTTCCAAGGGCGGCTGAACGAAAATTTGTCGGTACCACAGATTGCAGAGCACTTAGGGATGAGTGTTTCTTCATTGGAGCGAGCGTGCCGCAAGGAGCTGCGGCTTTCCGCTGCAAGAGCCTTCACGCGTTTCAAAATGGAAGAAGCACTGGAACTCCTAAAATTCACACGCGCTCCGATCAAGGAAATCAGCGACGCGCTTGGCTTCAACAATCCCAACCATTTCTCAACCGCGTTCAGTCGCTATTTTGGCAAGCCTCCGAGCGCTTTCCGAGCGGCGCCGATCGAGTTCTTAGACGTCACTTGGGAGAAATAGGAGAGCGGTCTGCCGATTGGATCGCGGCTCAGGCCAGGGCGAGCGCGCCCGGTTTCGTAACCGTCGGGCGAGGCGCTGCGCCATAGGTTAGCGAGCAGATGTGCTGAGCGTGGCTTGGGTGCGTGCGTGTAGCAGCATGATCCAGCTGACCGATTGTGTGCCAAGTGAGCCACGGGGTCCTGCAGTCGGGCACGGCCAGTATGACCCGCTACCTAGGGAAAACCCTTGAAATACAGGTAGCCAGTGTCGCGGAGTCTTCCCTTCCAGGCTACTTTGACCGGGCATCATGCTTGCTAGGTATTGGGTCATGCTCCCTCCCTCGTCCCGCTCCCTCGCCTTGGCGTCATTGCAGATTTCCATCGCAGTCATGTTTTTCGCGTGCGGCGGTTCCTTCGAGAGCAAGCCTTTTGAAGCCAGTGGTGGTATTGGCGGAGTGGCGGGCGTCACGGGTGGCGCGAACGCGCTGGGGGGAGCAACGGCAAAGTCGGGTGGGTCGGGTAGCGGCGGGAGTACGAAAACCGGCGGAGTCGCTGGCAGCGGCGGAGCAGCGGGCGGTGGAAAGAGTTGTTTGGTTGGGAATGTTGAATACGCCGATGGGAGCGTTTTTCCTTCGGGCGATGGCTGCAATAGCTGCAGTTGCGCCCAGGGAGCCGTTTCCTGCACCTTGGCTGCGTGTCTCGAAACAATCTGCGGTGGCTTTGCCGGTAATACCTGTGCCGTGGATGAGTATTGTGCGTACGCGGGCAACGGTCTTTGCGGCGCCGCCGACGCCTCCTCAACGTGCAAGAAGCGCCCGCAAGTATGCAATGAGATCTTCGCTCCCGTTTGTGGATGTGACGGAAAAACCTATGCGAGCGACTGTAGTGCGGCTGCTGCCGGTGTTGGGTTCAGCGCTCAGGGTGAATGCGCAACGCCAGGTTCCTGCACGATAGGCAATGTGGTGTATGCCGACGGCGCGACCAATATTCCGGCGCCAGATGGTTGCAGTACGTGTTCTTGCGCTGGTGGGGTTGCCGCTTGCACCAAGCTCGCTTGCAAGTCTTGCGGAGGCATCGCAGGCGTTGCCTGCGCGGCGAACGAATATTGCAGCTATGGCAGTGTGGGCTTGCCGCTCCCCGGTCCCAGCGTGACGTGTCTTACGCCGGATGCCGCTGGTGTTTGCCTAAAACGGCCCGAAGTTTGCGCACTCGGAGGTCCCGTGTTGCCGGTGGCGATCGCGATTGCGCCGAACGTTTGCGGCTGTAATGGGCAGACGTATTTCAACGCCTGCGCTGCCAATAGCGCTGGTACAGACGTCGCCTATTACGGCGCATGCCCCGTTCCCGTTCCTGCCTTCTAGTGCCTTCGCGGCCGGCCAATTCGCGGCCGGATTGACTACAATCTCCTCGCCACTCTCCGAAGTATAAGATGCACACGGTTTTTGCGCCAGAATGTGCTATAAAGAGCAGCGAGGTTGGCCGTATAGTGCTACCCCCGGCTGATAATATGGAGTCTGAATCGAGGCTCCAAGATGAAACTAAGAAAGTCCTCAGCAACGCAAGGCCACAGCTTGGCACTGGTTGGCGTTGCCCTATTGGTCGGTGGTTTAGCGGCGTGTACCAACTCCGTGCAGGGCAGCGGGCGCGCACCCGGCGCGGGGAATGGTAATAATGCGGCCAATTCCGGGGGCTCAGGGAGCATGCTCGGCAACGGCACGGGGTCAGCCGGTACAATTAGCCCAGCTTCGGGTGGCAGCGGGGTGGTCGTCAGTTTGCCGCCTGCTGGTGCTCTCGGCCCGATCGCGATCCGTCGCCTGAACACGGTTGAGTATGAGAATACGGTCCAGAAGCTGCTCACGGTCGGTGCTGGCACAGCGGCGACCTTTCTCCCGGATGATCAGTCTTCGGGCTTTCAGAATATGGCCTCCGCACTGCGTGTCCCGCAGGCCGTAGCAGAGCAATATCAACGGGCCGCAAAAAGCCTCGCGGCGGGTGTCGCTACTAACGCCACAACTGTGGCGCACTGCGCAGACCCAGCAGGTGAGGCCGCCTGCGCTGAGACATATATTCGAACGTTCGGACAGCAGGCCTATCGCCGGCCGCTCAGCAACGATGAAGTGGCAACGTATGCCAAGCTTTTCGCTGACGAACGCGCTCGTACAACGTACGCCGACGGCATCGGCATCATCGTGGAGACGATGCTGCAGTCTCCGCACTTTCTGTACAAAACAGAGTTCGGTACGGGTACCGGCTTAGACCGTAAGTTAACGCCGTACGAGTTGGCAGCGCAAATTTCCTACTTGGTCACGGGCAATATGCCCGATGATCAGCTGTTCGCCGCTGCCGCCGCCGACTCCTTGTCCACTGCAGCAGGTCGTGAAGCCCAGATCCGTCGTTTGCTTCCGACCGCGACAGCCACCCCCTGGCTGCGCGGCTTTGTGTTGGAATGGCTTGGGATCACCAAGTCAGTGGTTGCCACGAAGGATGCCGCTCTTTTCCCGACGTACGACACCGGCCTTCACGCCTCAATCGTGGAAGAATCGCGCCGCTTTGTGGATGCCATCTTCAACGAAGGGAATGGATCCGTTGTTTCGCTATTCAATGCGGATTGGTCGTATGCAGACGGGACGCTAGCCAGCCACTACGGAGTTACTGGCCCGACTGGAGCGGCTTGGCAGAAGGTAACCTTCAGCGGAGAGCGCCTGGGTATCCTCACACAGGCAGCGTTTCTCACGGCGCATTCTAAGACGAATGATTCCTTCCCCATCACCCGTGGAAAGGTCCTGAGAACACGGGTGATGTGCACGGCGATGCCGCCACCTCCCCCGGACATCAAGATCGATCCGGTACCGGCCTCCGCGACTCTGACGACGCGTGAACGTTTTGCCGCTCACTCAGCGAACCCAGTGTGCGCCGCTTGCCACACGTTGATCGATCCGTTGGGTTTTGGGTTTGAGAACTACGATGCCGTGGGGACGTACCGCGCCATGGAGAACGGTAAAACGATTGATTCCTCCGGAGAAGTGCGCGGGATCGATCCAGAGGTGGACGGTCCGTTCGCCAATGGTGTTGAATTCGCTCGGCGCATCGCGACCAGTAAAGTCTTGAAGAACTGCGTCTCGCGCGAAGCCTTCCGTTGGGGAATTGGGCGCGTGAGCCTCGACCCCGTCATCGATACCAGCAGCCCAGATTACCCTAAGTATTTGCGCGATAAGTCGATCATTGACGCCATGGAGGCCAAAATGGAGGGCTCCAACGCCGATATGCGGGAATTGTTGACGGGTCTTGTCGGTACCGACAGCTACTCATTTCGTTCGGACCAATAATCTGCCGCGCCACTTTCAAGTCTAGCTAAGGAATACGATCATGTTGTCGAGAACACTTTTGAAGCGGCGTGAATTGATGCTGAGCATGGGCGCTGCAGGCTTTTTGGCAGTACCCCTGTTTCGGGAGAGTTTTGTGGAAGCACAGGCGGCAAGCTTTCCGACTCGCTTCGTGGTGCTCTTCGTTGGGGGTGGCTGCTACTTCCCAGATGCTCCGGATGGCACGGATAATTCTGGGTACGGCACGTGGAAGTTCAACGGAGTGCTCAGTCCACTCGCGGGACTCCAATCGGAATCGATTCAGCTCCTCGGCTGCGACAATGTAGCCGGCGCGAATATGGCGGGACAGAGCGGAGAGCCGCACGGGGCGGCGATGCGCGGGCTGCTGACGGGTGATTCCAGTGTCTCCAAAGCTGGCCAAGCCCAATGGGCTCCAACGGACACGATCGATCAGCAGATTGCTGCCAAGATTGGGGGTTCGGTGAAGTTCGAATCGCTCCAGTTTGGGATCTCAAGCAGCGGTGCGCAGATCGATCAGATCCGGCTTAACATCAAGGGCAGCAGCGCGCTGCCCGCGGTGGATCAACCGGCAACCATGTTTTCTCGATTGTTCTCAGATTTCATGCCGGGCACCCAGCCCACCATGACAGCCACGATCCCGGGAGCGACCACCACGCCCCCGCCGGCTTCCGTGGATACGAGCGCGCGCGGCAGGAGTATCTTGGATGTACTCAAGAATGAGGTGGCCGCAATGAAGGCGGTGGCCGGGGTGAGCGAGCAACAAAAGCTGGAGCAACATCTGGAGTCGTTGCGCGGCCTTGAGAAGCAGTTGGGGCCTTTGCCTGGCGGTGGTACGGGTGGCGGTGGTGGCGGTGTGGTGTCGCCTCCTCAAGTAGTTGGCGTCGGTTGCGCTGCGCCGGCGGTCGGCAATGAGATGGACATTCCAACTGTGGCAGCGCACCAGCTCGATCTGCTCTATCAATCGCTTGTTTGCGATCTCACACGCGTGGCTTCATGCCAGGCCTTGTGCTCAGCTCAGAGCGCGATGGGCTTCCCTTACGTGGACGGGGTGATGGATGATCATCACGGCCTCGAACACGAATTCAGTCCGCAGATCGACAAGGTGGGGGTGTTCTTCACCCAGCATTTTGCGAACTTCTTGAATCGCCTCAAAGCCACACCGGAAGGCTCCGGCAGCATGCTCGATAACACACTTGTGCTGGTGTGTTCTGAATTCTCAAATGCTGGCGGGCATGTGCACGAGTCCGTCCCACTCACCACGTTTGGTCGGGCTGGAGGCAAGGTAACGCCAGGCCGAGTGGTACAATACCCCGGCGGCACAGCGCACAATAATGCGCTTCGGAGTATTCTGGAGCCGTTTGGTATCACCGGGAACATCGGGGACAGCGGACTGAATGGGAATGTGATTTCGCTCGCGTGAGCGGTTCCTTTTGACTCGCGCCGGCTAATGGCTCCGGCCATCTCAGTTGAACTGAGGCATTGAACGGATGCGTTCGAAGGCATCGCTGGGTGCGTCGGGTGCAAACGGTTCGGAAGAGCGCGTGAGGCGTTCCAGCCAACGCTGATCGAGTGGTTGCCGCAGGTCGTCAACATCTGCGGCTGCGAGGGTCGTGGGTTTACCTTCCCCCGTGGTCACGCCGATGCCGACGGCAAAGCCCGCGAGCAAGAGGGCAGAGCGCGTGGCGGTGGCGCGGCTGTACGTGTGCAGGGTGGCTCCACTTCGGCACAAACGTCGGATGCTGCTGAAAGCGCCCACCGTCCACAAATCTGGATGAGTGCGGCGAGAAAACATATCCCAATAGACAATATCCACGCTGGCTTCGGCTTCGAATAAAAAGCACTCAGGAACATTTGCGAGTTCCAGGCGCCACAAGGTGCGTGCCGTTCGGTGTTGGCGCTCCGCGATTAAGCTTTGGGCCGCCGCTTGAGCAGCACCGGCCAAACCGAAGGCTTCGGCATGTTCGCAAGTGCTTGCAAGCCGTAGTGCTTCCACGGTGGTATCGAAGCTCACGATACTCAACTGTCGAGCTTCCGGCCCCAAAGCTTCAGATACGTGCCAGGCGGAAATGGCATTGGAGGCCGCGCCCAAGCCAACATCAAAGACCACGAGTGGAGTGGGAGCATATTCACTCAGCCGCGTATGCAACCGCGAAGGTTCAACATATAGCGCTTGCGCTTCGATCATGGGCCCCACCACGGGATGCATCACTTCGCCACTGGCTCGGTCGAGCACAGCGTGCGCCCCACCCCGTGTTACCACGACCTCATAGCCACGCGCTGAATCACTCACAGCTCAACCGTCTCGCTCTTACGTTGCGCACTGTGTTCGTGATGGTCGATTTCGCTGAGCTTCTTCCGAGCGAATTCCGCGTAGCAGCCGTCCTCGATTGCCTGCCGGATCTGCGCCATCAGGTCATGGTAATGGTGAAGGTTGTGCATCGAGAGCAGGCGAGGGCCGAGCGGCTCGCGAGATCTGAATAGATGGTGGAGGTAGCTGCGGCTAAAGGTTTTACACGTGGCGCACGTGCAATTGGCGTCCAAGGGCTCATCGTTGATCGCCGTAGCACCCCGTGTGACGCGAACTCGGCCGGTTGATGTAAAAGCTGTCCCCTGCCAGGCCAGGTGCGTGGGCAGCACGCAGTCGAACATGTCGACGCCAGCCAGCACCGCTTCCAAGAGGTCGGGTGGTGTGCCAACACCCATGAGGTAGCGCGGTCGATCGGGGGGTAACAAATCGGCGGCGAGGTGAGTGATGGCTTCGCGTTCCGAGCGCGTGTCTCCCACGGCTAAGCCACCGATCGCAAATCCATCAAACGCGTGGCCCGTCAGGAAAGCTGCTGATTCTCGGCGCATGCCGGGATGCAGACCACCCTGAACAATCGCGAACAGTGCCTGATTCGGATTGCTGCGTGCGGCCAAGCTGCGGAGCGCCCAACGATGCGTGCGTTCCATGGCCTCGCGTGTTGAGCCTTCGTCTGAAGTGGAGTCCACGCACACGTCAAGCACCATCATGATGTCCGAACCGATAGCGGTTTGAACTTCGATCGAACGTTCCGGTGATAAGAGGTGGTGGCGTTGATCGGTGTAGGCCTTAAACCGAGCCCCCTCTTCGCTGATGGTGCGATCCTTTGAGAGCGAGAAAATCTGGTATCCACCGGAATCGGTCAGCACTGGGCCGTGCCAGCCCATAAAGTTGTGGATCCCGCCGACGCGTCGCAGGAGCTCCGGTCCGGGCTGGAGCATCAAATGGTACGTGTTCCCCAGCACAACCTGAGTGCGCAGAGTGCGCAGATCTTCCGGCGTGAGCCCGGTTACCGTCGCTCGGGTGCCCACGGCCATGAACGCTGGCGTTTCGACAACACCATGCGGGGTCGTGAGCATTCCGCGCCGAGCACGTGAGCCTTTATCAAGGGCAGTGACTTGAAAGGGGAGAGTCATGGATCCACCGCAGGGTGGTGCGTCGCACGACCTGGCGTTGCGTGCAATCATGCAACTTCCCGGGGGGACGACACGGGACGACACGGGACGACACGGGGCGACACGGGGCGACACGGGGGCCATATCTTCGCCTTGACACCCCTCGAGGCCGCCAGTAGGGTCCGCGCCGTCACTCGTCGTGGGCCCCGGTGGGCTCACTTCAAGGGAATCCGGTGAAATTCCGGAACTGCCCAGCAGCGGTATAGGGAACGAACATCGTCACGAAGCACTGATCAATCCGCCCGTCAGAATAATCTGGCCGGTCGGTGAGGTTGGGAAGCGACGATGCTTAGGTCAGCACACAAGTGCACGCCCCAAGTCCGAAGACCTGACGAGGATCACCTGAAATCATCAGGTGCCGGTTCCGAAGCTTTCTAGGGAGAGCGGTGAGCCAAAAAAGGCCCAAAATGCGCGAAAACATGCGTTTTGGGGACCGGCGTCGTGGTTCCGAAAACTTGTGCTCGCAGTCTCGTATGGATCGTAGCGTCGTTGACGTTGAGCGCTTCTCTGCGCGCACAGCCCGCGTCGCCCACGAGTGTGGAGGTCATTGGCGAGCCCCTCCACCCGCATGTGCTGCCACGCGAACCTGCTGTTTCTGGATCCGTCGTCCGGCGTGAACGATTAGAAGCACCAGGCCTTGATGCGGCGGACGTCCTCAGGCGTGAGGCCGGAGTGGAGGTGACCCAGGTTGGCGGCTTCGGCTCTGCCGCTACAGCATCTCTGCGCGGTGCCACGGCCGAGCAAACGCCGGTTTATCTTGCCGGGATCCGTTTGAACGACGAAGTGGGAGGGGCGGTCGATCTATCGACGGTGCCACTCTGGTTGATCG
>CAZSUA010000054.1:0-22770 GCA_964609655.1 uncultured Polyangiaceae bacterium | reverse complement strand
GCTTCCCGTGACGACGGAAGCGGGGCCTTAACTTAGGCCCCCAAGGAGCGCTCCTCTGAGGGGTTAGCAGGGGGTGCAAGGTTTGGCGGGCAGCCGCGTTTGGGAGTGTGTCGAATGAAATTGGAGGATTCTTGGTCACAAATCCGGTGCTCGGGGTCACTTGGCTGTGAGTGACGAAACGATGTCCATGAATGGCGCTGGGGCGGTTGAGGCCAGCATCGTCGAGGCTGTGTCGAAGGGTGATGTGCGCGAAGCCGTGCTCTTGTGTGCGGACCATTATGGCGCCTGTGTGGGTCGGGTGTGTCTTGCGCTGCTCGGGAATCGTGCCGACGCCGAAGACCTCGTGCAAGAAGTGATGCTCGATGCACAGCACGCCCTGCCAAAATGGGAGCAGCGCGGCTCACTCAAAGGATATCTCTTGGCGATCGCGCGCCGCAAGTGTGCCAGAAGCCTGGAGGGGCGCAGAGCGAACGCACAGAAGCTGGAGTTGCTCGATCCCCTAGGCCACGCCGAAGCCGCCGACGAACGTTCGCTTCTACGTGAAAAAGCCGAACGCGCGCGCCAAGCCCTGGCCGAGCTCAAGCCAACGCTGCGCGAAGCGGTCGTGCTGCGTTATGTGGGCGAGCTTGGCTTTGCCCAAATCGCCGAAGCACTCGGAATCGATGAACCTGCGGCTCGCCAGCGTGTGTCACGCGGACTCCGAGCCTTGCAAAGCGCCGTCTCTGAAAGGGAAATAGCATGACTTTATCGCCCCTCTGTCAACAGGTCGAAGAACACATTTCGGAAGTGCTGGACGGCACGGCGTCTCCCGAGCTGCAGGAACATCTGCTCGATTGCGACGTCTGCCGCGATCTTCGGCATGAGGCCGAACGCGCCGTCCAACTGATCGCCCCAGCAGGCAGCGACTTCACACTCGCTCCCGCAGACCTCCGTGCTCGGCTTGAAACGGCGCTAGCCCCAAACGCTGCCGCGACTGTCCCAGCAGAGCCCGTTCCGCCAGAGCCCATCCCTGCAGCACAACCCGAGGCAGCACCCACGGAACTCACGGCACCACCGGAAACCGCTGAAACAGCACCAAAACCAGCAGCGCACAACATCCCACCCAAAGCGAACCCCATTCTATCTTTTCTAAAGCAGCGCCCATTGGCAGCCGCGATTGCCGTTTCGGGAGCCGCTGCGGCGCTCCTGTTCTTCGTCAATTCAGCACCCGACCAACCAGGTGTTAGCTCGTGGTTGTCTAGTGGCTCAAGCTGGCAAGGCGTTGTCCGGAACATCAGCCAAGCCTCCGCGAGCGCCAAAGGCCTAGAAATCTGCACAGAAGCAGGAGCCTGCGAACGCGCGCAAGCCAACCATCGCATTCGCCCTGGCTCACGCCTCAAGACGGATTCCTTCACCCGTGCCACGCTCCGCTTGGATGACGGCTCCGAGCTCACGCTGGACCAAGGCACTGAGTTAATCCTGAACGAAGCCAGCCGCAGCGCTCAGCTCAAGCTGGGCAGCATCGTCGCTGATATCGCGCTCCAGAAAAATGGAAGCGCCAGCTTTGTGCTCGATTCGGGCAAGGTAGAGGTGCTCGGCACCAAATTCGCGTTGCGTGCACAGCCTGGGTTCTCAAGCGTCGAGGTGAGCCGCGGTGCTGTGAAGCTGATTGATAATCGCGATCGCCAGGTGACGGTCTATTCCGGGGAAACGGGCGAGATGAACTCCGAGGATGCCCCGCGGGTCGGTTCGGGTTCGCTCAGTCAAGCTTTGGCCTGGAGCGAGATCAGCGAGAACAAGAGCGAGACGTTGGAAGTGAGGGGTTTGGGTGAGCTCCGTGCCAAAAAGCCCGGCACCGGCACGGAGCTGAAAGGCGCCGTCACACTGACGCAACATCAGGTAAAAGTCAGGATCTCCGGCATCATGGCGCGCACCGAGGTAACAGAGGTGTTCACCAACCACACGAGTGATGTGCTCGAAGGCATCTTCCGCTTTCCGTTGCCGCCCGATGCCCAGATCGAACGCCTCGCGCTCGAAGTGGACGGCAAGCTAGAAGAAGGCGCCTTCGTGGATCGCGAAAAGGCGGCCAAGATCTGGAAGGGGGCGATCGTGAACGCCAATCGCAACGTGAAGCCGCCGCCGCCCGATGAGATCATTTGGGTGCCCGGGCCCTGGCGAGATCCCGCGCTTCTGGAATGGCAGCGCGGCGGACGCTTTGAGCTGCGCATCTATCCGCTACCGCGACAAAGCTCGCGCAAAGTGGTGCTGACGTACACGCAAGTGTTGAAGCAAGTGGGGAAAACCCGGCGCTACGTGTATCCGCTCGCGCACGATCCAAGTGGCTCCACGCATGTAGATGATTTTTCGGTCGATGTTGAGGTGCGAGGCAGCGACGCCCGTCAGCGCATTCACACGCTCGGCTATCCACTGCGCCAATCGGAGCATAACGCCGCGATCGCCTTTGATTTCGCCGAAACCAACTTTGTTCCTCGTGGTGATCTAGCTCTCGAATACGCACTGCCAAGCGCCGAGCGCGAAGTTTCCGTTTGGACCTACGGGGCCAACCCAACTGATCGCCAGGCACCCACCACTGGCGTAACTCGGGACACGCAATCCGCCTCCGACGACGACGCAAGGGGGCACACGCAGCCCGCCTCCAACGATGGCTACGTAGCACTCACGATTCGTCCCGAGCTGCCCCGGCGTACGGCGGCTCGCCAGCTCGACTTCGTGTTTGTCGTGGATGCAAGTCGCTCCATGTTTGGCGAAGCGTATGGCAGAGCCTCCGCGCTCGTGGCACGCGCGATTCGGGAACTTGACAGGGCGGACCGTGTGAACGTGTTCGCTTGCGACGTGAAGTGCAGTGCCCTGGCGCAGCAGTTCCAGAAGGGCGGCGCCGAGACAGCCCAGACCACCGCAACTTTCTTGCGAAACATCACGCCCGAGGGTGCATCGGACGTGACGGGGGGAATCGAACAGGCCCTCGCCGCAAGCCAACGCGACCGCGATTCGGGGCATGAATTGCGGGTGATTTACGTTGGGGACGGCACGCCCACCGTGGGAGCCATCCTGCCCGGCTTGATCAAGCGCGAAGCCAAGACGCTGAGCCTCAAGCATCAAGCCAATATTCTTGCGGTTGCTGTGGGTTCAGATTCCGACGTGAGCACGCTCGGCGCACTCGCACTCGGCGGAGGCGGCACAGTGCTCCCATACACTCCGGGCCGCCAAATCGCCGAGGTTGCCTACGATCTGCTGAGCGCTAGTTACATGGCCTCGCTGCGCGACGTGAGCGTCGAGCTCCCGGGAGGTCTGTACGCGATAGCTCCGAGCGAAGCCCCGCCCATCCTGGATGGCGGTGAGCTGCTAATCACGGCACGCTCACGTTTGTCAGATATCCGTGGCGATGTCGTGGTGCGTGGTGTGTACGGCGGCAGCCCGTATGAGAAACGTTACCCAGTGAGTTTCGCGGTTGAAAACCGCCCAGCGAATGCATTTGTGCCGAGGCTCTTTGCTGCGGGTGCAATTGCTGATCTCGAAACCGATGGCAGCCAAGCTGCGCGTGAGCAAGCCGTGCGATTGTCTCAGGAGTTCAACGTGGCCAGCCGTTACACGTCGCTGCTCGTGCTGGAAAGCACGGCGATGTTCAAGGCGTTCGGCTTGGATAATTCGCGGCGTAGCCCGGAGTGGTCGGGTGAAGAAGAGACCGAAGACGCGCTTGAAAATGAAGAAGATGGCTCGACCGAAAAGGACAAAGCCAGCAATCCCGCGTTCGATGAAAGCGTGCTTCAGTCGGGCGGTGGATCGCTCGGGACCCGCTCAGCGCCCAAAAAAGCAAGTGCCGCGAGCGATGCCCTAGACGACCTAGGGAGCCGCGAAAAGTCCGGGCCCATGGGGCGTTCGTCACAGCCCAGCTCCGCCGCTCCACGCGCAGCGAATGATCGCGCCTGGGCTGCGCCGCCTGCGCCCGCTCCGAGCGGCGCTCCTGCCCTCCGCCCCGATGCCGAACTGAATACCAAGCCTCAGCCGTTGCGCCGCGAGCAACCGCTTGAGTTTGAGCCACGTAACCGGCCGCCGCCGCCGCCCCCACGCAACATGATCCCAATGCGACGCATTTGGAAACGCAGCGGGTCCATCGAAACCCTTCAATTGATCCCCGCGAGCGCCCAGCCAACACGCATTGGCGAAGCAGAACGCGACTACACCTATCGCTCGGAAGCGCGGCAGCCCCTGATTAATCTCTACAGGCTTTACATGATTGCCGGGGACCTGGAGCGTGCCAGCCACCTGGCCATTCGCTGGTCGGAGAAAGAGCCGCTCGATCCCGAAGCGCTGACAGCAACGGCTGATGTCGCCGCTCGCCTCGGCGATCGAGACCGCGCGATACGGATCCTCGGCAGCGTGCTCGACGCACGGCCCGGCGAATTCAAAGCTCAATGGCGCTTGGCGCGGCTTTACCGCTGGGGTGGAGAAGCCCGGCTCGCTTGTCGCTTTAGTCTCGCTATCGCCCAAACCCGACCTGACAACGCTGGTTCCCTGGCGGATGCCGTGAAGTGCAGCCGGGAGCTCGGCTACTCGGATCTGGGGGAAGATCTCTTGGCGCGCGCGGCCAACTCAGTCAGGCTTCAGGCGCAGGCCCGGCTCGATCAGCCCTTGCTCAGCGAACGCTTGAACGGCGACGTGCGCCTCGAAGCGACCTGGGAGGGCGGCAACAGCGACCTCGATCTGGGCCTCTTGCACCCAGATGGCCATCGGATCTCCTGGCTGGGCGCGCCCAGCCAAGAAGTCATCACGAGCCTGACCCCGACGAGCACCCGTTCGGAAAGCCTGAGCCTTCGCGGTGCGAAAGCTGGTCAATATGTCGTCGAAGTGGTGCGGGCTAAAGGCAGCGGACCGGTGCGAGGCGTACTGACGCTCACCGTTGGTACGACCACACGGGAAATCCCGTTCACACTCACGGGTTCGCATAGGACCCTAGCGCTGGCCAAGGTCTCCGTGCGCTCGGAACTCGTGCCGTATTGAGCGCTCGTCTGCAGAGGCTGGGCGAGCTGGGCTTTCTTCCGCCGAAGCAGGAAGAACGGAAGCAAGAGCGACCCACCGGGTGTCACGATGACCACCAAGGCCCAAAATACAATTCTTGCTAGCGAAGCCATCCGAACATCCTCTAAAGCACCGAACGTGCCATCTTCGGAAACCTGAAGCGCTCTTCACGATCACCGAACAACTCAGTGTAGCAGGCGCATAGTGCCAAGGTGGTCTACAAGCAAGACCGGATCGGCGTGTCGCGCCTGACTCGCAGTGTGTCACTTCGGTGCGACGAAGGCCGTGTCTGTCGTCGGTCGCAACGCGTTGAGTCAGTCGGAGGCTTTGCCCATCGCGTGATAGCCCTTATCCACGTAAAGCGTTGTCCCGGTAATTCCGGAAGCCAGCGGACTGCATAGAAACGCCGCCGAATTCGCCACTTCCTCAGGATTGAGCTGCTCGGTGAGTGGAGCATTCAAAGAATAGTAGCCAATGATGTCGTGAATGATGCCGGTGACACTGGCCGCGCGTGAAGCATAGGGCCCTGCCGAAATCGTGTTGACCCGAATCCCGTACTTGCGCCCAGCTTGATGGGCCAAAACCCGCGTGTCGCTTTCCAGCGCAGCTTTAGCTGCGTTCATACCGCCGCCGTAACCAGGGATCACACGTTCGCTCGCGAGGTAGGTCAAGGAAACGGTCGCGGCTCCCGCGGGCATCATCGGAGCGAAGCGCTGAATCATCGAAACCATCGAGTAAGCGCTCACGCTCACAGCACCCAGGTATCCAGAACGGCTCGTTTCGAGCAGCGGCTTTTGAACTTCAGGGCCATTGGCGAGCGAGTGCACCAAAATATCCATCGATTGATCGCCAAACTCGCTGAGCCAGCTCTGCTTTAAGCCTTCGATGGTGAAATCGCCGCGGCCCGAATAGCGCTTGCTCGTTCGAACCTCCTCGGGCACGTCTTCGAGGGTGTCGTAGGCCGCGTCGAGCGGGTAGATCCGCTCGAACTTCATCAGACTCTCGTCCGATAGCCTGAGTGATTCATTCAGCTTGCCGCGCCGCAGGAGATTCTCCAGGATCCCGAGCGCCGGCGGCCACGTCCCCAGGCAAACCGTTGCACCGGCTTCGGCAAGAGATTTGGCAATCGCAAACCCAAAACCCTTGTCGTCCGCTACCCCGGCAACGAGTGCCCGCTTACCCTTCAAATCGATATTCAACACGGGCTGGCGTTATCGACCCATTGGGCCCGTCGTGGCAACCCCTCCGCGCTCCGAAAACTTGAGGCCAGGCAAAACCGGGTGGGACTCTTCGGCATGTCTTTGTGCTAGGACGCGCCCCATGGCTTTGCACCGCCGCTGGCATCACGTACTCAGCGCCTCCCTGCTGCTAGGCGCGCTGGCGTTGGGCTCGAACGGCGCCGAGGCTACGGTGGTGGAGCGGATCGTTGCTGTCGTCGGGGAAAAGCCCGTTCTGCTGAGTGAGCTCCGAGAGCGGGCGCGCCCTTTGATGCTGCGCGTCTACGCCCAAAGCCGCAGCGCGTCGGAACGGGCCGCTGGGCTTTCGCAGATCTACCAGCACACGCTCGAAACAATGATAGACGAGCTGCTTGAGCAGCATGCTGCGAGCGCGGCTGACATCAAGGTCACCAAGGACGACGTCGACAGGATGCTCCAGGTCGTTGCGTCTCAGAACCAGCTCAGCGTCGAGCAGCTGCTCCTGGAAGCCAAGAAGAGCGGGCTCGAAGAGGCGCAATACCGCGAGGAGCTCAAACGACAAACCTTAGCGTTGCGCGTCGCCGAATGGCGCTTTCAAGGACGCATTCGAACGACCGAGGACGACTTGCGCGAGGCTTACGAGAAATTAGCAAACGAAGCCCAGGCCGGGCGCTCGATACGCCTCGCCTGGATCGTCGTGAACACGGGCCGAGGGTCGCAAGAGGTTCCTGAAAAGGCCGCCACGGTCCTCAAGATCTCGCAGTTGTTGGCGGGCGGGGCTGATTTTGCTGAACTCGCGAAGCAATATTCCGAGGATGCCAAGAGCGCACCGATCGGTGGACTTTTGCCGGATACCACGCGAGCCCAGCTGCCGTTCGCGCTGCAACGAACCGTGAGCTCTCTCGCGGTGGGTCAGGTATCGAATCCGGTGCGCGTCGCGGCGACGACGGTGTTCGTGAAATTGATCGAGCAAAGCCCACTTGAGATCCCGAGCTACGCCGAGGCACGTGCCGGGTTGGAGCAGCAGGTGCGCAGCGTGAAGATGAATGAAGCCCGGAAGCAATGGCTGAAAACGCTGCGTCGCCGCACGCACGTCGAAGTCCGGTTCTAGGCGCGGTTTTTCCTGCTAGTTCTGGCGTGCCTGCTGCGCCAAATTGACAACACCACTCACCCCACCGCCAGCCTGGCAGGCTTGGGCGGTCCGCGGTTTAGCGACAGAAGCGAGAAATGCCTGCGCTTCAGCAACTGACTTCCTGGCATGCTCCATGCTAATCACCGGCGCGTGAACGCTCTCTGGGTCCGTCGCGCTGTTTTGCAAAGTCTTTGGGTCGCTCTGGTTCTCGCAAGCCTCAGCTTGGGCGGCAAAGCCTCCGCGCAAATGATCACCATCACGACTGCCGACGTGGACCGGACGCAGGGGCTCCGCAAGAGCACCGAGCAGCCCTACTGGGTCAATCGCGCCGACTGCGAGAGCGATAACGATTTCATCGTTCCCTACGTCTTCGCCAACACCGGCGCGCTCCGTCTGGAAGTGTGGGCGGGCACTGTGGACTGTGGGCTCGCAGCTGAGCGCAAGGCGACAACAGGGAGTTGCAAGCAGGTGGCCACCTCAAACGCGCTGGGTACGGGAGACGCCACTATTAACGTCAAGGTTAAGGATCTCGTGGAGGCCGCGTACCGTACCGCGGATCCCGCTAACCCTTGCGCTTCCGATAAGGCAGCGACTGCCCAGTCAATCACTGTCTATTTCCTGCTTCTCGACAGCAGCAGCGCGGAAAACCCCGTAAGCGCGCGTTTCCCCAGCACCGAAACAATCAACGTGGATCTCGTCGGCCCCAAGCCGCCCACGGCGATTGTCGCCGGCGCCGGCGAGGGCCGGCTGGTCATCAAATGGACTTCCAGCAGCGAAACGAGCGACCCAACTCAAGGTTATCAGCTGTATTGTGAGAAAATCGTTGGAGAGGCGCCAGGCTGCACGGGGTCGTCGCTCAAGGCGGGAGAGGCACCTGACACGTCGCTCCTTTGCGGGAGTAATACGGGCGAAACTGTAACGAGCGGCACCGCGGGGGACCTCGAGAATGGAGCCGTCTACGCCGTTGCCGTGAGCGGAAGGGATCTAGCTGGCAACGAGGGCACCCTTTCAGAAGTCGTGTGCGGAACGCCGGAGGAGGTCACAGACTTCTATGAGTCCTACCGGCAAGCGGGAGGCAGCGCGGGCGGAGGCTTCTGCAGCTTTTCGCTCCAACACAGCCGCAACGGCGTCGGCTTATTCGCTGCTGCGTTGCTGATGGTCGCCGGGCTCCGCCGTTCGCAAAGGAAGGCACGCGCCTCTGCTTGGATGAAACCGGTTGTCGGGCTCGGTTGCCTGCTGGCCGCGAGCACTTCAGTGGACTCTGCGCAGGCAGCGGCGGGCAGCGCAGCGTTCGGGAGTGATGGCGGCGTCGAGTCCAAGAGTCAGGGAATTTCCGTCGGGAAACATGCGCTCTATGAGCTGCGTTTTGGGCCGTATCCACCGAAGATTGACGACGAATTCGGCGGTAGCGGCCCGTATCAGCTGATGTACGGCAAAAAGAAGCGGCTGCTGGTGGGGTTTGAGGCCGATTGGCTCGCGTTGCAGCTGGAGCGCGTTGGCACCCTCGGCCCAGCCCTGGGTTTCGGGATGACTCAAATGACAGCCAAGTCCCCGCTAGCAAGTGGTGCAGGATTATCCGGCGAAGAGAACACTTTGAGCATCGTGCCGATGTACGGCGTAGGAGTGCTCCGAGTGACCGCACTCCAAGATCAGCTCGGTATCCCGCTGGTTCCTTTCGCTAAAGCGGGTGTCGGCTATTCGCTCTGGTGGGCAACCAGCGCCGGAAATCTCTCCCGCTACAACGGCTCCAGAGGTCGCGGCGCATCTTATGGCACCCAGTGGTCAGCAGGCTTGATGTTGAATCTCGGCTTTCTAGATCGGGCAGGCGAAGCCGATCTCCGCACTGGCCCAGAATTCGAGAGCGCCTTCCTATTCGGCGAATGGCTCAGCAGCAATCTTGACGGCTTTGGCGGCAAGAAGCTGAATGTGGGCAGCGACACCTGGTTTATTGGTTTGGCGCTCCGCGATTAAGCACCATCAACACATCCGGGCCAGACTTCAGCCACTTCAAGCCGCGACCTAGCGCGACCGCAGCAACCGCTGAATGTGCCCCTGCTCCCACGCAATGGCGCGAACATAGTCGCGAAATTGGCTCTCTCGGCGGCGGAACTCGGCACCGTGCAGCACCACATTCTTACCCGCGCGCGTGGCCTCCACCAAATGATGGAGCAGCTCGTGATAGACCACAAAAGCCACAAAATAACGCGGCACCCAGGCCTGATCGAGCGCCGGATGGACCCGAATCAAACGCTCCCGCGGGCTGTACGAACCCAGCTTGATCGCCTGCCGCACGCCAACGCGCGGCTGCGTTCGCCGGCCCCAGGTGATGAGCACTCTCGGCGCGCTCTCGCCGAGGTAGCGCCGGCTCACCTCGAGCAGGATCTTTGACAAATCGTGATGCGTCCCCTGAGTGCGCACCGGCCCGCTCACGGGCTGAGAAGGGCGAATTCGATGCTTATTTGCCTTGATAAAGGCATCCACGACCGCCGACGACTCTGAATCATTGAACACGATGTAGCGTGCCAAAGATTCCTGGACCCGATCCGGAGCCCCCAGGAACATCATATGCAAGCGAACCCGGAGCCGCCCCTCCGTGCGTGTCTGAGTGATCATCCTCCGGACATTGTCCGTGACGCCCAGCTGAACCGGCCCATCAAACGCCAATTCAATCCGACGCTCCAGCGCTTGGCGCGCCCCCTCATGCACAAAGATCTGCGGACCGATGGGGAGGAACTGCAACGGGAAGCGCAACAGCTTCGGATCTGGAATGCGCACCGCTGACGGCGCCATGCGCGCAGCTCGCACGTAGCCTGGCCGCTTCCGCTCAGCGGCGGACTCGAACCAGGGGAAGCTAGCGGAAAGCTCAGTCACAATCTTGAAAGTATGGCCTAAGGTCGACCCGGAGTGGCGTCAAGAAATCGTAATTTTACTTATTATTTCAGCGACTTAGCCCGCCAGTTTGAGTTGACACCTGGAGCCCAGCCGTAACTCTGCCCAGGGACTCGGGAATCTCCAGCCTCACCAAAGAAAGCCCAAAGAAACTCGACCCTAGCCCACTGAGAATGCGAATCCAAACAGGGGCTGTTAACCCCCAAAACGGAAGCTCTCGGCTCACGAACCGCGGCCGCGCAAGGTCTGAGTACGCAGGCCTCGGCCCAAGCGCAAAGATCTCATCGTTCACAATGGACCTCCGGCTTGGGCCTCAGGCGTCGTCGCTCCCCAAGGCAGGCCCCCAGCTTCCAGCTTCCAGCTTCAGGCGTCGTCGCTGCGCGTGGCTGGGCGACGCGCAGCAGCGTTACCGTTTGGCTTTACGTTGGCGTTGGCGTCGACCTTGGGCTCACCCTTGGCAACCACCTTAGACTCCTTCTCCATACCCTCCGCAGCCTTGGCTGCTTCGGCGCCTGCAGAGCCCACACCTCTGACAATGCCATGGTGTTTGAGGACGCCAGCTTCGAGCTTGGCAATGAGCTCAGGATGTTGCTCCAAATGCAGCCGCGCATTGTCCCGCCCTTGCCCGATCCTCTCCCCGTCGAGCGAGTACCAAGCACCCGACTTGGCAACGAGCCCAATATCCGAGGCCATGTCCAGCACTTCTCCCGATCGGCTCACACCCTGCCCATACAGAATATCAAACTCCACCTCACGGAAGGGAGGCGCCATCTTATTTTTGACGACCTTCACACGTGTACGATTCCCCACGACCGCCATCTCTTTGCCCGCCTGCGCAGCCTCCTTGATGGCTCCAATTCTGCGAACATCCAGCCGAACCGAGGAATAGAACTTCAGCGCGTTACCACCCGTCGTCGTCTCTGGGCTACCAAACATAACGCCGATTTTCATACGAATTTGGTTCGTGAAGAAAATCATGCACTGAGAACGACTCACCGCGCCGGTCAGCTTTCTCAGAGCCTGACTCATTAAGCGCGCCTGGAGGCCAACGTGCGAATCGCCCATGTCGCCTTCGATCTCAGCCTTGGGCACGAGAGCGGCGACAGAATCGATCACCACCAAGTCGACCGCGCCTGAGCGCACCAGCATTTCGGCAATCTCCAAAGCTTGCTCGCCATAATCCGGCTGACTGACGAGAAGCTCATCCGTCTTGACTCCAAGCTTCCGGGCATACGTGATGTCAAGCGCGTGCTCCGCATCAATAAACGCCGCAACGCCACCTTGCTTTTGCACGTTCGCAATCGCATGCAGGGTGAGCGTTGTCTTACCGCTCGACTCTGGCCCGTAGACTTCCAAAATGCGGCCACGGGGATAGCCACCGATCCCGAGCGCGAGATCGAGACCCAACGAACCCGTTGGCACCACCGCGATATCACCCCCGATCTTCTCGCCGTCCTTGAGGCGCATGATGGCGCCCTCCCCAAACTCCTTCTGTACGCTCGCAATTGCAGCCTCTAGCGCACGCCCCTTCTGCTTTTCTTCAATCATGGTTTTTTCTCCGTCGGTTAAGTCTGGAGAGAGTAAGTACTGCTCCCTTGTTCAGGTGTCAACTGAACGGGCGGACATTGAATGACCTACTGCGCGCTCACGGCGCTAAACCGCATGAAATCCAGTGCCTAGCCTCGAAAGCTGGGCATGGAGCACGCCTGGGACCGAGCCTCTGGAAGTGATCCGCTTAGTTGCCGGAACCGGAATGGCCAGCGGCTCCGGAGTGGCCAGCGGCTCCGGAAGATCCTCCGGCGCCTCCAGTCCCAGAACCAGTACCGCCCGTGGCAATACACGGATCAATCCCACTCGGAACGCCCCCGGCTCCCGAACTGCCAGCAGCTCCCGAATTGCCAGCAGCTCCCGATCTGCCTCCAAGCGAGGCGATGCCTCCACTGCCGAGTGCTGCCGCTCCAGCCGAACCGGATGCTCCAGCCGAACCGGATGCTCCAGCCGAACCGGATGCTCCAGCCGAACCGGCCGCTCCGCCTTGCGGACACGGAACTCCACCTGAACCGCCTGTTCCACCGGCTCCGCCGGTCACGCCCATCATTCCACCGGTGGCCATCTTTTCGGGCAAGCCAACCGGCGAGCTCGCATAGCTACTGCAACCAACTGCCGCTCCCGAGCCCGCAAGAAGGGCTGCGGCAACCCACCCTATCCACTTCCAATGTCTAGGCGCCATGACAGACGCACCATTGCCTCTGTTGTGCGGTCCAAGTCAAGCACTCTCGAAGCTCGCGACTTCTAGTCAAGTCGTAGAGAGCGGGGGCAGACTTGGCCTTTTAAGGGAAAACTTCACTCAGGCGGGAGCAACGAGTTGCTGTTGCTGCTGCTGAAGGTACTGCGCGACCTGGCGCGAACGCTCCATCGCAAACTGCTTCACCTCGCGGCTCTGTGAACCCATCAGCGCATTCAAAAGCTTGGTAACTTTGTCGATTTGGCGCGTCTGGAACAATGACTCGAAGTAATTATTAGCTAGCCGGACATCCCGCGACATTTTGCCTTCATGCTTCTGCAGCAGCTCGACGACACGCTCAAGCTGGCCCTTTTGGCCATACAGCGCTGACAGCGAAATCAAGGCGAGGGCGTCGTCAGGGTTCCGTTCCACGGCTTTCTCTGCGAAGCCGATAGCACGGTCGCGGGTTTCTTCTTGGGCAGAGAACAGACCCTGAAGCGCCACGTAGGGTGCCGCGCTTTTCTTATTCGGCTCGGCGAGGGCCAACTGCTCAATCCGAGCGACAGCTTTTTCTTCCCCTTCGTGCTCTTTCTCGAAACTAAAAAGGTAGGCCCAAGCGTCCACAGAAAGTGGATCTAGCTGGATGGCACGCTCGATGGACTCGCGTTCACGTGCCGGCTCCGCTTTGCCCTTGTAGGCCTTGGCCAAATGCAACGCGGGATACGGGTTTTCTGGGAGCAAATTCTGTGCACCGCGCAAGGTGCCCTCCGCTTTTTCCCAATTTTCCTGGTTCAGTTGGGCTATCCCCAGCGCCAACCAATCTTCTCCGCCACCGCCTAGGGCAACGAGTTTGGCTAGCACCTTTTCGGCCGCGGGAAAGCGCGCGTACTTCATCAGCTCCTGGGCGTAGATCCGCGCACGGTCCAGATCGTCTGGCGATTCTTGCCAATGTTTTTCAAGCCCGCCCAAGAGATCGTCGAGACCAATGGCGATCGGGCGCCCCTGAGCATCTTGCACTTGCACGGCAGGACCGTTGAAGCCAAGCAGCTTCCAGAACTGTTCCATTTCGAGCGCCACAGGGCCGCCCTTCATGGCCTCCGTAAGTTCTCCGCCGGCTTGATTGAGCGGCAACACGATCAGTGCATTTCCCGGCACGCCTCCCGGGAAGGCACTCACAGGCGCCACAATCGCAGCTCCACCCTGAAGTTGAAGATTGGCTTGGACTTGTCCTTCGGCGACGCCGGGTGAATTGGGCTGGCTCATATTTCCCTGTGAAACTTTTAAAGAGGCGGCGAAGTTAGCAGCGGCCACCTACGCGAGCAACACTCGCTGCCCTGCCATGCCCCCACCATGCCCCCGCCATTGGTTTTGGGGCCGAGCCGGTCTATAGAGGGGCAATGCAGCGTGGACTCATTGCTTTTCTTAGTTTGGCTTTTCTCGGTGCCGCTAGCCTCTTGACGCTTCCGTGCTCCGCGGAGCCGATGACGATCAAGCAGCCCGGCAATCACCCCGACTACGGCTTTGAGTTGGAGCCCCATTTGCTACTCGGTGTCGGAGCGCCCGGCCATGTTCGGGGCGGTGGATTTGGCCTCGGCGCTCGAGGCAGCATCCCCATCGTGGACAACGGCTTCGTCCCGACGATCAACAATTCGGTGGCGATAAGCTTTGGCCTCGATTGGGTCCGCTACAACGGTTACGAGTACGGCTATCGAGGCTGCAATAACTATAAAGTGAATGGCAACGTGGTCGATTGCCGGTACCTCGATGACAACGTCACCCACATTTGGATCCCCGTCACCCTGCAGTGGAATTTCTGGTTGAGCCAGCATTGGTCCGTCATGGGCGAGCTCGGTCCAAGCCTTCGCTACACGTCTGGCTACTACGGCGACTCAGGTTTTGGCCTTGACAATCCGCTAGCGCTCTATGCCGGCGGACGCTGGCACTTCTCGGATCGAGCTGCTCTCACGCTGCGCCTCGGTTTTCCTACTAGCAGCCTGGGCGTTTCGTTCTTGCTTTAGTAAATTACGCCTCTCGCGCCCAACTCACCCAGAATCTAAGCCCGGAGCACCAAATCCCGAGGGCCCACATGGCAAGGCTCAGGGAGTGACGCTATACCAGCCCATCGTATGGGTTGGTCTTCTGTAGGTTGGTCCTCAATTCTGGCTGGCATCGTCGGGCTGGGTTTGCTGATGGTCGTGCACGAAGGCGGACATCTGCTGATGGCTCGCGCTTTCGGCATGCGAGTCACGCGCTTCAGCATTGGCTTTGGGCCAACGCTCTGGCGCCACCAGCCTAAGCAGAGTGACACCGTTTACCAGGTCGCTCTGATCCCTTTTCTGGCTTACGTCCAGATCGCTGGGATGAATCCCTTCGAAGAATCGGACGCTGACGACCAGGGCAGCTACGCAAACGCCTCTTTGATCGGACGCATTGCAACGATTTTTGCTGGCCCCCTGGCGAACTATCTGTTCGCCTCGGTGTTCTTCTTCTTCGCTCTCCTGATCGGCGGCCGTGAGTCACCCACCACTGAAATCCGGACCATCGCGCCGAACAGCGCCGCCGCCAAAGCGAATCTGCGGCCCGGCGATCGAGTGGTGGCGATTGATGGGAAGAATGTTGCTGATTGGGATCGCATGAAGAGCGTGATCGTGCGCAACCCGAAGAAGTTGCTTGAGATCGAGGTGCTCCGCAAAGGTCAGCAAATTCGCTTGCCCGTCACGCCGGAGAGGGACCCACGTGGCGAGGGCAAAATCGGGATCAGCCCGGTGTCTTTGCACAGCCCGGTGGGCGTCCAAGAAGCACTGGTAGATTCCGTCGTGCTGCCGGCTCGGACGGTTCAAATGTTAGTCTTGGGCCTAGTCAAAGCCGTCGCCGATGTAGCCACGGGCAAGGGAAAGCCGGAGCTCAGCGGGCCGATTGGAATCGTCGGCGAGTTCTCCAAAGCCGCCGAAGAAGGCCTGCCCTACTTTCTGACACTGCTAGGAATGCTCAGCGCCTACATTGGCGGCTTCAATCTGATCCCATTTCCGGCGCTCGACGGGGGTCGTTTGATGTTTCTTGGGTATGAGGCGGTGACGCGGAGGCGGCCGGAGCCGCGCCTGGAAGCGCAGATCCATATGGTTGGCTTACTGTTACTTTTGGCGGTGATCTTGCTCGTTACGATCGGTGACGTGCGCGCGCTGGTGAGCCCACGCGGGCAGTGACCTTTGGCCGAGACCCCGATCCAGCTGTAAGCCTTCATCTGCGCCGGGGCGAGCGGCGGGAGCGCTGGGCGAGCGGCGGGAGCGCTGGGCGAGCGGCGGGAGCGCTGGGCGAGCGGCCCTTTTCATTCCTTGGAAGATAGTAAGCATGCTTACTACCTCGCGTTCGACTTCGAGATGGCTGTGACGGTCAAGTTCGGGAGCACCTGGGGATGCTCAACCGCTGCCCGGGCGCGGTGCCGAGAGAGCTCCCGGCTTGTGGGACCTTCATGGCTTCTTGTACGCTCCGGCCGTGCGCCTTCGGCTGATGGGTTTAGTTCTGGTGTGCGCAGGCGCAGTGGGCTGCGTAACGCCCAGCGTTCGCTTGGATGAGGCACCGCGCGAGTATGTCGCTTCGGACTACCCGCTCGTGCTGAGGCGTTGGACGCGCAGCCAAGATCTCATCAACTTCACCGAACTCGATAATCTGCTCACGGCCACGGCAACCTACGAATCATGGGATTTTCGCTGGGCCTACGCGATCCGTTACGCGGAAGATTACCGCTTGACCATCGATCAACGAACCTCCTTGCTGGAGCGCTCCCTCGCCGAAACGCGAGACGCACATCAATTCTACTTGGCTCTGTATGCCGAGCGCTTCAAGTGGAATGACCTCACCAAGACAGACCCGGCCTGGATCGTGCGCTTGATCGACGACGAAGGAACGGAGACAACGCCCACCGAAATTGTGCCCGTCAAACGCCCGGGCGCGATTGAGCTCACCTATTTCCCCTACACAACGCCCTGGCGAAGTGCTTTTCGTATTTCATTTCCGATGGTGCGCGCCGATGGCCGGCCGACGATCTCATCGGCCGCACGCTGGTTTGGGCTGCGATTTGCCGGGGCCCAAGGGAACTGTGAGCTCGTTTGGGAAATTGAAGGCGACACCCGGCCCCGGCTGAGCCGGGGCCCCAAAATGCATCCCACCCTCTAGATACCCGCGAGGATCTCCAGGAGCGGCGGCACGCTCAGCAAGAGTTCATGCGCCGTCTGGCGTTCCGTTCGCAACAGCAGTGCACCTTCCGAACCTGCACGTACAGTCGAAGGCGCAGGCCCTGCTCGCATAATCTGTGCCGCAAAGATGAAGTCTCCTGGGTGGGCCTCGGACACGATTTTCTGATCCGCATCCGTGAGCACGAGCGAGCCGGCACCCACGATGTACAAGGCCTCCACGGCATGCCCCAGCTCCACCACGACATCGCCGGGGCGGTAGTGCTGAACCTCACAACGGCTGGTTATCAACCCCCGCAGTGCGTCATCCAAACGCTCGCCCATGGCCCCCATGCCAGCTCCAGCTAACGCCTGATAGTGATCCGCCACCTGACGCAAATCCTCCTCGACCCAGGGGCACTGCGCCATTTCGGCAATGAGCTCCTCACGTGAAAAGACGGCCACGCGCGTGCCGGCTTCGGCACCTACCACCCGAATCGGTATGCCCGGGGTGAGGCTGCCCGAAGCAAACACCACATCAGCTACCGATGCGCTCGCACAGGCCGCATCAGCCAAAGTTGGCATGATGTAGACCGTGCCGGAAAGTACTAAGGCTGCGCCGAAATCCCCAACCTCCTCATCTGGAGCGAGCGCTACCACCCGGGCGCTCGCCGCAAGCCGCCGCTGTACATCGTCTGGGAGATCCTGAAGGCCCCGGACCTCTACCAACAAAATCCCTTCGATCGCTGCCTCTGCTGACTCATCGACCGTGTCCGGCAGAGATATCGAATCCGATGCTGAGGCTCCGGGTTCAGTCCTTTCGGGTTCAGTCCTTTCGGGCTCAGTCGCTTCAGGTGCTGATGCTTCAGGCTCAGTCCTTTCGGGCTCAGTCGCTTCAGGTGCTGATGCTTCGGGCTCAGTGGGCGAAGCCTCTTCAGCATTGCTCGGCTCGGGATGCTCGGAAGCACCCAAGCCCGCGATGGGCGAGACGAAACCAAACGCCTCGTTGACCGGCTGACTCAGCTCACTTGGGCTCGGCAACCGCACGCTATCAGGCTTCAAATCGTCCAGCGCTGCGCTGTCTTCAGGCGAGGCAGGGCTTTCTTCTTCCTCGAACTCAACGTCTTCGTCGAGGGAGTCCATTTCCTCCAATGCGGGCGCTGAGGCGCGGTGGGAGGTGGCCGGGGCCGCAGCGACCGTTTGGCTCCACATGTGCTGCGTCAATGCCGCCGCCGACACTCGCAGCTGCTCTGCGCGCCCCGTCGCGCCAATCCCTTCCGCCGTATCAACAGCACGCTGCAGCCAGGTCAAGGCGTCACCGTAGGCCTGACGCGTCCACTGGACCTGCGCGGTTTGCAGAGCCCACGCGACATCGTCGTCGTCCTCGTCGAGAACGGGTGGTATCGCAGAGGTCGGTCCCACAGCGCCGGTCACCAATGCGTTACTTTTGCACTAGTTGTGGCGCTTTGTCACGCGTCGGGTGGGAGGAGGCAGGCTGCGGCACGATGAAAAACGACCCAAAGGCGCTAGATCCCCGGGGGAATCAGGACCTCACGATCTTTGGCACCATTCGGCGGACCGACCATCCCGCGCTTTTCCATTTGCTCAACGATTTTGGCGGCGCGGTTGTAACCCACGGTCATCTTCCGCTGCAGCCACGAGGTCGAGCAGCGCTGCGTTTCTCCAACAATGCGCACCGCCTCGTCAAACCGCGCATCCAGCTGCGAGTCATCCTTGCCACTATCTTCCGACTCGCCGTCGTCTACCAAAATGGCTTCGTGATACTGCGGCGTTCCCTGGGTCCTTAAGTAGTCCGTGAGCGCGCTCACTTCCTCTTCACTCACAAAGGGGCACTGCACGCGCCGCGTGTCCGAAGCGCCGTTGAGCTTAACCAGCATGTCACCCCTCCCGAGAAGTACCTCGGCGCCCTGCTCGTCGAGAATCGTGCGGCTATCGACTTTTTGAGCCACGCGGAAAGCGATCCGCGACGGGAAATTGGCCTTGATCATGCCGGTGATCACGTCAACGCTCGGCCTTTGCGTGGCCAGCACCACGTGCATGCCTGCGGCGCGCGCCTTTTGCGCCAACCGCGCCACACACACTTCGACGTCTTTGCCTTGCTGCATCATCAGATCAGCAAACTCATCAACGACAATCACGATGTACGGAAGCTTTCCCGGCAAGATCACCCCGTCGCTGCCATCTTTGGCGCTGGGGACGTTCACTAAGGCACCATCCGCGGACAGCGCGAGTACTTCTGAGGCCTTGGGTGCGGCGATCTCCCCCAATTGAACGCGTTCGGCCCAACGGTTGTAAGTGGTGATGTTCTTGGTGCCCGCGCCAGCGAAGAGCTGATAACGACGCTCCATTTCATTCACTGCCCACTTGAGCGCGGTCGCTGCCTGCTTCATGTCCGTTACGACGGGCAGGAGCATGTGGGGAATGCCGTCGAACGGCGCCAACTCCACCACCTTGGGATCGATCATCAGGAAGCGCAGATCCTGGGGAGTACGACAGAACAGCAAGCTCGCGAGCATCACGTTCAGCCCCACGCTCTTTCCAGCGCCCGTGGCTCCCGCAACGATCACGTGAGGCATCGACGCCAAGTCACCGTAGAAGGGGGCCCCGACGATATCTCTGCCTAGCACCACGGGCAGCGGAGCCGTTTTGGCGAGCGCTTCGAAGCGCTTGTCCTCCACTAGTTCGCGCAGGCTGACTGGAACGCGCTCATCGTTCGGCAGTTCAAATCCAATGCGATTTTTCCCAGGAATGGGCGCAATAATGCGCACCTTGCGTGAGAGGCCGAGCGCCAAATCATCGGAAAGCGCGGAGACCCGGCTTACCTTGGTGCCCGCCTCAGGGGACACCTCGTACGTCGTCACGGTGGGGCCGGGATGGATCTCTTCCACTTTGGCCTGAACTCCGTAATCTGCGAGCGTCTTTTCGAGTTTACGCGACAGCTCCAGCACTCGGTCGCGATCAATAACGGTCGTTATCTCAGAGGGGGGTGCCAGAAGGTCCGAGGCTGGCAAAACGAATCCTGCACTTTTTCGAACCTTCGGCTCGACACTCGGCGGGGTTCGTTTCACTTCCCGCTCGGGAGAGGTGTCAATGATGGTCGGTCCGGCAACGGCAGCTGGGCGCGCAGCCACGCGTCGAACCGGAGCCAATGCCGTTTCAGGCTTCATCGATTCTTCGTCCTCTGGTTCATTCACCGGCAGACGCGCCTGGGGCGTTTCTGGCGTCAGCGAATCTTCCGCGGCGGGTGGTGCCTCGGCCGAACGCTGATTCGGTCCCGCGGCCACGGCTGACTTGGGCTCCAATCCTGACAAGAAAGCCTCATACGGGGTTGCCATGCCGCGCCGCAGGGCCTCGGAAAGCGCCAAGGGAGGAGCGCCCGTCTGCTCGATGGGGATCCAACTCGAAGCGTCATCTTGTAAGTGCAGCAGCGTTGAATCATCTGCTCGGTTGGAGTCGATACGCGGCAGCGCCTGACGCCGCAAGCTCTCACGCTTTTCTCGGCGTTCGGCGTTAGCCTGAATCCATGCGGCGGAGAGCCGAGCCAGCGCCTGTCCGCATTTCAGATACAGCACCTGTACAAAGTGTGCGAGACGGTGACACGTGGCGATAAAAGAGAAGCTGCTGCGCCCGATCAGGATAAGCCCGATCGCTGTACTTCCCACTAGGAAGGAACCTGGAGCGGAAAACATCCCACGCATCAATTCGCCAAAGAGCAGTCCGACATTTCCGCCGACCAGCGACGAACCAAAAACACGCGTGTCCGGGAACGTCACCTGCAACAACGCCGCGGCGATGATCGCCACGACCCAGTCACCGGTGATTCGAAAGCCGAGCGCCCGCGACGGCACCCCGCGCAACAGCGGAATGCCAATCAGCACCAGATCCAGCGGACCAAGCCAGGCTGCTAGGCCAAAGCCTCGAACTAAAAACTGCCCAAGAGTGGCGCCAGCTGGCCCCATCCAGTCCGAGCCCGTGATCGTCGGGTCATTGGGATCAAGACGTGTGCTGGCCAGAGCCAGCGTCGCAAACGCCGCCACCGCGAACAGGAGCAGAGCCGCGGCTTCACGGCCGCGCCGAAAAACTGCTGGAACGCCACGCACCTCCTGGCCAAGTCCTGTTGACTCGGGCTGGGGTTCTCGAAGAGCAAAGAGGCGAGCCGACATAAGACTACGTACACCTACAGTAACACACCGATAATAGCCAAAGAATATGTGACCCACCAATCCGTGCGCACGCGTTGAGCCGGCCAACAGATCGGAGCCTGATGCGCTTATCTAAGGCGCAAACCAACGCATTGAGCCTGTATTCTCGCCAAGGTTCAGCTCTAAACTGATCCTTGGGCATGATGTCGGTTTTATTGAAGCTCTCTCGGAGTACACCCATGGGTCGAAGGCTGCAGCGGGCGTGTACAGCGCTCGTTCTCGTTTCTGTTTTGGTGGGCGCTTCGTCGCTCGTTGGCTGCGCCATCTCAAAGGACGATGTTCACAGGTGGGCGAATCGCTCTCAGGGCCCGCGGCGGCTCATCGCCGTCGTCAACCACGACAAGTACCCGCTTGAGCTTCGAGTGGAAGCCGTGCGCACGCTCATCGAAATGAAGCCCCGCAAGGGGCGACGCATCGGACTTGAAGGCGGTGAGGATTCGCCTGGAGTCATCAATACCATCGCGAAATTGCCGCCAGCCGAACGCCAGAAGCTGCTGGATGCGGTGGTCGTTATTCTCCTTGAGGAGATGTCTCGTCCTCCCGGAGCAGTCGGCCAAGGACGCGGTGTGGACACCTCGTACCCTTTCAAAGATGCCGCATTTTCGCTCTTGATTCATGAAGACAAGAGCCTGGTGAACGACGCCACCCGTGCCCAACTGCGCGCGAAGCTCGCCGAGTGGTGCATGGTCAATTTTGCTGAAAAAATGGATGACAGCTCTCAGCTTTACGGCGTCGAGCAAGTCATGAAGGAGCTGAAGAACGACGGAGCCCAACTGCTCCCCACTCTCATCGTTCCTGGCGCCCAAAAAATTGATCGCATTGCGCAGCTCATTTCTGACCTGGGGGACCAGAAAACAAAAGACAAGGCGAGCGACGCGCTGGTGGTCGTCGGCAAAACCGTGGTCTCCCCCACGTGGCTCGAGCAGAAACGCGCCTATGTGAGCGAACAAAACAAGATCTCGAAGCTCACTCCCACGCCTGCGCAATTCCAGAAGCAGCTCGAGGCTTTCCAGAACGAGGAGCTCTTGCGCGTTTTCTCCTCCATGAAAAAAGTGGGCGGGAAATCAGTCGTTAGCTTCTTGCTCACTTTCGCGCAAAATGGCGCCGCCGACCCAAAGCGTCGCGCAGCAGCACTTGCCGCGCTCGAAGGTAATGTTAACCGCAACAGCAGCGAGCACGCCGATATTTTGCTCGGCATCGCCGGTAACGACGAGACCCCGGACATGGTGCGGCAGGTGGCCTTGGCGCGCGTCGGCGAGATGCCGCGCAAGCTCGTCGTTGAAAAGCTTTTTTCACTCTTCGATAATAAGCGGTGGCAGGTGCGCTGGGTGGCAGGTGCACTCGTGCTTAAAATGAGCGACACGAGCCAGCTCGCCGAGTTTATGGTGCAGATTGGACGTGCCGCCAACATGGCGATTTCTGAGCCCCTCGAGTACGGGTCGCTGATTGGCGAAATGAAGGGGCCCACTCCGGCTGAAGAGCTCGTCAAACGTTACTCTACGGGTGGTAACCCAATTCAGGTGCGCTTGTCCGCACTCGGCTACTTCTACAAACATGGCGTAGCCAGCCAGATCCCTGAGCTTTCTGCCTACGCCACCGACACCACACCCGTACCCGAGTGCGCAAAAACGGCCGAAGATTGCGAATGGAAGTGCACGGTAGCTGGCGAAGCAAAAGACGTGAAAACCCTCGGAGAGTACGTGGAGTTCTGTGTGAAGCCGGCGATGGCGACGCGCCTCGAGGCGAAGTCGGCAACAAGCAAGAGCGGACCCAAGAAGGGCTGAAAATTCGTCCATGACAACCGAGCCACACAAGAAAACGCCACGCTCTTTTCACTGCCGGGATGCGCTTTGGCAGAAGTTTGAGCAAATGGCGAAGGAGCTTGAATGCTCCGTCGACTACCTGATCAACGATGCCATGA
>CAZSUA010000053.1:0-22801 GCA_964609655.1 uncultured Polyangiaceae bacterium | reverse complement strand
CCATCCGCGACTTGATGACACCACCGCAACGATCAACGCTGGCGGTCATCCATGAGTACGGAGCTCGGTCCGATCTAGCCAGGCGATGTGCTTCAACGTGTTCGCGCCGCTCAGCACGCGCCTGGAACTCGCCCGGGAGGTGCTTCGGCCATTCGTTCCTGGCCTCGCGGCGGTGAAGGCGATCGCCATCGAGCACACGCCGCCTGCGGACATCTTCAACGACCAGTCTGGGCTCGGTGGCGTCGACTGCGATCTCTTTATCGAGGGGACAAACGCCCGTGGCGAGGGCTTGGTCCTGGTGATCGAGACGAAGTTCGTCGAGCCCGAGTTCAGCGTCTGGGCTCCTTGCGGAAGGCGCGCTCGGACACTCGGGATGCCCCTTCGCGGGCAGCAGATGGCAGCTCTGGGTGAACCTGGCTCGCGCATGAAGAGGCCAAGCGTCGAGGCGCCACGGACATTCGCTTCGCCGTCTGCACGTCGGAGAACAACGCCGCGCTCCTCGATGCCGCAAACGCCACCGCGGCCCGCAGGTGCTCAGGCGTCAAGGTGGGAAAGTTCTTCAAAATCTCCTCGAAACTGGTCCCCTCGGCCAAGCTCGCGAGTACAGTCCGCAGTGGTACACGTGTTCCCCGAAGCACCGGCTGACCTCCGGCGATCTTCGGATTGCGCTCGAATGAATTCTCGAAGGTTCTCACTATCGACCTTTATACCATAGTCAGCAGCTCGAGTCCGCTCATCAGCGCCATCGATCCCAATGTACCGCCTGGCCGCTGGGCTCCGCACGTGCAGATCGGACAAAAAATGTCAGAGGTGGTTTGAGCGGCGAGTGACCTTGGCGGAGCATGCAAGGCATGGAAGTACGCGAGCAGCAGCGGGAACGCCTCCGCAAGACCATCGATTGGGCGCGACGGCTTCGAGCCGAGTTGCAACCAATCCAGCATGCTCATGGCGATCGGGTTCACTTCCGCCCCTCGTCCACTGGCGTCGCAATGGTGGGGCTGCTTCCCGATCGGCCCCAGCGCGGGAAGAGCGGCATCACGAACCTGAAGTCCATCACGGCTGCGCGACGACTTCGTTCCTCGACCGGGAGCCATGCGGAAGGTCGGCCCTGGTTAGCAGGCTAGCCTCATTGAATTCGGAAGCAAACATTGGCGCTGGCAAGAGGCTCAGAAACGCTGCCCTAGCCTTAAGAAATGTATCGCGGCCCTAAAAGGCTTAAAAAGAAGCTTGCGGCGGCGGCAAAGTGACTGAGTCCGCGACAAGATCCCGGCGCAACGGATCTCGTTCGCCCTCGAAGCCCCAGCCGTCTCGAGAGAAGGTAAGGTCCCTGTCGAAGGTCCACGGTTTAATCGACCGATTTCGCCCAGGCAGCGGCAAGACAACCGGTCAATGCCTTCAGTATCGACTCGTTTAACATCGACGGCGAGCCAAGCCGCTGGCTACGTGGCTCGCGGTCGCCGCACGCGCACTTTTCTATCGGTGACGACGACGAGGCAACCCGCCCAAGCTTCGACCGACTCGGCGGCAAGCACGGCTAGCACGCGTGTTCGAAGGGCGGCCAGACCAGACCGCCTTGTTTGCCACCCGAACCGAGTCGGAATACGCTTGCCCCGTGACGGTTGCCGTGCCTCGCATCTACATCCTGGCGGGCCCCAACGGAGCCGGCACGACCACGTTCGCTCGCGAATTTCTCGTTCGAGAAGGCGACTGCCCAGCTTTTATCAACGCCGATCTCATCGCGGAAGGAGTGTCACCCTTTGCGCCCGCGCGTGCTGCCGTTCGGGCGGGCCGAATCATGCTGGAGTTAATCAAAGACGCTGTTCGAAAACGGGAGAGCTTCGCCTTTGAGACGACCCTCGCGGACCGGACATACGCAAGGTTCATTCGCAATTGGCGAGAAGCGGGCTACACGGTAAGACTGCACTGCCTCTCGTTGCCCTCGGCTGATTTCGCCATCGCTCGCGTTGCTGAGCGAGTACGCCAGGGAGGCCACGACATCCCGGAAGAGGTGATTCGCCGCCGCTTTGCAGTCGGCAGGCGCAATTTCGAAACCCTCTATAAACCGATTGTCAATACTTGGACCCTGTACGACAGCGCCCCGTCCCTCCCTATCATCGTCGACCATGGAGAAAAGCCATGACAGAAATTAAGCCTCCAGTTTCCCTTGAAATCACTGACCCTGAGGTCCTCGGCGCCTATGCGGCTCTGCTTCGGGCACAGAAGCGAGCGGAGGAAATCGCGGCACGAACGGGCACTGCGCTCATTCAGCAAATCGACGGCAAGATCGTGCGCGTGTATCCCAAACTTCCTATCGTCGATCGGTGAATTCAGGAGTGTGTGGCTCTTTCATGATGTGACACAATGAGCCACATTCACATGAAAACGGTATCCATCCGCGACCTTCATGCCCGCACTGGCGCCTTCGTGCGCGAAGCCGTACGCGCGCCGCTGCAGATCACCGACCGTGGGCGTGTTGTCGCGATTCTACAGGCGCCCAGCACCGCGGCACGGGCCGGAGTGCCTCTGCCCGACCGCGAAGCGTGGATCTCGAAGCTGCCGAAGCAGAAGTCCGATTCGGCCGATATCATCGGCAACAACCGTGAGCGCTGATGCTCTATTTCGATTCGAATTACGTTCTCAAGTGTTACCTGCCAGAGCCGGGTGCCGAGCTCGTACGAGCCCTGGCGGCGCAGCCGGTCACGAAGTCCTGCTCGCGGTTCGGTCGCTCGGAGATCATCGCGACTCTTCACCGCAAGGTCCGAGAGGGTAGCTTGACGCGGGCGCAGATGAAGAGTGTGTGGACGCGGGTTCGCGCGGACGAGACCGCGGGCGTCTGGAGCTGGCTTCCCTTCGATCCGACCGTCGAGCGTGCCGTTGAGCAGGCGTTTCTGTCCCTCGATCGCAGAGTGTTCCTGCGCACGGGCGATGCGATTCACCTCGCGACCGCGAGCCTGCACGGGTTCACCGACGTTCACTCGCACGATGGTCACCTGCTGAAGGCTGCCGCAGCGTTTGGGTTGAACGGCGTTGACGTGATCGGTTGAAAGCGAGGCGGAGGCTGGAGAAGAACCCTGACCTCACGAAGGCTGAGATGGACAGCGCCTGCCAGTTGGCGTCAGACCTACAAGCGGCTGATCCGGAGGTCGTGGCCCAGGCGAAGTTGAAACTTGCTATGGGTGCGCACAAGTGGCTCACCAATTCGATTCGGTGCCATCTTGCCACACGCTTCGCCTCGCTTGCACCAACCAAAGTCACAGCGATTTCCCACTCGCCAAGGCATTCTGACGCCAGGCAGCCTGGCCCGGTTTTCCGCAGTGGTGTAGAATCCATTACATGACGGACCCGGCCCGTGTTCTTGAGGACGCCCTGATGCTCACGACCAGCGATCGTGCGCGCATCGCGCATGAGCTCATTCAGAGCCTGGAGCCCGAAGAAGCGGGGGCGTCTGCCGCGTGGAGCGCGGAAATTAAGAGACGCATCGATGAAATCGAGTCGGGGACTGCAGAGCTTGACGACTGGGAGACCGTCTCAGCGCGACTTGAAGCTGCCAGTCGAGCGTGATGCGGATCCGCTTTCATCGTGCAGCGACCGCTGAAGCCGAGGCGGCAGTTCGTTGGTACAATGAGCGCGTAGCGGGACTTGGCGAGGATTTTCGATGCGAGCTGGCAGACACTATTGATCGGATCACGCGGGCTCCACTGGTGCGGTGGCGCATACCCGGCGGGCTCCAGGTTATTGGATCCGGCGCATGTGCTCGATCGACTGATGTATCTGATGAGCGGCGAGTGCCTCACACGCGACGAAGTGTGGCTTGGCCACGGGTGTCCTTGCTCCGAGCAAGGCGCCCCGTCTCCTGCAGCCCTAACGCGTTTGGCTGCAGGAGTGCAGCAACGCGTCTTGGTCGGAGGCTCTGTGGCCCAAGAATGGCCCAAGAACGAAAAACGCGGAGGGCTCACTGCGAGCTAACTCCGCGTTTTTACTCAGATGCGCGGGGAGGATTTGAACCTCCGACCTTCGGGTTATGAGCCCGACGAGCTACCAGGCTGCTCCACCGCGCGACAAGTTGGACGGGCAACATAGTCAGCAAGACTTTTGTGTCAAGCGTTAGGCGAAGTTTTTTGGGGGGATGGAGTTGGAGGCGAAGCGTGAGCAGCAAAGGCCGAAAAACAGGCCAAACGAGGTGGTGCACCTGCCGAGCTTGCACAGGGTGGTTCGTGCAGCCACGCTCGCAGGCGTTCCGTGAAGCGCGCGATCTACCTCGATCATCAAGCCACGACGCCTGTGGACCCGCGGGTGCTTGAGGCGATGTTGCCGTATTTTACGGAGCACTTTGGAAATGCAGCCAGCAAGGCGCACGCTTTCGGTTGGGCCGCTGAAGGGGCGGTTGCTGAAGCTCGAGAGCGAATTGTTAGAGCGATTGGTGCGGAGGAGCCTTCGGAGATTATTTTTACTTCGGGTGCCACCGAGAGTAATAACCTGGCGTTGCGCGGTGCGGCTCTCGCCTACGCTCGAAATGGGGGCGGCTCGCGGGGTCATTTGATCGTGACGGCGATTGAACATCGCGCGGTGTTGGATCCGTGCGCGGCACTGGAGCGCGAAGGCTTTGAGGTGAGCACCGTGCCGGTGCCAAAAAATGGCGTGCTGGAGCCCGCGCAGATCGAAGAGGCTTTTCGGGACAACACGCTGTTGGTGTCCGTGATGGCCGCGAACAATGAGATTGGGACGCTCCAGCCGATCGCTGAAACAGCCGCATTGTGTCGGGCGAGAAACGTTCTATTTCATACGGATGCGGCGCAGGCGCTCGGGCAGCTGCCGCTCGCCGTGCACAGGGATGACATCGATCTCGCTTCGCTTTCGGCGCATAAATTCTATGGTCCCAAGGGAGTAGGCGCCTTGTACGTGCGGCGGGTTTCACGCCAAGTACGGCTCGTGCCTCAGCTGCTGGGTGGCGGGCATGAGCTCGGGCTGCGTTCAGGAACGCTCAATGTGCCCGGGATCGTTGGGATGGGTGTTGCGGCGGAGTTGGCGGTGCGCGAGCTCGAAGCTGTTAACGCGCAACAGCTGCGGTTGCGGGAGCTGCTCTGGCAACGTCTCGTGGCCACCATTCCGGCTATTTCGTTGAATGGAGACAGCGAACGGCGTCTTTCGGGAAACCTCAATCTGCTGATCCCCGGAGTACGCGCCGACAAGTTAATGCTCGCTCTGCCACTGCTGGCGCTCGCGAGTGGTTCTGCGTGCAGCTCGCTCACTGGCGTTCCAAGTCACGTGTTGCGAGCGCTTGGCTTGGGAGAAGAAGCAGCCGCGTGTTCGATCCGGATTGGGATGGGTCGCAACACCACCGAGGAAGAGGTTTTGCTCTCGGCCGAACGGCTTGAAGCGGCCGTGGCTCGGTTGCGGGGACGTGCTCAGACTCCATAAGTATCGCTAATTCCTCCGTGCAATGGGGCAGCCGGCCGAGGGAGGGTACGTCAAATGCCTGGCGGGTTGGGTCCTCCCTAAGCTTCCGAAGCACCTGGCCGTTCTTGGTCTCAGCGAGAGATGAGAGCCCACAAGCTGATTCAAGGTTTCTGCTGCGTGCTGTTGGCACTCGGGTTGCCGACGCGTCGGGCGTCGGCGCAGCCGCTACGCTATCACCTCAAGTTGGATGCGGCGCGCGCTGTCACGGGGCATCAAGCTAACGAGTTCGGTTGGGGAACGGGCGTTTTCGGAGCAGGGGAGCTCCCGCTGTTTCGACAATTGGGGTTTGAGTTGGAGTTCGGTGGGATTTGGTTGAGTGAAGGTCGGCCCCCGTCGAATCCCATGTATCAAGCCCAAGGCGCCGCTTCAGGTCTTACGGCTGCACTCGGACTGCGTGTTCACCCGTTCCTAGGCGAAGCTAGGCCAGCAACCTTCTCACTGGGCGGGCTCTGGTTATCCGCAGGAGCTGGTGCCACCAGCACGAAGAATGTTCTCGCCCCGACACTGAATGCTAACCTCGGTTACAATGCCCAACTGACCGAGCACTTTGCCCTGGGCCCAACTGTCGGATTGGCCCACATTTTTCAGCCAAATACTGCGCTTCGCCCGGATGACGCCAATCTGTTGTTGGTGGGCGTGCAAGGCACGTTCGACACCGAAGAAGCTGCTGTAGTAAGCGATCGTGATCACGATGGGTTAAACGATGACAAAGATCGCTGCCCGGACCAAGCAGAAGATCCCGATGGCTTCGAAGACGGAGATGGCTGTCCGGATTTCGACAACGACAAGGATGGCGTGCCCGATGCTATCGATAAATGTCCCGTCGCTCCGGAAGACAAGGACGGTTTCGAGGATGCCGATGGCTGCCCCGATCCCGACAACGACCACGATGGGATACCGGATGCCAAAGATAGGTGTCCGCTCGAGGCTGAAGACAAGGACGGCTTTGAAGATGAAGACGGTTGCCCGGATCCTGACAATGACCAGGATGGTGTTCTAGATGCCCAGGACCAGTGTCCTGACGAGGCCGAAACGCTGAACGGCTACGCGGATACCGATGGTTGCCCTGACGAGCAGGATATCCGAGTGGTTGGCGACAAAATAGTTTTGGATGATCGCGTGCATTTCTGGAAAAACAGCCACCTGATCCGAAACGAGAGCGACGACCTCTTGCGCAGAGTCGCCAAGCTTATCAAGGAGCACCCCGAGTACATCCGCGTTGAGATCGAGGGCCACACCGATAGCCGAGGTCCTGACAAATACAACAAACCTTTGAGCGAACGCCGCGCAGAACAAGTGATGAACGTCCTTGTGGAGAATGGCGTTGAGGCGTGGCGCTTGGGCTCTGCCGGTTTCGGTGAAGAGCAGCCACTCGTGGAAGGCGATTCGGAATACTCCATGTGGATGAACCGCCGCGTGGATTTCCGCATCACACGCCGACCTTTGCCCGAGAAGCTACCCGAGGCCGCAGCAACGCCCGGTGCCCCGCAAGCGGCAGAAAAACCCGAGAAAAGCTCGGAAGAATCACCCGACGAAGGAGAGGAGCCGTGACCCAACGATCGCGCTTGTGGAGGTGGACGTTGGCGTTAAGCTGTACGTTAGGATTGGCCGGTGCTTGTAGCGGCGGCGGGCTCGTGGGTGGTGAGTGCCGCAGCGGACTCAATCAGTGCGATAAATTGTGTGTGGACCTCAGAAGCGACGTGGAGAACTGTGGGGCGTGCGGCATGACGTGCGCGGCGGACCAATTCTGTAACGTGGGCGTGTGTCGACTTCATCCTGCGGGCGATGGCGGGGCGGCGGGTGCAGGTGGTGTGGGCGGTAACGCTGGATTGGCGGGTGCCGTGAACCTGGGCGGCACTCTGGGCTTGGGTGGTGGTGCTTCAGGCGCGGGCGGCGTGTTCCAGGCCGGTGGCGGAGGGTTGGGGATCGGCGGCTTCGGCGGCAGTGCTGGCGTGTCAGGAAGCGGTGGTGCTCCGGTTTCGGGCGGCAGCGGCGGTGTTCTGGCTTCGGGCGGCAGCGGCGGTGTTCTGGCTTCGGGCGGCAGCGGTGGGATGGCTGGTACAGGCGGCGATCCGAATCCCCCACCGGTTTGTGATCTACCGACGATTGCATGCGGGCAATCCTGCGTGGACACCTTGACCGATCCTGGGCATTGCGGCGGTTGCAATCAACCGTGTGCTTCTGGCCTCTGCACCGGTGGCGCGTGCCTGGGCACAGCTTCCGGCCACATCGTCTTACTCTGCACGAACATGCGGCAATCCTCGACTACTTCGAGCTTCGGTGTGTTGCTCGGGAACGCGGAATTCTTGTCGCTCAATAAACTTCCGCCCAACCGCCCGGTGCGGATTCTCGGCTATTCTAAATATGCGGACGCACCAAGTGTGACCAGCACCAATGCGACTCTCACGTATGCAGCGGCTCAACGTGGACGCACTATTCAATTAACGTCTATTACGGATGATGTTCAGCTTTTGACGCAGCTCAACACGACGGATCATGAAGTCTTTGTCATGTACGATCAGCCTAATGCCCCGCTCAATGCCATGGCTCAGAACGGCTCACTCTGGGCTGTTGCACTCGACAAATTCGTAGGCCTCGGCGGAACCGTGATCATGCTTTCCAGCGGAACGTCCGTGCGCGGTGATGGGGACATGGATGAATTTGCAACCAACGCCGGTCTGCTCAGCATAACTGGTGAAACTCAGGCCAATCTCCAGCCTGTTTACAATCGAGCACCGACGGATGCCGTAGGAACTGGCGTGATTTCCACATTCTTGGCCGTGCGCGACAGCTGTACGTTCTCGGTGACGCTGCCGTCAGACGCCCGGACAGTTGTGGTAGTGAGCGACTCTGCGCCCGTCGATGGACCGGGGAATGCGGTCGTCGTGCACCGGATCCCTTGATGGGCCCAGCGTGGGTTAGCGGCCCGACGCGCCAGCGTGGGCGAACGACGTTGCAGGCGGGTTGGGGTGCGTCTTCGGCGACTCCGCCGTGGGATGCACAGGGACCCATTTGAGGTTAGCCACCTCACGCTGCGTGTGCTTGGCTGGAGTGGTTTCTGGCTTTGAGTTGGGGCTGAAGAACTGGCGCTTCACCGCCTCCAGTTGGGTCAACAGGCCCTTACCCGCGCGTGAGGCTTCTGGGGTGGCCAGAATTGCTTTCGCGTGCTCCAGGCCCGTGCGTTCACCGAGCGGTACGAAAACAAATCCGAGCAGGGCGAAAGCTGAAATCACGCTGCCGAATAGCTGCCGCCCGAGTCTCGCGATCACAGCGCATCCTACGTGCTAGCGCCCAAATGGGCGAAAAAGCGGGGCAAATTTCGAGGCAATCTGCGCTTGGCGCGGCCACTCAGCGCAGGCAGAGTACGGGGTCCGTTAGGCGAACCAGCAGAAACTGATGATTTTCTAGCGCCACTCGTTGGTTACAGTCTGACAAGCGCTCCGGGTTGAACAGCGAACGATCAACGATCCACCAGCCGGCTGTGCGCCCGGTGTGTGCGAAGCGAGCAACTCTGCGCTTGCCTCGCGGACTCTCAGCATGCGTTCGGGGATCGTGGGTGTCCGCACTCTGAGCCAGCCCTGGGCGCGCCAGGCTGGCCAAGATCGCAAAATACCCATAGTCGGTTGTGAGCACCTGAACGGGATCTGTTGCCGGGATCAGCGAGGCCGTTCGAACTCCGATATCTCGCTCTTCGCTCCGTGGCGCAAAGGAGCTGAAGCCACCCCAGATGAAGCGGGCGGTAATCCCCAGCATAGCAATACAGACTAACACCGCCTGATCGCGCCGGGTCAACAGTACCCGCAACTGGCCCAAGCCGCGCACTAGGAGAATAGCGGCAAGCATCCACAGTGAAAGCAAGGTGCGTTCGGCGTGGTGAGTCGCTGTGCTAGCGCGCAGATCGCCCCAAACGAGAAACAGAAACAGCGCCAGGCAGGCAGCCCAACCGCCACCAGCTAACGTTTTTGGCGTGGTGCGTTTGGCCGCGGCCAATAGCGCTACCGCGAACGCAAGCAGCATGATTTCCGGCTCAAAACGTAGGAGCGCGAGCGGAGTTCGAAACCCGTTGGCCCATGCCGACGAGGGCGCCAAGCCGAGCGCCTTTTGATACTGCGTCACGCGCGCCACAAAAAACAAAGCGTCCCCGTGGTTTAGCGCGCCGTGCAGTATCCACGCCACAGGACCGAAAATAGCTAGAAAAGCCGGACCCAAAAGCGCCACGCTCCGCAACCGAATGGCGCGAACGAGCACCACGAGAGCGAACACCAGCGCCACGGGCCAACTTTCGTAGCGGCTGAGTGTCGCGATGCTGAGCGCAGCGCCGCCTAACGTGAGGGGTGCCAATTCTGAGCGACCCAGTGTGAGGATAGCGGTTGCGATCAGAGCAGCGCAGAAAGCATCCGGCGGCGTCGCGGCTCCCAGCACCACCGAATAGGGAAGCAGGCCCGCAAGCGCTACACCAAAGGTTGCCTGCCAGCGCGTGGAGCCCCAAAAGCGAGCCGCAAAATAGAGCGGGACCAGCGCCGCGGCACTCGCGAACACACTCGTCGCTTGTGCGACCTCAAATGAATTGGAAAGCACGCGAAGGGCCGTGCCTTCTAACCAAAATGGGAACGGCAGCCAGCTCGTGCCGCTCGGATCCCAGCTAGGCACTCTGGCGAAGCCCTGAGCGATCACCACGCGTGAATAGTCATCGTCGCTTAAGGCGACAAACCCTGTGAGCAAGAAAGCCGTCGAAGCCAACAACTTCACGACGCCGGCGAGTGCGCCGTATCGAAGCTCGTGGGAGAAACTCAACAACGGAGCGTCGCCGGAATTACTTGCTCGGTGCTGTCTTCTCGGGAGCGGGCGGCTTCGCGGGCGCTTTAGACATCCCGCCAGCGCGCTGTTGAGCTGCGGCGGCCTTCTTCTCTAGGGAAGAATCACTTGAGGATGACATGTAAGCCAGTGAAACACTCGTGATGAAGAAAATACTGCCGGTGACCCACGTCACCTTAGTCATCAGATTGCCGGCTCCACCGCCACCAAAGACCTGTTGAGCTGCGCCGCTGCTCAGCGCTCCCATGCCGCCACTCTTGCCGGGCTGGATCAGCACCACCAGCATCAGAAACAGACAAGTGATCACGTGAATGACGGTAAACGGTGTGGTGAGGAGCTCTGCCATGGGTCAGCCTTCTGCGGCGCGGATAATACCGGCGAAATCTGCGGCGTCGAGCGCGGCGCCACCGACGAGCGCGCCGTCGATGTCGGGGCAGCTGAGCAACCCCTTGGCATTGCTGGCTTTTACGCTGCCGCCGTAGAGCAGACGGGTCTGCTCAGCCAGCTCCGAATTCAGCGTTTTTAGCCTGTCCCGGATTGCCGCGTGAACTTCTTGGGCTTGCTCGGGCCCCGCCACTTTCCCGGTGCCAATCGCCCAGACAGGCTCGTAGGCAATCACAGCGAAGCCTGGGCGCGCCTTGAGCTGTTCGGAAAAGGCATCCAGCTGACGGAAGATCACTTCGAGCGTGCGATTGGACTCCCGCTCTTCCAGCGTTTCGCCGATGCACACGATGGGGCGCAGCCCGGCTGAAAGCGCTGCGGCCACTTTGAGACTCACTGACGCGTCATCTTCTTTGAAAATCTGACGCCGTTCGCTGTGGCCAACAATCACCCACTTGCAGCCCGACTCGAGCAACATAGGTGCGCTCACTTCCCCGGTGAAAGCGCCGTTGTCTTTCGGGTACAGGTTCTGGGCGGCGACCTCGACGGGAGTGCCTCGGACCTCTTCAGCAACTGCTGCGAGCGCCGTGAACGGAGGCGCGACGACAACGTCCACACCTTTCGCGCCCTTCGCAGCTTCCGCTACCTTCGCGGCAAGATCGCAAGCGCTCGCGCCGCCGTTGTTGAGTTTCCAATTGCCAGCGATCAGGGGAGTTCGTTTCACGGAGTTTCCTTCTTAGGCTCGGAGCGCTTCGACGCCCGGCAATTTACGTCCTTCGAGCAGCTCAAGCGAGGCGCCGCCACCCGTGGAGATGTGGCCGATTTTGCTCACCACGGCTTCGCCAGCCAGCATCACGGCCGCGACGCTATCGCCGCCGCCCACCACGGAAAAAGCGCCAGAATCGGCGAGTGCGTGCGCAACGCCATTCGTTCCCGCAGCAAAAGCAGCATTTTCGAAGTAACCCATCGGCCCATTCCAGAGCACTGTCTTGGCCCCGGCGATCTGCGTGGCAAACGTGGCGACTGTTTCGGGACCCACGTCGAGTGCCATCATGCCCGGAGGAATTGCCTCAGCCTTGACGATCTGACCTTCCAAGTCGTCCAAGCCTTTCCCGACCACGACGTCCGTGGGCAGAAGCAGCGCAACACCGCGGTCACGAGCTTGCTCAATCAGCGAACGGCCACGAGCCAGCCAATCCTGCTCGATGCGGGACGCTTGCAGATCCACACCGCGTGCGGCCAGCAGCGTATTCGCCATCGCGCCGCCGATGCAGAGAGCATTGCACTTGCCGAGCAGCTCCTCGATCACCTTGATCTTATCCGAGACTTTGGCGCCGCCCAGAATCACCACAAAGGGCCGTTCCGGAGTGCCCGTGATCCGAGCCAAAGAATCGAGCTCCTTCTTCACGAGGAATCCCATGCCGCGCTCGGGCATCATGCGGGGCAGGGCATCCACCGAAGCGTGGGCACGGTGCGACGAGCCGAAGGCATCGTTCACGTACACATCGCACAGCTCGGAAAGCTGCCGGGCAAAGCCATCATCGTTCGCTTCTTCCTCGGCATGAAAGCGCAAATTTTCAAGCAATACGACTTGCCCATCCCGGCAATCTTGAACCACCTTTTTGGCAGCATCCCCGATGCAATCGTCCGGGAGCAGTACATCCCAGCCCGTGAGCTCCGAAAGCTTAGAAGCTGCCGGCTCGAGGCTGGCTTTGGGATCTTTGCCTTTGGGTCGGCCGAGGTGCGAGGCCAAGATGACCTTCGCCCCTTGCTCGACGGCATACTTGAGCGTGGGCAGCGCTGCACGGATTCGTTCGTCGCTAGTTACCTGCAGATCTTTGTCGAGTGGGACGTTGAAGTCCACCCGGATGAACACGCGCCGACCCTTTAGGTTCAGCTCCTCGATCGAACGAATACCAGTCAAGCTTGTCATAAGGACTCCGGGGGCGGCCGCGGGGATAGAACCGAGACAGTGTGCAGAAAAAGAGGTGGCCTTTCGACCACCCCTCAACGCTTCAGAACTTTTTGACCATGAGCTGCGCGAGATCGATCATGCGATTGGCGAAGCCCCATTCGTTGTCGTACCAAGAAAAGACCTTAGCGAAGTTATCGCCCAGAACCTTGGTTTGCGTTGAATCGAACATGCTCGACCCGGGGTGACCAATGAAGTCTCCCGAAACCAAATCTTCCTCAATGTAGTAGAGGTAGCCCTTGAGTGGGCCAGATTCCGCGGCGGCTTTCATCGCTGCGTTGATCGAGGCCACGGTGATGTTCTTTTCTGTTTCGACGGTCAGATCTACCAGCGAGACATCAATGGTGGGCACACGGACTGCGAGCCCGTCGAACTTGCCTTTGAGTTCTGGGATCACTTCGCTCAGAGCTTTTGCCGCGCCCGTGCTGCTCGGGATCATGTTGACGGCAGCTGCACGTGCGCGACGCAGATCGCCTTTGCGATGCGGCAGATCGAGCAAATTCTGATCGTTGGTGTAGGAATGAATGGTGGTCATCAGGCCGCGCTTGACGCCGAAGTTCTCAAGCAGAACCTTCGCAACGGGTGCGAGGCAGTTGGTAGTGCATGAGCCGTTCGAAACGATGTGATGCGAGGCCGCGTTGTACTTGTCGTCGTTCACGCCCATCACCAGGGTGATGTCGTGATCTTTGGCGGGAGCGCTGATGATGACTTTCTTGGCTCCGGCGCTGATGTGCGCACCGGCGGACGCCTTGTCGGTGAAAAGGCCGGTGCACTCGAGAACGATGTCCACTCCGTGGCTCTTCCACGGCAAATCTTTCGGATCTTTCAGAGCCGTGACAGCGATGTCTCTGCCGCCGATCACTAGGCCCTTCTCGGTGTGGCCGACAGAAGCTGCCTTGAAGTTGCCGTGAACCGAGTCGTACTTCACGAGGTGGGCTAGGGTTTTGGTATCCGTCAGGTCGTTGATGAGCGCGATCTCAATGTCGTTCTCTTTGCGCTCCGTGAGGGCGCGAAGCACGCAGCGACCGATACGACCGAAACCATTGATGCCAACTTTGATAGCCATGCTGTCTCCTCGGAAGGGTGAAGAACCCGAGCACAAAGCGGGAAATAATGGCTTTTTGCCGGTCCGCTAGGGCTTGGGGAGGAGGAACCTAGCGAGCAGGGGGGAGACGGTCAAGCTCGCGAGTGGCGACTCGCGATGACACAAAATTGAACTGAGCCCTTGGAGGGAAGCGGCCTGCCTTTTGGATGTTGCAGTTCTGCAATGTGAGACGCTGCGACGCTAGGCGACGAAGGCACCGAGGTTCCGAAAGCGCTGATAACGGTGGTCCCTAAGCTGATCGGGGGAGAGGGACTCGAGCGAACGCAACGTTTCGAGCAGCGCCGCGTCCAGCTTCCGTGCGGCTAAGTCGTGGTCTTGGTGGGCGCCACCTGCTGGCTCTTCGACGATGCTATCCACCACGCCCAGATCAAGTAGCTGCGGCGCGGTGATCTTGAGCCTTTCAGCGGCGAGCGGTGCGTGCTCTGAGCTTTTCCAAAGAATGGCAGCACAGCCTTCGGGAGAGATCACCGAATAGTAGCTAAATTCCAGCATAAGAACGCGATTGGCGACGGCGAGCGCCAGGGCCCCACCGGATCCACCTTCACCAATCACGGTGGTGATCACCGGTACCCCGACTCCTGCCATGACCTCGATGGCCGCAGCGATCGCTTCGCTCTGTCCACGCTCTTCGGCTCCAATTCCTGGAAAAGCGCCTGGCGTGTCCACAAAGGTAATCACCGGCAGGCCGAAGCGGTCCGCCATTTGGTAGAGCCGGATAGCTTTGCGATAGCCCTCGGGGTTGGGCATCCCAAAGTTGCGGTGCATGTTTTCGCGGGTGGTGCGGCCCTTCTGATGGCCCAGCACCATGACACTGCGCCCATGGAAGTGGCCGATGCCACCCACAATCGCAGCATCTTCGCCAAAGCGGCGGTCGCCCGCTAATTCAGTCCAATTCTCAAACAAGCGCTTGATGTAATCCAGCGAATAGGGTCGCGCCGGGTGCCGCGAAAGCTGGACTTTGTGCATCGGCGAGAGGTTGGCGAACATTTCACGTGCGAGCTTGTGAGCCTTTTCTTCCAGGCGCGAGAGCTCTGGGTTCAGCGTTTGATCTTGCTCAGCGAGCTGACGGAGCTCCCGCACGCGCATAATAAGATCGACTACTGGCTGTTCGAAGCTGAGGACGTGAGCCATCGAAAAAGGGCGACTATACTTGCCTTGAATCGCAAGTGGCGTCGAGAGATGCCGGGCCAGAATGGATGGGCCGGCGTCGATTCTGGCGCAGTGCGTCTATGTGGTTGAACCTTTAATAACGCGGTTTAAGCCCCGGGCACTTCGGGGACGAGATTGCCTCCGGTGACTGCTGGTATTTGAACTGTCGCTGCAGGGCGCAGCAGATTGAACACGCGAAACGGTTTCTCTTTGTTTTTCAGCCGCGCTGGAGGCAGTTCCTCGACCTGGAACTTCCCACCGAGCTTCTCGAGCGTAGCCTGGCTGATCAAGATCTGACCGCCAGCCGCAACTCCGCAGAGCCTCGCGCTCGTATTGGCAACGTCGCCGATCACTGTGTACGAGAGTGCGCGGCTGCTCCCAATATAACCTGCCACCACTGGCCCCGTGTGGATGCCCATGCCAACGGCGAGTGGCGGGAGATCCGCTTCTATTCGCTTGCGATTGAAGCGACCGAGGATCTCCATTTGCTCGACGGCACAGCTCACGGCGCGCAGGGCATCGTCCGGGTGCAAGACGGGTGCACCCCAGAGGGCCATGATCCCATCGCCCATGAACTTGTCCAACGTGCCCTCGTACTTGAACAAGGTCTCCACCATGTGCTCGAAGTAATCATTCAGCATCTCAACGATGACTTCTGGCTCGGCCTTCTCGCTCATGCTCGTAAAGCCGCGAATATCCGAGTTGAAAATGGTGCACTCTTGCACGAGCTGGCCGCCCTTCTTCACCTCAAGCTCGCCGGAAAGCACGCGCTCGGCGACGTTCGGCGAAAGCAAACGGCTGAAGCGTTCTCGATTCACGATCTCGCGCTCGATCTTTTTTGCGAGGATGTTGATCTCGATGAACATGGCAGCTTGGGCGGCGATGGCCGTTACAATCTCCATGTCCTTGGGCTGAAACTGGGCCAAGGTCTCGCTGTCGAGCCAGAGCACGCCCAGGATATCATCGTTGTGGAGGAGCGGCGCCACGATCGCTGAGCTGATCCTATTCAGGATCATGCTCTTGCCTTTCGATGCCGCGAAATCCATCGCAGCATCGTGCGTGAGCACGGTGGCTCGCTCCTTGATCACATGATTCATGATGGTGGACGACACGGGAATCGGCTGATTGGTGCCATCTCTGCGCTGGGTTGCGCCGGGGATCAACTCCCCATCGTCCATCAAGAAAATCACGCCGCGGTCGGCGCGCACGAAGCGAAAGATCGTTTGTAGGATCTTCTCAAGCAACGTCGACAAATCACGCTCAAGCGCGATTTCCCGGGAAAGCTCGTGTGAAAGGCGCAGCCTCTCATAGTCAGCGGAAAGCTGTGCTGGATTCGATGCGATCTGGTCGTAAGGCAGGAAGCCCTTCTGGATGGCGGCGATTTGGGTGCCGATAGCCCGTGCTTTGTCGGTGACATCGACGCGGGTACCCCCGAGCGGAGGCAAGGGCGACCCCACCGGGCCTCCAAACACGGGAGCCAGCGGCGGCACTGGTGCCTGCGCCACCGCAAAGCCAGCATTTTTCGCCGCGCCTGCAACTGGCTGAGGCACTGCAGCTGCAGGATTCCAGCTGGCGGCCGGCGGCAATGGTGAAACAGCAGGATCATCCTCAAAGCGCGCGCGCGTCATGCCGAGCGCCATCTCGTCGTTGTGGCGAAGGGGTCTCTCCCCCACCACACGTTCTCCGTTCACATACGTGCCGTTGAGACTTCCGAGATCGCGCAACACAAACGAAGTGCCACGCCGCTCGATGATGCAGTGCTCCTTCGAGACGATCTTATCCAGCAACTGAATCGAGTTGCTGGGATGTCGGCCGAGCGAGTTGTGGGCGCGAAGTTCCACGGATTGCTGCCCTTCGGGCGTGATAAGGAACAAGCGAGCCATGGGGGAGAAGGCTACCTTCCGGCCCGCGCCGGGACAAGCTTCCCGGGGGGCACGCGTCTGCTAGGCTGAAGTTGACGTGGCTCAACACCTTCTTGCAATCGATCAGGGAACTACGGGGTCGACGGCACTGGTCCTTGGGTTGGACGGAACCACGCGGGGGCGGGCGAACCGCGAGTTCCCCCAACATTTCCCCAACCCGGGCGAGGTCGAGCACGAACCCGAAGAGATTTGGCTGAGCGTCGTGGGCGCTATCGCAGATGCGCTGAGTGCGGCCCAGGTGAGCGGCTCCGATATCGCCGCCATCGGTATCACGAATCAACGCGAAACGACGTTACTCTGGGAGCGGAGCAGCGGTAAGCCGATTCACCGTGCCATCGTCTGGCAAGACCGTAGAACGAGTGCATTTTGCGCTGAGCTGAAGCAGCGGGGGGAGCTTCAGAAAGTGCGGAGCACGACGGGGCTGGTTCTCGACCCCTATTTTTCTGCGAGCAAGCTGCGGTGGCTTCTCGATCAAGTGCCCGGCGCCCGCGCTCGAGCCCAGGCAGGTGAGCTGGCGTTCGGCACGGTGGATAGCTATCTGGTATTCCGCTTGGCAGGTGGCGCTCTGGCCCAAGCGCCCCACGTTACAGATGTGACGAACGCTTCACGCACCTCACTCATGAATCTGGTGCAACGTGAATGGGCGCCCGAGATGTGCCGGCTGTTCGATGTGCCAGAAGGCGTGCTGCCGAGGATCGTTCCAAGCGCCCAGAAGGTGGCGTCCACGCGTGGTGTGCCTGGTCTGCCTGATGGAATTGTCGTGTCCGGGATTGCAGGCGATCAGCATGCGGCGCTCTTCGGTCAAGGCTGCTTCGAGCCCGGCGATGTGAAGTGCACCTACGGCACAGGCGCTTTTGTGTTGATGAACACCGGCGCCACGCCGCGCGCCAGCCAACACGGCCTCTTGAGCACGCTGGCCTGGCAAATTGGGGATAAGCCCGTGTATGCGCTGGAGGGTGGTTGTTTTGTGGCGGGTGCCGCCGTGCAATGGCTGCGAGATGGGTTAAAAATCATCGGTTCGGCCTCTGAAATCGAAGCGTTAGCTCAAAGCGTTTCAGACAATGGCGGTGTCACCTTCGTCCCGGCGTTGGCGGGGCTGGGTGCGCCGCACTGGGATGCCGAGGCTCGTGGGCTTATTTGTGGGCTGACGCGCGGCACATCGCGCGGGCATTTGGCACGGGCCACGTTAGAAGCGATAGCACTCCAGGTGCATGAACTGGTGGCCGCGATGAGCCAGGATCTAGGAGTGCCAATTCCGCGCCTCAAGGTGGACGGCGGTGCCTCAAAGAATGACCTCTTGCTGCAGCTCCAAGCGGATGTGGCATGTGTGTCGGTCGAGCGCCCTTCGGAGCTTGAGACAACGGCGCGCGGGGCCGCGATGCTCGCTGGCATCGGCGCGGGTCTATTTTCTGGGCCGGAAGATGCTGCACGTCTGCTGACAACCGATCGGGCATTTGAGCCCAGCCTGCCCGTCCAAGAACGGGAAAAGCTGCTCCGGCAATGGACGACTGCCATTTTGAGGACATCTAGCGCGCACGGCGCGATAGACTGAAAGCAGGTTATGTCAACACTTGCCCCACTTGCCCCCGCCCCAATTCGGATGCGTGAAGTCCCAGTGGATTGGGATGCGCTTGAGGATGCCTTCGAAAATAACGCACCGGAGGTTCATAGCTATCTTCATTTGGAAGCCGGCGAGGTGCTGCGAGTGGTCGATGGCATCGCCGATCCCGAAATGCACACGCGCATCGCGACAGATGGCAATTACCTGCGCGTGGAAGCTGTGAGCTCGCGCGAACAGTACCGTTGGATGGAGCGCTTCATCCCCACCGTGGTGAGCGAGGAGCTCCGTCGAGAGCTTGAGATGGCGATAGACGGCAAGGGTGCCTTTCGACGCTTCAAGGATGCGTTGGTGGCAAGTGCTGAGGAACGTGAGCGGTGGTTTGCGTTTCGAAGTGAGAGGCTCCGAGTGTTCCTTGAGGCATGGCTCTCCGCACACTCTGTGGTTGCGGTGCCGCGCGTGCCTGCGGAGCCGCTCCCGGCCCTGCAGGAATTGCCCGCGATATCCCAATCCGAGTTGGCAAGTCGGAGAAGTCGAAGCGCCGAAGCCTTGCGCCAGCAGCTGGCCGAGGTCGTTAAGAATATGGGAGCCAACGATCTCGAAAAAGTCACAGCCTTCGCTGAGTTCACGCGTGCCAGGAGAGCGGCTCGAGGTTATGTGGAGCGCGCAACGACCCACCTCGCCGGCCAGCATTCCGAGGCGCCGCCGCCGAGTTCAAAGGACGATTTTGGAAAAGCGAACGAATGAGCTGGGGAGCGAGCCCAGGCGTTGGGTTTCTGAGATCCTGGTAAGAGCCCACGTGTCGCGCCGTCACTTCGCGCGCCTGTTCTTGGCTGGTGCTGCAGCAAGCTCCGTCGAAAGCCTGCACACGCTCGGTGAAGCTAAGGTCGTGCAGTTGGAACGCGCCGTCGTGCGTTTTGTAGCGCCAGAGATTGGGGGCGTGGCGACGCCCGAGTTCATTTTTGAGCGCGAATTGAGCTTCGAAGCTCGTCTCGAGGCACTCGCGGACGTGGGTTATGAAGCGAGGGCTGCGGAAGCCTACCGGGAGCGACACGTTGTGGTCGCGCTGGAGCGACACATCGCCGAGACGTTGCTCGCGCGTTTGCCGATTGATCCTGAGCCACCGGGGGCTGCTCTCGAACGGCAGACTCGTGCGGCGCGCGTTCAACTCATTCAAGCCGTCGGTGGGCCCACGGCACTTGCGAACGCAGAGCGGCTCGAGGGGATCAGCGTCTCTGAACTCGCTCGGATCCTTAGGCGAAGAGCCCGGGCGAGCCTCTACTTAGATCAGATGGTGGCCCCCATGCTGGAGCCTACCAATTCTGAGCTGCGTGCCGCTCATCGGGCAGCCCCTGAGTCGCTTCGTAGCCAGCCTTTTGCGAGCGTTGTGGAGTCGGTGAGGCGCTGGTATGTGGGGCGCAGGTTAGCGGCATCCGCGAGCGCCTTCTATCAGAACGCCCGTTCTCGGCTGCAGGTTACTTTTCTCTGAGCTTACACCTTACGACCTGACGGTGACGGCGAGCTCACCTACCACCTGACGGTGACGGTTGGCGGTTGCACTTCAACCTCAGCTCCTGAAAGGTCTACCGTAAGCCGCACGGTGCGCGAGCCGCGCTTGTTTTCCTTGGCGGTGAATCCAGGTAGTGCGCCGACATCTGCTCTTGGTACGACTTGTTCGGCGCGCAACGCTCGAACCACTTCGGGTGGGCCGACCACCGTAACGTCGACGTACGAAGGACTCGAAAATCCTGCTGGCACGCCGACGACGCTCACCGGCCGATTAGCAAACTTCATCTCGCTCATGCGGCGCGCTATCGTGACGGCTACGTTCACGACCACGGCATTGTCGCCCGAGGCTGGCTGGGCCCCCCGAAATTTAAGCCGCTCGGGCGGCGCATTCACCTTGATGCGACGACGGTGCACGCCTTCAGTGAGCCCGGTCAGATTGAAGGGCTCCAGGCTGGCAAATTGGAGCACTTGAACGATGCTCGAAGGTCCGATGGCCACGAGCTTCCCGGGCGACACAACGGGCTCACCCTTCACCACGAAGCCCTCTTGGGGTTGCCCCGTCATGGTGGCCTCCAGTGGGATCTCGCGTTCCACCACGGCTTGCCATTCCAGATCGAGGCTCGGTGGATCGATCAAAAGGACCGTAACATCGGGCGGTAACGACAGCAGGCTCTCGTCAAAAGCGATTTGTTTGCGGTCGCCGCTCCGAAGATCGAGCTCAAGCGGCGCGCCGCTCTGACTCAGGCGATCGATCGTTCCAATTGGGCCTTTTAGCGTGACGCGAATCGCGGACGGCAGGGCAGTCAACAGTGCCCACTTCGCAGAATCAGGAGGCAGCCGAGCAATGACATCGAAAGGCACGGTTCGCTGATGGTTATCGCCCTGGCCGTGGAAGTAGGCAAACAGAGCGAGCGAGAAGCACAGCGCGAACAGCTTCAGACTTAAATTGTTCGTGACATACTCACGTGCCAGTGACCAGCCGTTGGAAATCGGTTGAATCACTCTTGGTCTCCTGCTTTGGCTGGAGGGGTGCTGTCTCTCGTGTCCTTGGCGGGGCTCAGCCGATCCGGGATCTCAACGCGTGGCATCGGTAGGGGTTCGGAAAGGAGCGGTCCACTTTCGGGAGCGTCCAAGCTCTTGCTCGGTGCCACTGCAGAGTTCCTGAGTTGCCCGTCCCGTTTGTTGGCGGGCCGCCGGAGCGAAGGGGTGTCGAGAAGGGTGGTACGGGCAGGAAGTTCCGGATCGGACGGCCCCCCGGCACTGGGCGCCTGGGGATCGGTTCGCAGAGGCTGCGGGACGGTTCGCACTTCGGTTGCGCGAGTGGCGGGAGTCCGGCGTTCGCTCAGGGGTGGCGGCGCTGACGGCAGAGGAAAGATGCTGCTGCGCCGCGAAGAGCTGGTGCGGCGGCTCTTCTTTCGCACCTTAGGATTGAAAATAGCTTCGAGCATGGTGCGCAGCTTGGGGCCGTCCAGATTGGAGGCGATGTTGCCGTTGAAGCAGAAGCTGATCGTGCCGCGTTCTTCGCTCACGATCACCACGACGGCGTCTGTTTCTTCGGTGATCCCCAGGGCCGCGCGATGCCGTGAACCGAAGCTGCTGTCGAGTGAGCGCTCTGGCATGGGAAAGAAAACGCCGCCCTTGGCGACACGCAGGTTGCGAATGATGACGGCGCCATCATGCAGCTTGTTCAAGCCTTCGGGCACAAACAGGGCCACCAAGAGCTCGCTCGACACTTTGGCGTCCAGGACTTGGCCTTTGTGGGCTCCGACAAACTCATCCAAATTCGCGTCCTGCTCGAAGGCGATGATGGCGCCAATGCGATGGCGGGCCAGCTCAGTGGCCGCTTCAACCACTTCGTCGATAACCTGTGCTTCTTGGGTTCGTGAGAAGCTGAACCAGGCGCTGCTCCCAACGCGCTGCAACCCGCGGCGGATATCGCTTTGGAACACCACCACAATCACCAGGATGATGTTCGAAACGAGGGAGCCCATGATGCTGAGCAACGTGAGCAGCTGCAGCCACTGCGCCGCGACGTACAGCAAAAACACGAGTCCGAGCCCGAGCCCCACCTGCATCGCGCGCGTGCCTCGCAATACCAAGAGTACGGCGTAGGTGAGCGCAGCGACCGTGATGATGTCGAACGCGTCGCGCGCAAACTGCAACAACGTTCTGTCCCTAAAATAGAGGAACAGGCTATCCAACACGGCGCCCCCCGAAACTTGCGTTGGCGCGGCGCATGGCGGCCAAGGCTTGCACCACGGGCTTCACGTCATGCACACGCAACACCGAGGCTCCGTGCTCAACCGCCAAAAGACAGCAGGCGATCGTGGCGCCGAGGCGCTCCTCCGGCGGAGAAGCATCAAGCGTAGCAAGGAAAGATTTTCGGCTCGGACCGATCACGATAGGCGCACCAAGGCTCTGGAACTCTGCCAATCGTGTCAGAATTTCCCACGAGTGACCTGCATTTTTGGCAAATCCGAGGCCAGGATCAAAAAAGATGCGCGTTCTGTCGAGGCCGGTGCTTTCGGCCTTTTCCCGGGCCTGTCTCCACTCAAACTTCACCTGAGCTACGATGTCGTCGTACGCGGCCTCAGGATAGGCTGAGAAGGCCGCCATTTCGCGTTGCACCTGGGAGCCGCGCGAGTGCATCAACACCAGGGAAGCGTTGTGTTTGGCCACCGCAAGTGCCAGGGACGGGTCTTCTAAGCACGAAACGTCGTTGATCAGGGTCGCGCCCTCAGCGAGTGAAGCCTCCGCCACTTGGGTGCTCGCCGTGTCGACCGAAACAGCGACACCTCTCTGCACTGCGCGTCGGACGGCCGGCAAAATCCTTCGAATTTGCTCCTCAGCTGACACCGGGAGCGCACCCGGGCGCGTTGATTCACCTCCGATGTCCAGCAGATCGGCGCCGGCGTCCAGCAGCTCGTCAACCC
>CAZSUA010000052.1:0-22926 GCA_964609655.1 uncultured Polyangiaceae bacterium | reverse complement strand
AGCTTCGGCCCTGGAGCAAGCCCGAGTGCGTCCATCAGGCCCCGCCCATCCACTTGCAGGTCGCGTGCAGATAACACGGCGCCGGCCGCTAAAAGCTCTGAGACGCGCTGCTCGAGTTCTTTTAGGTTCTTAACGTCTTCGCTCGCGTCGCGCCCCTTCGCCGCCGCGTCGGCCGCGCCCAGCGCATACAGATCAGCCAACAGCTCGGGGGAGACACGCCGGACCCAACGGCGCACTGCTGAATCCGACCAAGAGGGGTCGTAACAGATCAAATGATGTCGAACGAGAGCAACAATTCGCTCACGCTCTTCGTTGGAAAAGCGCAGGCGCGAAAGCATAGGAGCCGCCATTTCAGCACCGATGCGTTCGTGTTCATAGAACGTGTAGTCGCCCGTCTTTTCGCTCTTTGCGCGGCTCTTGGGTTTTCCCACGTCGTGCAGGAGGCCAGCCATGCGCAGCGTTGGGGAACGGGGGCAAGCGTCCAAGCAAGCCATCGCGTGCCCCCAGACATCAAAGGCGTGATAGCGATTCTGCTCGCAGCCCACAGAAGCTAGAAGCTCGGGTGCGGTGATGGCCAGCAGCCCGTGCTCGCGCATCACTTCAAAGGCACGGCTCGGGTGCTGGGCTTTCATGGTCTTCACCCACTCGTCGCGGACGCGCTCTGCGCTCACCTTGCGGTAGGTATCGAGCGACGGCAAAATGGCGCGCGCCGTCTTAGGATCAAGCTCAACCTCAAGCGTTGCCACAAAGCGTGCAGCCCGCAACACACGGAGCCCATCTTCATTGAAACGCTCGAGTGGCTCGCCCACGGCGCGCAATATCCGGAGCTTGAGGTCCTCTTGGCCACCAAAGGGATCGATCAACTGTTCGGAAAGTGGGTCGAAGGCAATGGCGTTGATCGTAAAATCGCGCCGTGCCAAATCCGCCACGATATCGTCGACGAAGTGTACCGAATCAGGGCGCCGACCGTCGCTGTACGAAGTTTCCCCGCGGAGTGTAGTGACCTCGTAGCCGGTGCCATCCAAGAGTACGGTGACGGTACCGTGTTCGATCCCGGTTGGGATCACTCGATTGAAGATAGCTTGTACTTGCTCAGGCCGAGCGTCGGTTGCGACGTCCCAATCATTCTCGACACGCGGCGCTGATTCTGAACCTGAAAGCAGCGAATCTCGCACCGAGCCACCCACGACCCAGCCCCGAAAGCCGCGCTCGGCCAGGCGGTTGCAGATTGTCCGCACAGCCTTGGGAATGGTCCCTGAAAGACGCAGAGAATCAGCTGAGGGCATCGGCCACGTGTAGGGCGGAAAAGGCCTCGCCCGCAATATCGTGGGTGAACTTCGTTTCAATCCCAGGGGTTGACGATTTCGCCGCCGCCGATGGTGGTTTTCTTTTTTGCCGGCGGAGTGGCCCGTGGAGTCAGAGCGGGCGTTCGCGCTGGCGGGGCGGCGCTCTTCGTCTTCTCAAGCTTCAGGGAGACCTTGCTCACCATCCCATCGAGAGAGAGTGACCGAGTTACGAAACCCCGGCGCTCCGCGCGCAGAGTCCGCGGTTGCCCCTCGGTGACGTTGACCATCACCGGGCTGGTTCCAAGGTCGCGCTCCCCATCAAATACGTGCGCATCCAGTGGCTCCACTGCCAAGATCACTTCATGGGAGGTGGGAGCTGCCGGCAGCGCGGCAGCCGCTTCAGCTGCTGCGACAGTGGCTCGCGGGGTTGGCGTCGCTCTGACAGCAGGAGCCTGCTCGGCCGCGCTCGGTGGGCCTATGGCGAAGATAGCTCCAACAATGCCGATTGCAGCACAAATTCCGGCAATTCCTGCGTACGGCGCCCAGGGAGTCTTCTTTAAGAATCCGGCAGGCGACGCAGGAATGGGCGCGGGCATTTCACCTTTAGACAAATAGTCACCGGGAACGTTGAAGCCTCCGCTCCGCGACATCATTTCCGGGACAGCTTCGGGAACAAGCCCGTCGCGCACACGATCGAACTCTTCCACGAGCTCATCCATGGAGTTGTAACGTTGCTCGGGGCGCTTTGAAAGGCACTTCAGGATAATGGCTTCCAAGCCAGGCGGCACATCTTGCGGCTGCGGTACGAGCGCCCGAATCGGCACGGGCGACTTGTACATGTGCTGCGTCAAGATCCCCATGAAATTATCGGCATCGAACGGAACTTTGCCGCTCGCCATTTCATAGAGAATGACGCCAAAGGAGTAGATATCACCCCGATGGTCGACGGGGGTGCCCGCTGCTTGTTCGGGTGACATATAGTGCGGCGTGCCAAACACGGTGCCGGCGCGTGTGAGCTTTCCTTGACCAGCACTCGAAACTTTGGCGATACCAAAATCCAAGATCTTTACGAAATCCTTCTGCTTCCCACGCGTGAGCAAGAAGATATTGTCCGGCTTTAAATCCCGGTGAACGATGTCGGCGTTGTGTGCAGCGCTCAAGCCTTCGGCGAGTTGGCGGGCGATATTCAAAAGGCGTGCGATCGGCGTGGGCTGGCCTTCCGAAAACGCCGATGACAATGGGAGCCCATCCAAGAACTCCATGATGAAGTAGGTGGAGCCATCCGGAAGGCGACCGAAATCGCTGATATCAATGATGTGAGGATTGCCGATTCCGGATGCCGACTTAGCCTCGTTCAAGAAGCGCTCGGTGACCTCGGAGTCGCGCGCGAGATCAGCTCGCAAGACCTTCATCGCTACCAGCTTGCCAATGATCGTATGCCGACACTGGTAAACGACGCCCATGCCGCCTTCGCCCAAAATCTTTTCAACCTTGTAGCGCTGGTCGACGATGCATCCGATATAAGGGTCCGCTCTGTTTAGCGAGTCTTCCGTATCGGGAATCGAGCCAGCTGGAGCGAGGCTGACCAACTTGAGCCCCTCCACTGCGCTTGGCGGCGCGCGGTCGGTGAGTCCTGAGCTCATCTCCTCGATAGTGGCGCCTGGCTTATTGTGCGGCTCGCTCATTGGGGGATTCAAGACTAAGAAGGAAGTGAGGTGGCTGCGACTTGGACGCGCAATTGTGCTGCAAAACGTAGGCCTACTGCGTTCAAGTGTATACGGCCCGATTCCGGTGAGTTTTCAGGGGTGTGTGCCACTCCCATGGACAAGAGCTACGCAAACGTTGCATAGCCGGGCGCCCGGACCAGGGTTTTGGTGCGAGATCTAGCCCTGGCGGTCCCCACTGTGCATACCTGAACTTCAAGATGGGTTTCGCGCTCGAATTAGCACTGCGTTACATGCGTTCCAAGCGGCGGGCATTTGTCTCGGTTGGGACCATGTTCGCGATCCTGGGGGTCGCCTTGGGGGTGGCAGCACTCGCAACTGTGATGAGTGTCACGGGCGGATTTCGTGGAGAGTTTCGCCAGAAAGTCTTAGGCGTTAATGCGCACGTGTTGATCTTGAAATACTCGAGCGACTTTCGCGAGTATCGCAAAGTGATGAAGTCGGTGCGGGGGCTGCCCGGCATCACTGGCGTTGCGCCGTTTGTGATCAACCCGATGATGGTCACGCACCGGCAGCGCACGGTTACCGGCGTGCTCGTGAAGGGGGTCGACCCCAAGCTGATGGGGCAAGTGCTCGACTTGCCTCGTCACATCGTCGAGTGCCTGCATCCGACGCCCACAGGCTGCCACGGGTCGATTGACGGGCTGCGGGTCGAAGGAGCGAAGCCGCCTGAGCGTCGTCGTGTCAGAGCTGCGAGCGCAACCCGAGACAACGCTGACAAGGAATCACTGGATGTTGCGCCGAAGCAGCCTTTCCTCGATCAGGTGAAGAAAGTGATTGCCGAGGAAGCCGAACGGGAGGCCTCGGGAGCCCCGAAGAAAACGGCGGCAAGCCCTGCTGCCAAAGATAGCGACAAGGCAGCGGAGGCTGAGGAGGAGGCTGAGGCTGAGGAAACACCGGAAGCTTCAGCCGGCAACGCGGTCCCTCCGGGCGGATATGAGAGCGTTTTACCGGATGAAGACGTGCTGCCGAAGGAGCTCGATACCGATCCGTGTTCCGATCCGATCAAAGTGGCGCGCCTGCCCGGGATCGTGATTGGCAGTGCGCTGCGCCGAAATCTGGGTGTGAACATTGGTGGCTGCGTGCAAGTCACCTCGCCCACCATCGGGTTCACCTATTCTCACGGAGCGTTGCGTGCCCCCGTGGCCAAACAGTTCCGGGTAGTTTCGGTCTTTGATGCCGGCTTCGACCAATATGATTCGAAGCTCGTCTATACGGACCTGTTCGAAGCTCAGGCATTTTCCGACACCGGTGACAGTGTCACGGGCATCGAGATGAAAGTGCAAGACATCGAGAAAGCTAAGGACGTTGCGCAACTGATCGACGACAAGCTCTCCAATGGCATTTACCACACGATGGATTGGGAAGAGCTCAATCACGGACTCTTCACGGCCCTCCGCATTCAGCAGATCTTGATGAGCCTAGTTTTGGCCCTTATCATTGTGGTTGCCGCCTTCACCGTGATTGCGACACTGATCATGGTGGTTTTGGACAAGAAGAAAGAGATCGCCGTGCTGAAAGCGATGGGGGCCTCCAACAGCATGTTGCTACGAGGCTTTCTGTATCAGGGCGCCATCATCGGCGTCATCGGAACGGCCATCGGCATCACAGCTGGCTTTGCCGTGTGTCGTGGGCTCTTGATTTATGGCTTCCCGCTCGATCCCAAGGTCTATTTTATCTCGCGCCTGCCCGTTCAAATCGAGCCCTGGGATTTCGCAATGGTGAGCGTATTCGCCATTCTGGTGTGCGTCATGGCGACGTTGTGGCCCGCCGTTTACGCGGCAAGGCTCCGGCCTGCCGATGCGTTTCGCGGCTAGCAGTCTCGATCAGCCGTTGACGCTAGATAGATCAGCGCGGAAGAGCCGATGGCGGAGCGTTCCAGAGTCAAACACGCATTAGCGCTTTTGCGGAGTGCGCTCGCGGGCGGCGAGCAGGATTTCACGAGTGGCAGTCTGCGGGCGGCAGTGGCACGCCTGGCGATTCCCATGGTTCTCGAAATGGGGATGGAGTCCTTATTTGCCGTTGTGGATGTGTTCTTTGTGGCGAAGCTCGGCGCGCGTGCCGTAGCAGCCATTGGCCTCACTGAAGGGGCGCTCATGCTGCTCTACGCCTTCGCGCTTGGGCTGAGCATGCCGGCCACTGCCATGGTTGCGCGCCGTATCGGTGAAGGCAAACGAGCCCTTGGGGCTCAGGCTGCAGTGCAGGCGCTCGTGTTGGCGCTCACGATTGGGCTCGTGTTTGGGGCGGTCGGCGTCACCCACAGCCGCGATCTTTTGGAACTCATGGGCGGTGATCGTGCTGTGACTGAGCTGGGTGCCAGCTATGCGCAGGTGATGCTGGGTTCGGCGCCGATCGTGATCTTGCTCATGGTTTTCGGAGCCGTGTTTCGAGGCGCCGGCGAAGCAAACCACGCCATGCGCGCGCTTTGGTTGGCCAATGGCTTGAACATCATCCTGGATCCTTGCCTGATTTTTGGGCTGGGTCCTTTTCCTGAGCTTGGACTGCTCGGGGCTGGGGTGGCGACCACACTTGGGCGCTCAGCGGGCGTTCTATACTTTCTCTTTCAGCTGCTGCGCGGTGCAGGGCCGCTCCGCATCAAGTTTGTTGATCTGAGGGTGGTGCCAAGTGTGCTCGCGGATTTGTGCAGGCTGAGCGTTGGGTCGATCGCTCAGTTTCTAGTCGAGACATCGAGCTGGGTGATGTTGGTGAGGATTGTCGCGCTCTTCGGGAGCACGGCGGTCGCAGGTTACACGGTGGCCATTCGCATAGTGATCTTTGCGTTGATGCCAGCCTGGGGTTTCAGCAATGCGGCAGCCACCTTGGTGGGTCAAAACCTGGGAGCCAATCAGCCTGAGCGCGCGCGAAAGTCCGTACTCCTGGCAGGCTCGTACAACATGGCGTTCCTTTCGATGACGGCGCTCGTATTCCTGCTCTTCGCGCCGGCGATCATCGGAATCTTCACGGAGGAGCCTCCCGTCCTCACCCTAGGTGTCACCTGTCTTCGGACAGTCAGTGTCGGCTTTGTGGCGTTTGCCTGGGGGATGGTTTGGCTCCAGGCTTTCAACGGCGCCGGGGACACCAAGACTCCTTTGGTCATCAACCTCGTGTGTTTTTGGGCGGTTAAACTGCCACTCGCGTATGCTTTGGCAGTGCCGCTCGGGCTCGGCCCGTTTGGGGTTTTTCTGGCTGTTTCTGTGGCGTACACGCTGAGCGCGCTGCTTGGGTTCTGGGTCTTTCGTCGGGGGCATTGGCAGGCGGTGCGGGTCTAGTGGGCATCTTGGCGGAGCGCTTCCGCATTGACTAAGAATCGCGTTTCCGGGTTATCTCTACGCCAGATCACGCTGTCCATGAAGTAGTGGTGAATGTTCACGAAGGTGAACAGCGCGGCAAAATAGGGTGTTGGCCCGAGCGCGGAATGTGCCGTGTGGCGTGAGACGAGCGTTGTATCCAGCAGGTCCGGCAAGCCGTGAAAGAGTGCCCAGCCAAGTGCCAGGGAGCCAAGCACAAAGACGCTCAAGCGTGTCCGAGCTGCCCGCTTGAAGAGCGGTGGTTGTTCTTCCGCGCGAGCCTGATTGGAGGTTAGAAGCCCCACAAAATACAGATATTGGAGCGAATGAAGCGCGGGGATCATGTAGATCAAAAGCGGATCGATGTCGGAAAAAACCACCCAAATCCAAACGCTCACGAGCAAGCCGAGAAGCGGCACCATCGGCAAGCGCCGCTCTCTCCTCCACTTCGCGAGCAACACGTAGCCTAGCCGTGCCGTGCTCAACGCAAACAAGCCGAGGGTGAGTGCTTCGAGGCCGGGTGGGTGACCGAATGACGTGTAGATCACGCCTTTTTCTTCGGATTCCATGCCGGGATCCGACGGGCTAGCTCGTGCATACAGCCAGCCAAAGATACAGTGAGCCAGGAGTGCTTGGCGTTCCTGCGCTGTCCAAGCGATCCCGCGTCGCGCGGAGAGCACGCTCAATACTCCAAAGCCCTGCTTCACGTAGTGCCACCCCACCAGGAAAAACATCAGCTGGAGCATCCAGCCGAGCGCTCGCGATGAGCCCTCCACGAGGGCAGCCGCTGCCCAGACAGCAAGCAGCGTCGGCACAAGAAAAGCGGCAATCAAGTAACGGACGCGCTGCGCAGATGTTTGAGTCTGGCCAAACGCGCGCTCGCGAATATCTCGATAGAACAAAAGGTATGTGGCTGAAAAATGGGGATCGTTGATCAGGTGTGCCGCGTGGAACATCAAGAAGCCCACGGCGAGTTCCGCGCTATCGAAGCCAATGACGCTCTTTAGCAGCCAGAGCAGGGGAATGAGCAGCGGGGTAGCCCCACCCACCATCAAGAACTCAAGCATGCGCCGAGAGACTCATGGGTCAACACGCCAGAGTGCCAAGGCGAGGCAGACGGCAGATAACCCGAGGAGAAGAAGCGATGAGCTGCCCTGTCCCAGGCCTATCGGCGGTAGGCCCCCCAGGAGATTTCTGAGGTGCCCACGAGGCACCAAGCTGGCGCCGAAAGTGCTGCCCAGGCCAACGCCCCAGTCTAAGATTAGACCGATAAAACGCCCTCCGCCGTTGCGACCAACGCTCGACCAAAACGCGAACCACGCCACATACGAAATTCCGCCGAGTGCCGCTATCCAGCTGGAAGTGAGGCCATCGCCGAGCAGCTGCGGGCTTTGCCAAGACGCTGCAAAGCCGAGCGCCACCCAGACATACAGCACGGAAAGGAGGGCCGTGAGAACACCCGCCACCCCGAGGGAGCCTGCCACAAGCCAGCGTCGGGAATGCCCGAAGCGAGCCAGACGATCGAACCCGAAGGCGAGGCGCCTTTGGGAACAGATGTCTGAAACGATGAGGAAAGCTGTCAGCGGTAATGCCCAGCCAAAGACGACGCCAAACAATGAGCGATCGAGAGCGCCGGAAGCAAGTTCGCTTCGCTCTAAGCGTGCGATGCACGCAACCAACACCAGCATCAGGCCGGCACCCAGCCCCACCAGCCGGGAGCGGAGTTGCTCCCCCGCCGAGCGAGCACCTAGCGCCGTGGTGTTCAAGGGCGAGGCCCTCCAGCGTGTTCGGCATCGCGCAGTCTTCTGGCACTGCGCACCGCCCGTACGTTCGAACCGGTATCGAGAACAGCGTTCGCGATGGCTTGCGAGACCGAGAAAATGTCAGGACCACGGGCCTCGACGAGACCCAAAGTGTGCTCTTCAAACCAACGAACGTCCGACACTCCGGGCTGCGTTGAGAGCGCCTGGGCCAGGCGTGCCGGATCGTCGCACTCGACTAGGAATCCAGCCTTGGCCTCTGGCTCACGCACCTCATCCACGGGCACTGGACCCCTGAGAATTCCCAACGAGCTCAGGAAATAGAGGGTTCCGCCGAGCGCCGTCGCATCGCGCGCGCTCGCGGTCACGGATACGATAGGTGTGCTCTCCGCGAGCTCAACGAGCGAGGCCATTACCCGCTCACGAAAAGCAGGCTCCGAAAACATCAGCGGCTCGAACAATGCCAGAAGTTTGGGTGCGGGCGTGGCGAGAGCGATGGAAAGAGCCAGCTTGCGTCGTTGTTCATAGCTGAGGAGCGTCGGGTGCTTGGAACGCTCTTCTTGAAGATCTGCGGCCGCCAAGATTGCTGAAATGGCTGCATCCGTGGCAAGCTGCGGCGCGAGTGCACGCCCGAGCGCTTCATCCAGTCGCCCTCCGGGCAAGGTTTCCTCGTTAGCTAACAGCGTGCCGAAATGACCCCGGAGGGCGGGAGCCTGGTGTGGCGATTGACCGTCCACGCGAATCGCGCCCCTCGTGGGTCGGGTCAACCCAGCGAGCAGATTAATGAGCGTAGCTCCCGGTGGCTCCGACTCGTACACAATCACCACGCAGCCACTACCCGTGCGCAGGCTCACTCCTTGGAGTGGGGCGCACCAGACGTTGGAGAGCTCCAGCTGGTGCACCGCTAAGCTCCTACCCCGAGCACTGCGTGCTCCAAAAACCAACCGAATGCCGAGGGAAGACTGGGAAAGCTCGGCCAGATCCAGGTGGCAAGGTGGGGGATAAAAATGCTGCCCGCGAACAGCAAGCGAGCGTGACGCCCAGCACGTGCACCTAACCAGGTGCTGAGGCGCGCCAGCAATAAGCTGAGGCTCGCAAAGTAGACCAGAATGAGCCCCAGCTGAAGCGATCGCAGGAAGAACTCGCGGAGCGTCTCGGAAAGCGCCGCGTGGGCAAAGCCAAGCGCACCGCCTGCAAGGAGGGCCGGCCAAAGCAGTGTTTGCAAGGCTCCAACGAGCCAGGCTTGAGCTTCGCTTCCCTGACGGAGCCCGCGGAGGCGCCCGAGCGTTTCAAGCCCGGCGAGATCTCGGAGAGTTTGGCGATCGAGAGCGCAACCAAAGCCCGTCAAGATCTGCGCCCAGCTGAGCCAGAGCAAGCCCTCGCCGAGCGTCGCCCGTTGGAGCTTAGGCTCCACACTCTGCACCAAAAGCAGTGCCAGGATGGCGGTCACACCGATTCCAAAAGTCCACCACTTGCCAATTCGGACCCACCACACTTGGCCAAGCGCCCCTGCATAAAGACGCCTGGTAGTTAACCAGAGTGTGCCTGGATGTGTTCGCTTGGGAGCACGCTGGAAGGACGAGGCCGCTTCGTAGGTGTTCACGGGCACAGCGCGGGAGTGTAGCCTCAGGTTCCACGCGGCCCCAACCGCTCTTCTTCGGCGCTTCTCAGGAAAATCGAGCCCGGGGTTGAAAGCTCCTGCGGCTCTGGCACTGTGCGGCGCCCATGGCGGACCAGCCTGAAGACAAACTCCCAACCACCCATGCCTCGGACGCACCAGGTAGCCTGCCTGTAAAGAGCGAGGCCAAGAAGCCTGCGGGCCTCACGCCCCCCACGTCCCTGGCAGGTGCGAAGCGAACGGTGCCGGGTAAGAAGCGCCGCGCAGGTCTGCCTCGTACTGAGGCTGAACTGAATCGCCCGGAGCCACAGACGCTGTGGATGCTTGGCGTGGTGTGCGTTGCGACCGTGATCATGTGGGGTGCGGCCCGGGCTGCTTGCAACTTCCACCCGCCCCATGAGAGTCGCCGAGCTCGAGCCGTCACGCTGGCTGAGCTCACGGCTGACCCGAAGAACGCAGCTATCGAGGCCGTCCAGCGTTGGAGCACGAAGGATTTCGAGGGAGCGCTGGCGATCGCTACCGGCACGGCTCGCGCGCAGATCGAAGCCGATCAAAAAGCCTGTGATGCAAAGTGTAAGTCTGCAGCCAAAGCGCTGAAGGCCAACGTCGTGACCACGGCAGAGCTGCTCGGTATTTCGGCGGATCGCTCGTTGGTTCGCGTGCTGGTAACCGGCGCGGAACCTGCGCGGTCACTCTTGGAAGTGGTTCGGGAAGGCGCCGGCTGGAAAATCGCTGAACGCAAGCGTGATGACGGTAGCGCCAGTTCCGCCACGTTGGGTGCGGCGGGCGCCCACCCGTGACGCGAGCCTGGCTCACGTCACGCTGGGTTGTGTCGCCTCGCCTCTGATGGTGTCGCCTCTTAGATGAGCGACTTCAGATCCAACATCTCTTCCACGTCGGGCATCAGCACCAGTTCCACGCGGCGATTCTGTTTGCGCCCTTCGTCCGTCGTGTTGGGTGATACGGGATCGGTTTCTCCGAAGCCCGCTGCGTGCAGCCGCTCAGAGCTCAGCCCGCCACCTTTTTCCTCGACCGAACCTACTAGGTGCACCAGCACCTCTCGGGCGCGCATCACGGAAAGCCCCCAATTATCTTTGAATCGTCCACCCTTCAGAGCTTTGTTGTCCGTGTGTCCCGCCACCTGAAAGTAGCGCTTGGTGAGTTGCTGATCGTTGCGGATTACGTCCGCCACGGCATCCAGCACCTTCAGGCCCTCGTCCTTGAGCTTGTCTTCGCCTGAGGCAAAGAGCACGTCACCGGGGAGGCGAATCACCATGCGATTCTTGCGAATCTCAACTTTGAGACCGAGATTCACGAGCTTTTGGAGCTTGCTGCGCAGAGCCTCGAAGCGCGCCTTCACCTGCTCCAGCTGCGCCGCACGCCGCTTGTACTCTTCGAGTGCCTGCTTCAGCTGATCGAGGCTCGAAGCGAGTTCCTGCTTTTCGCTCCCGGCCTGTTGGAGCTGTGAATTCAGCGTGTCGAGATTGACGCCCATTTTCTGTAGCTCACCCTGGAGCTGCGCCACGCGTGCCTTCTCGGCATCAAGCTTTTGCTGGGCTTCAGAGTGCGCTTTTTGCTCCGATTGGTACTGGCCGCTGAGCTGGCCGTACTTAGCAAGCTGTGCTTGCCATTCGTCCTCGGAGTAACCACAACCGGTGAGTGCCCAAAGGGCGACTAGAATTGAAAGAAATTGGCGTTTCATGATGGCAAGATCCTTTGCCGGGAATAAGCGAACGAAATCGGCGGCGTGTCAAGGCGGTCTGGAGATTCGGCACCACGCCCGGGCAGCGGTTGAGCATCCCTTCCCGCCGCGCGGCCCCGCAGCCCGATGCCGGTCGTGCCCCTCCCGCGGCATCCCCGAAAGAACGGCGGCATGAAAAAAGCGGCTCCATGCAGGGCTGTTGTCACGCTGCTGTCACCGGCTAAGGCTACTCCGGTAACGAAATGGTCAGCATCCTGGTGGTCGAAGACGAGCAGGACCTGCGTGAGGTCCTCGAATACAACCTTAGCCAGGCTGGCTACGAGGTACGGACGGCTAGCACCGGGACCGAAGCGCTCGAGCTGATCCAGAAGGCTGAACCCAACCTCGTACTCCTCGATCTCATGTTGCCGGATATCTCGGGTACTGAGGTGTGCAAGACCTTGAAGGAAAGCCCGCGCACGCGTGGCATTCCTATCATGATGCTCACCGCTCGGGGTGAGGAGATTGATCGGGTGGTGGGGTTCGAGCTGGGTGCAGATGATTACGTCGTCAAACCCTTTAGTGTCAGAGAGCTGTTGTTGCGGATCAGCGCCGTCTTGCGCCGATCGAGTGCGCCTCAAGCGGAGCGCAACCATGATGAAGTGAATTTCGGCTGCCTCAAGATCGATCGCGAGGCCCACCGAGTCTGGGTGGAAGCTCTGGAAATCGAGCTCACCGCTCTCGAATTTAAGCTCTTGCTCACGCTGTTTGATCGTCGCAATCGTGTTCAGACACGTACGACGCTGCTGGATGATGTTTGGGGAATTCAAGCCGATATCACCACACGCACCGTGGATACGCACGTGAAGCGGTTGCGGGAGAAGCTTGAGGCAGCGCGCGCGTACGTTGAAACGGTGCGCGGTGTGGGCTACCGCTTTGTCGCGACGCCTGAAGAGGCCTTGCCTTGAAGCTAGGAATTCGTGGCAAGCTCTTCATAGTTTTTCTCAGTTTGATCGCAACCTGCATTGGAATTGCCTATTGGGCGATGCGAAGCCAGCTGGAGCGCGGGGTCTCGGAGCGTGTCCGGCGCGGCTTGGCGACGCACACAGCGATGGTGGCCAATCAGGTGGGCTCGCTCCGGACCTCGCCCGATGATTTCGACGCTTGGGATTTGCTGGCCGACGAGATGGGTCGAATCGGGTCCGTGCGCGTGAGCTTTGTGCGTACGGATGGCGTGGTGGTTGGGGACTCCGACGTTTCACGGCTGGCGCTGAGGAACCTAGAAAACCACGCTTCGCGTCCAGAAATCCGCGATGCCATGTTGAACGGAATGGGCCACGCCGAGCGTCGTTCTGCCACACTGAGAGAGCCGATGGCCTATGTGGCGATCCGAGTGCGCAACGGTGCAGTGGGTGCGACTCCCGTTCAGAGTAGCATGAACCCTGGGACCTTTGACGGAGTCGTCAGGCTCGCCACACCGCTCAGCGACATTGAGGCCTCCCTCACGGAGCTGCGGCAAGCCCTCGGCGTTGCGATCCTTCTGGCATTGGTGATGGCGGTATTGCTTTCGTCGCTTGCAGCGCAGCTTGCCTCGCGCGGAATTCGAACACTGGTGGACGCGGCCGGGCGGATGGCGCGAGGAGATCTGAATGTGCGCATCGGCATGTCGGGCACCGATGAATTCGCACAGCTGAGCCTGGCCTTGGATCAATTGGCTCAAGGGCTTTCGAATACCGTCGGGGAATTAAGCGAAGAGCGTGACCGGCTTGGTGCGATTCTGCGCGGGATGCAAGAAGGGGTGTTGGTTCTTGATGTGAATGGATCTGTCACGCTGACCAACCCGGCGCTCCGTGAGATGCTGTTGCTCGGGCACGAGGCTATCGGAAGAACTGTGCTCGAGGTGGTTCGACACGCCGAGCTGAAGGAGCTGCTGGATAGAGCAGTCACTTCACCGGAGGCGGTTTCTGCGGTGATCGAAGTGGTCGGTTTGAAGCCGCGGGTGCTTCTCGTGCGTGCGGCGCGTCTTCGGACCGAAGAGGATGGCGTTTTCGCCGTGTTTGTCGACGTGACGGAAATGCGCCGACTAGAATCCTTGCGGCGTGATTTTGTCGCCAACGTGTCGCATGAGCTGCGCACCCCGGTTGCCGCGATTCTATCCGCCACCGAAACCATCGAAGCCGCGTCCGAGCAAGATAACCAAGCGCGTCGGCGCTTTCTGCCCATCATCGCGCGCAATGCCCAACGTCTCGGTCAGCTAGTCGAAGATTTGCTCGAGATCTCGCGCATTGAGTCCCGGGAATTGAAGCTCCATCTTGAAAAGATCGATCTCTCGGTGGGCGTGGAGCACGCCGTCGCGCTGTTCTTGGAGCGCGCCGACAAACGGAGTCTGACGATCCTTCAAGAAGTCGAGCCAGAGCGCTTCTGGGTGATAGCGGACAGGCGAGCGCTTGAGCATGTTCTCACCAACCTGATCGACAATGCGGTAAAATACAGCAGTCAAGGCGGGACGATCCGCACCTTCGCGGAGGCATCCTCAGGTTTCATCCGATTCTCGATTGAGGACTCAGGACCAGGAATTCCGAGCAAGCACTTGCCGCGGCTGTTTGAGCGTTTTTACCGCGTGGATGCCGGCCGCTCGCGGGAACTAGGCGGCACTGGCTTGGGTCTCGCCATCGTGAAGCACATGACCGAAGCGATGAAGGGCACAGTTTCCGTAGAATCCACCGAGAAGATAGGCACGACATTCTCGGTTTCACTGCGCAGCGCAGCGGTGGAACCTGGCGCTTGAGAGAAGATTCAGCGCTCAGAGCCAGCGCAGATTGCGAAGAAGGTGTTGGGAGCGCACGAGCGCATCGTCGAGCTTGGAACAGATCTCAGCCATCGGTGTGGGTTTGGTGAGGGTTGCCCAAAGCTTGCTGCGGAGCTCCGCCGGCATACAGAGCACCTGATTGGAATGCACGATGCAGGTGAGCTGAGGATCGATACTGAGAGCCCGCTCTACCAGTTCTTCCCCGCGCATCTGCGGCATCTGAAGATCCGTAATCATGACATCGAAGCGCTCGGCGTTGAGCTTCTCCAGGGCGATCAGCGCGTTGGGTGCTGCCACCACTTCGAGGTTCGGGCGCTGAACCTTCAACATGCGCACAAGAGTCCGTAGGATCAAAGGCTCGTCATCAACCAGCAACAGCCTGGCGCAAGACGGCGAGGGCCCCTTCCGGCAAGTCTGAATACTGCTTGGGGGTGGTAGGCTTGGTTCAACTACCCGGAATGACGCTTCAGCCTCAACGATTGAAGGCTGCGACCAGCGTGCTTGTGGCTCAAGTTTCATCATGGCTCAAGGCTGGTTTAGCAAGAAGCTCGCCATGTGCGCCCACCAGCAAATACCCAGCGATTGGCCGTGGGGGCCTTGCAGCTACAGAATATTCGCGTCCCAGTTTGAGCCTCCTCACCTCGATCTGAGAATCGGCTCGCGTTCCTCGAGGTGTTCCACGGAGTCTTGATCTCACACGAAAGTCGTCCGACTGGTGATCAGTGCCATTCGTTGGTCGGAAAAAATACCACCTTCTTAAAGAGGATGTTCTTCGGCTGAGTCAGAATGAAGCTCACCAACTCCACCAGGTCCTGAGTCGTCATGGCCTCGCGGATATTGCCGGGGTAGCGCACCTCCCCCTCGCGCCAGAGCTCGGTATCGATCCCACCCGGGCAGAGTGTGCTCACGAGCACGCCGTGCGGTCGCAACTCCTGCGCCAACGCGTCGGCGAAACCCACCATGGCATGCTTGGAAGCGCAATAAGTGGCTTGATTCTCAAGGCCGTGGGTTCCGGCCACCGACGCGATATTGAGAATAGTTCCTTGTTTCCTGCTGATCAAATGCGGTGCAAAAGCCCGGGTTACGTAGAGTGTGCCCTTCAGATTGGTGTCGACGATTTGATCGATGACGTCCCAAGATTGCTCGGCAAATGGCCGCATGTCGAAGACGGCGGCGTTGTTGATGAGCACATCCAGTTGGGTGCCGCGGCTCAGAATGTCATCGGCCATTTTGATGACGGCGGCGCGATCCTGGATATCACACGGGCAGGCTTGGATTTGCTCCGGGTATTTCGCTGCGAGCGCGGCAAGCTTTTCAGGGTTTCGGGCGAGTGCGAATACGGTGTTGCCTTGCGCGGCGAAGTGGAGCGCAAGGGCTGCGCCGACTCCACTCGTAGCTCCCGTAATGATCATGGTCTTCATCAGGTTATCTCCCATTTGAGTGTGAGGATTTCGTAGGATCGAAGCGAAAAAGTCAGCGTTTCCCCGCTGAGGGTGACGGCCGTAGCGTCAGCAGGAGCGCTCTTTTCTAGCAAGTTCACGACCTCCACGCGGCGGGGCGCCGGCGTGATGCGCAACGTGCCCTTTGTGGGCAGACCGTGCGCTTCGTAAATACGAAGCACCAAAGCGTCCGAAGCTTCTGCCAGCTTGAGGCAACTCACGACGATATTCTGCGGCGAAATAGCGATCTGTGGCAGGTCGACGGGTGAGATCACCGGCGCCGTGTGCCCCGCGTTCGCTAGCCGTACCGTATGCCCCGCGTTCGCTAGCCGTACCGCGTGCACGGGCTGATTGAACTCCATGCCCCGCCGCACCACGTCCGAGCCCGCGAAGTTACCCGAGTGCGGGTAGAGGCCATACGCGAACGTGTGTGTGCCGACATCCGATGTGGCGTCTGGCCAATACGCGCTTCGAATCAAGGTTAGACGGAGCGTCCGCCCCTCGGCGCTGCAACCGTACTTGGCGTTGTTCAAGAGCGCGAAGCCGCCGTAGTCGTTAGAAAGATCCAACCAACGTTGCGTGGGCACCTCGCGTCCGGTGGTTTCTCGTTCGAGCGAGCCACAGGGAATTTCGAAATGGGCGCGTCCCTTCTTAACCAATGGAGAAAACGCGACACGCAAGATGTCGGTGCCAGTATCCCGATTGCCTTGCTCGCGCCAGTCGATCTCATGCCGCACGTCCACCCAGGGGATCCCCGCGTACAGGCGCAACTCCTGGCGCAAAACGGACTCCTTGTAACGGTAGGAGACCACCGCCGACACCATCACAGGGCCCGCCTGAAAGCTGAGCTCCGTGGGTGAATAAAGCTGGGTTTGTCCCCGAGATCGCCCTAAAAACCAGGCCGATCCATCAACCGGTAGCTCATGCTGCACGACGAGCGCGTTGTTCGCGTACGGGCGTGTGACCTCGGCGTAGTCAGCAAAGCATACCGGGATGTCGAGTGAATCCTGCGTGTGCAAGATGGGTTGCCCAGTGCGTTTGTCGAGCAGGGTTTTGATGCTGCCATCGGGCAAGAGTGTGAGCCGTAAGAACTCATTTTCGAGAGTTCTAGTTTCGGTGTTCAGAGTGGGTTGAAGGCTCAGCTGTAGTTCGGATGAGGAGCTGCTTTGAGTTTCAAGCTGGAACCGGCTGACGCCAGTGGGAGCCAGCTCTGGCGCCACAAACATCAGCGTTGAATCATTGAGGTACTGCACTGGTAGCGCTTGACCCGATTCACTGCGCGCGGCAACGATCCCTTTGGGGCAATCACTCACCTCAACGACAGCTGTTCGCGACCACGGCAAGGAATTGAACACGGCGACACAACCTGCTGCTCCTTCTGTCGCGGGCAGAGCAGCGACTTCACGCAACCGCGCTTGGATGGCGTTCTCGGCAAAGTCTTCGACTTCGACGGCGCGGGCCAGCCCGTAATCGTAGGCTTCTCGGATCGAAGTGCCCCCGATAAAGTCATGGAAATCGTTGAAAAGCTTGTGTTTCCAGGCGCGATCCAACTCGGCGCGCGGGTAGGGAATGGCGGGGGCAAAGAGCGCTCCGAGCGCTTCACAGCTGTACAAGAGGCTTTCACAAGTGCGCGTGTGCCACTTCATGTCGGCGTGACTCGAATAGGCCGCATCGAACACGAAGTTGAGCTCTCGCTCAATCACTGGGAGGTTAGCTTGGTGCGTCGCGGCGTGAGCGAAGTAGCTTGAGGCTGTAGCAAATTTGATCGTGGGCATCAACGGATCCGCATTCAGCTTTTGAAGCTCTTGGATGTCCTCCCTCGAAGGGCCGCCACCGTGATTGCCGACGCCAAACACGTACGGGCTTTCTGGAATTGAACAACGCTCAGCGAGCAAACGTGAGAATTTTCCAACCCGTGGTGCGCTAACTTGCCGCAGGTAGTAGTCGCTGTTGAAGGCGGTGACCTCGCTGCCGTCGATCCCGCGCCAACGAAAGAGCGGTTGCGATTGATCGCCGCAGCGCCAGAAGAAGTAATGCTCGATGCCCGCACCCCGCAGGATTTGTGGCAAATTGTACGAATGCCCGAAGGCATCGGGATACCACGCCACGTTCGCCTGGCTGCCAAAACGTCGCTCACAGTAGCTTTGCCCCACGACAAACTGACGGATCAGCGCTTCGCCATTGGGCAAATTCGTGTCGCTCTCAGTCCACGTTGCAGCCAGAACTTCCCAGCGTCCAGCCTTGGCGTGCGCTTCAATCCGTCCGAGGAGAGTCGGGTCGTGCTGCTCCAAGATCTCGTAGGTTGCGGCTTGCGTGTGCGTGAAACAAAGCTCGGGAAATTCATCGAGCATGTCGCAGATAGCTGTGTAGCTGGAGACGACGGTGCGCACGGTGTCTGCCATCGGCCACAAAAAATTGAGATCAATGTGGCATTGCCCGAGTGCGAAGACGCGGCGTTGCTTCAGGATTGGGCTAAGTGGCAGTAAGATCGCTCGTGCGCGATCTTGTGCTTGTTCAAGATTGGGCCAATTCCAGTCGCAGGTTTCTAACTCGGTGAGCGCGCGCTCAGCGACTTCCGGATCGAGGCCGTGCACGATCGCGATCGCTTCAACGACTGTCTCTAGGCCCCGTAGCGCACTCTCGACGCTCGAAATCATGAAATCCAGGGGCACCATGCCGGCACTGCCCGCAAAGGGCTCACACTCGAGCTCGATCGCGTGCGTCTGGCCAGGCAGCGCGGCGCTCGTGACGATCACTTCCGGCAACCGAAAATCGGTCCAATATTGCTCGCGAAAGCGCAATTCTCCATCGATGCGGATACTCGTGGTGACGGTCGTGAAGTGGCTGTAAAGCTTCACCGAGGCGCCCGCTACCGGGATACCGTGAAGGCTCGTCGGCACGTCAAAGCTAGTTCTGAAACAGACGGTCGTGCCGGTGCCATCCCAGCTCGCGGGCAGCGTGATCCGTTCGAATTCGCCGGAATCTTTCTGCCAGCTCCAGTTGCAAGTCTGCCGATAGCTTTTGAGCGCTTGGATACGGGCACCGAGCGCGGACATTCTACTTTCGTACGCTGATTCTGTTGGCTGCATATCTTCAGGTCGATCCCAATCTCGCAGTGAATGTCGAGCTGCGGCTGTCAACGCGAGTGGCTGGCAGTTTAGTGCGCTGAGCACAGCTTGCAGGGAGTGGCGATCGTTCGCAAGAGCCTCCGCCGAGGCTGCGAGCGCGGAATCGACGCTATAACGCGCGATCAATGGCTCGAAAAGGCAGGAGCCAGCGAGCGGTGCCACCGCCGCTGCTGTGGTGTCGTAACGAGCTAACCCCAACAGTACTTCAGCCGTGAGATAGGGAAGATCGCAAGCTAAGGCGATAATCTGAGAAGCCCCAACGGTGTGGGCGTGGAGAAGTAACCCGTTCAACCCTCCGAGCGGCCCCACTTGGTTGGGAGCGTCCTGCACAGTAGGGAGAGCAAACTCAGCGTAGCCGTCACTATTCCCCACCAAGACAACAGGAACGGGGCCCAAAGCTTGTTGGATCGTGTGGAGTAAGCGAGCCAGGATCGGCGGTGAACCCGGAGCCTGTGTTGGGAGCAGGCCCTTCTTCCTGCCACCCATGCGCGAGCCCCGACCCCCCACAAAGATCCCCACGAGGAGTGAATGCTGGTTTGCCGAGGTCGTGCGCGTACCGGGAGCTTCAGAAATCACAGCTTGGGAAGTGCCACGCTGGGCGTGTAGGAGGCAATCGATGCGGCCGCAGGGAGCCTTTTGGGCTGTGCCCGAGAGTTCTGGCTGAGCGCGCCTGCTTTCGCCGGTACGGCTCAATTCTGACGGCGACGACGACCGACCAACAAGCCAACGACCGCCAGCACGCCCGCAAACATTGTTCCGCTCGTGGGGGCTGAACTCGAACCCAGGCTGCAACCACTGACGTTTTCGCCGTCGGCACTTTGGGCTATGCCTTGTGCATCTACCGGCATTCCAGTGGGAGCATTGGAAGGTTGTGGACTCGTGCCAGGTGAAGCCGTATTGCCGCCGGTTGGCATGCCTGGCGCGGGTGTCGCAGCAGGATCGCTCTCCTTGGTGCCTCCGCGTTGCGGGGCTACGGGACCGAGTGACGAAGCAGTCGTGATCGAGCCACCGTAGGTTTCATAGTAGGGTGGGACGCACTTGAGCTCACCAGGAACGGTGGTGCACGTCGAGGGTGCGAACGGAAATGGTGTGCCAGGCTCGGGCGCCGGGCTCGTGTCGCAGGTGCTGTAGCCGCCAACTAGCGTGCAGCTCCACGTGGAAGGGCAATTGGCGCTGGTGGCGCAGAGCAGATCTTTCGGCTGGCAAACGGAAGTTGGGCCTGCGGTGCAGGTGCAGCCTGGATCCGTGGGCAGACTCGCACCGGTCGGCGGAACAGCGGTGCCCGTGCTGGTTCCCACGGGAGGCGCAGGGGCCGCATCCGCACCCGAAGGCGGCGGGGTGGCACCGGAATTTGCTGATCCATCGGCGCCGGGTGGAGGCGTGGTGCTCGCTGGAGGCACGGTGCCCGAACTACCACTACAAGTACACATCTGTTCTGGCACACAATCAAATCCCGCACCGCAATCGGCCGCAACTTGACAGCCCAACGCATATTTGGGCGTGCACCTATTAACGACAATGTCGGTACAGCTCGGGGCAGGCAGGATGCAATTCTGGCCCGGTGCGCACGCAATAGCTGCTCCCGTGCAAACGCTGGTCATCTCCGGATGGCAGACCATACCTTGCGCGCAATCTGCATCCGCGGTGCACGAGGTGCTCGGAACGCAGCCAAGGATGGTTTGCGGCTCGCACGGTGGCGGCGCGGGACAAGGCTGCCCGTCTGGGCAGGCAACGCCCGCACATGCCGTGCCTCCGATGACTTCGCAGCTGAAGCCCCTCCCGCAATCGGCGCTCGTGGCGCACGAGGATTGAGACTGGGCGTGCGCCTGAAAGGAGAAGAGTATGACGCTGGCGGCTACCAGGATGTGTGGAGTGTGAATGGCTCGGAAGTTCTTCATGGATGCTTCTCCTGGCCGCGCTGGTGGGGTGGTCGTGGCCCGTCTAGGTCAGAACAGCAGCAAGATTAGGGCCAACCCTAGGCGGATGGCTGCAGCCCGGATATTCGCAGATTTCTAGTGCTTTCTAGAGTTTGTTGGTGTGCCAAGTGTGCCAGGTCGGGTCCCGTTGGCGGCAACTTTGTCGTGATCCCTCTAAGCCTGGGCCCAAGCCCCAGTGCCTCGTCTTTTGTCTGCAAACGCAGGTCATCAGCGGTAATCAGCTACACAGAACGGAAAACGAGGAATCGGTGGAATCTTGAAGCAAGGCTAGATGCGGCTGACAACGCTATCCGGAATTTAGCTGAACTACCGCGAATTTGCCTCCGCCCTGGATAGGACTCTCTGTTAAGTTCAGCCTTCAGAGACCCACCTGAAGGACTTGCTCACTGATGCGACGTACTCTCGCCTATTTTTCATTGGGTTCGCTGGTTCTGGCCTGCGGTACCGCTTCGAAAGAGCCTCAAGCAATCGCGAGTGGCGGTAGCGGAAGCACTTCTCAGCTAGGGAGCGGGGGTGTTCGCGCGAACTCAGGTGGCGCTTACAATTCCGCTGGTGGGCTCATCAACAGCTCGGGCGGCGCGCAGACCAGCACGGGCGGCGCACCCAACACGGGCGGCGCACCCAACACGGGCGGCGCACCCAACACGGGCGGCGCACTCAACACGGGCGGCGCACCTGTCGTGATGGGCCCAACCACAACCGTGTGCACGATCGCTGAGTTCCAGACTGCTATCAACCAAGCTCAAGCGGGAGACACGCTGGTCCTTTGCAACGGCACCTACCCTGATTCAAGCCTAACGATCCCCACCAGCGGTATCACGGTAAGAGCTGAAACCCCGGGCGGCGTCGTCTTGTCTGGCACGAGTAATGGCGCGAAATATAAGGTATCCATCAGTGGCAGCAACGTCGTGTTCAGCGGATTCCAATTTAAAGATGGCAATGTCGGCGCGGGGATACTGGTGGAGGTCGCAGGCAGCCACAACCTCCTGACGCAGCTCAATTTTAGCGGCTATTTTGCGCAAAAATACCTTCACTTTAACTTGGGCCAATACAATGAGCTCTCGTACACCAACCTTGAAAACAAGCCGGAATTGGCCGAGATCGGCGCGATCATTCAGATCACCACCTCAGCCACCGTTCCCGGCTATCACACGATTCGGTACTGCTCATTTCAGAACATGCCCGGCCTCGGCCAGGACTACGGCAATGAGCCTATCCGCATTGGGCTGAGCGTTGAGTTCGGCAACGTTTCGAGGACCACTGTGGAGCACAATCTCTTCGACAATGTTTACCGCGCCGACTCAGAAATCGTCTCGGTGAAGTCCGATGAGAACCTGATCCGGAACAACACCTTCACCAACAATCACGGCTTGGACGCGGCTCAGAGGCCAATCTGGGGTGGCCTCGTTTTTCGGCACACCCATAACAGCGTCGCCTATGGGAACTTCTTTCTGAACGGCGGCGGTATTCGGGCGAAAGAAGGAGGTGGCCACTCGATTTACAACAATTACTTCGACACTGGCGATTCCGAAGCGATCACTCTCCAATATGACCCCGCCAACCCGCTCACGAACATCAATATTGTCCACAACACCTTCGTGAATCCAGGCGCCATCAACTTAGGCGGAGTCGGCCCCACCAACGTGACGTTCGCGAACAATATTTTCACTAAAGCTGCGGGGAATATCTTCGTTTCACCAACCGGAACAGAAACCTGGATTGGCAATATCTATAGCGGCAGCCTCGGGGTCGCTGCTTCCGCAGGCCTGAAGAACATGGATCCGCTGTTGGCGCTGAATGCCGACGGATACTCTGGGCTCACGCAGGGGAGTCCTGCGATCGGCGCGGCTCTCGGTGGATTCCCTGCAATTCTGGATATTGCAAACCTCGACGACGATCCTTCGATCTTGCTTGATATTCAGGGGCAGCCGCGGCCGGCAGCAGGAAAAGATGTTGGCGCCGATCAATCTGGCGCGACTGCAGTCACCCACCGCCCCTTGAAGCTTGCCGACGTTGGCCCTTCTTTTCTGAAGTAGCGTTCGCGCCACTTTCGGGCTCCGATCCAGCATAGATCTTGAATGTCTTTTTGGGGTGAGCAGTCGTGGAAGATTCGGCGCCGCGCCCGCGCAGAGGTTGAGCATCGCCAAGTGCCCCCCAAATTTTGGCCGTGACACCCATCTCAAAGTCGAACACGAGGTAGTAAGCATGCTTACTATCTTCCAACGAACGAAAAGGACCGCTCAGCTAGCGCTCCCGC
>CAZSUA010000051.1:0-23638 GCA_964609655.1 uncultured Polyangiaceae bacterium | reverse complement strand
ATTCGCGAAGGCGGCCGAACTGTCGGCGCCGGCGTTGTTACCAAGATCCTTGAGTAGGCCACGCCGCTCCCTCAGATTCTAGAAATATCCCTCATAACACAAGGCCACTTGCCATATGCCCGACGTCACCAAGATCAGAATTCGGCTAAAAGCCTTCGATCATCAGCTGCTTGATAAGTCCACCACGGACATCGTGGAAACCGCTCGCCGCACCGGTGCTCGGGTTGCTGGTCCGATCCCGCTCCCCACGGGGCTGCGTCGCTACACTGTCTTGCGTGGTCCCCACGTAGACAAGAAAAGCCGAGAGCAATTTGAGGTGCGCACGCACAAGCGCCTCATCGATATTCTCGAACCCACGCCTCAAACCCTTGACGCTCTCATGAAGCTCGATCTGAGCGCAGGTGTAGACGTCGAGATCAAGAGCTGAGGAGGGAAGCACAGTTATGGCAAAGCTCGATGTTTACAATTTGAAGCGTGAGAAGGTCGGTGAGCTGGAGCTCGCCGACGAGGTGTTCTCGACAGAAGTGAAGGAGTACCTTCTGCACGAGGTGGTTCAGGCGCAGCTTGCTTCACGGCGAGCTGGCACTAAGGCGGGCAAGGAACGCGCTGCTGTGTCGGCTTCTAAGAAGAAGATCTACAAGCAAAAGGGTACGGGTCAGGCCCGTCACGGGGCCGTCTCCGCGCCCACGTTCGTGGGTGGTGGGCGTGCTCATCCTCCCAAGCCCCAAGATTTTAGCTACCGCCCGCCGCGCAAGGTTCGTCTAGGGGCGATGCGCAGCGCGCTCAGCTATCTCTTCAAAGAAGGCCGTATCACCGTCGTGGAGAACATGGACCTCGGCGAGATCAAGACGAAGCGCCTAGCGGGTGTGCTTTCGGTGCTCAATGCCAATGGCAAGACCTTGGTGGTCGATGGCAAAGACAACGCCAATCTCCGGCTCTCAATTCGCAACATGGAAGATAATCAGTTCTTGCCGCCCGAAGGCGTCAACGTTTATGACCTTCTGTGCCACCAGCACCTGGTGGTTTCGAGGCAAGCAGCGAAGGCTCTGGAAGCTCGTCTCCTTGAGGTGAAGTCATGAATCTCGACACGATCATCAAGCGCCCGATAGCGCTCACCGAGAAAGCGGCGAGCCTAAAATTGCACAACCAGGTTGTGTTCGAAGTCGCGCTCACCGCTAACAAGATTCAGATCAGGCAGGCCGTCGAAGCGATGTTCGGCGTCAAGGTCACTGATGTGAACACGCTGGTGCAGCGCGGCAAGACCAAGCGCATGGGTCGAGCCAGCGCCAAGCGGCCCAATTGGAAGAAAGCTATCGTGACCCTTCGCCAGGGTGACGATATTCAGTTCTTCGACGAGTCGGAGGAATAAGTTCATGGCTATTCGTCTTTTCAAACCCACATCCCCCGGTCGGCGCGCGTACACCGCTCCCGATTTTGCTGAGATCACCACTTCCGTACCCGAGAAGCGCCTCACCGAGTCTCAATCGAGCACGGGCGGCCGCAACTGTTACGGTCGCATCACCAGCCGCTTTCGCGGGGGTGGCCACAAGCAGCGCTATCGAGTGATCGACTTCAAGCGCAACAAGATCGGCGTGCCTGCTCGCGTGGCATCCATCGAATACGATCCGAATCGCACGGCGCGTATCGCACTCCTGCACTACGCGGACGGCGAGAAGCGTTACATTCTAGCGCCCGACGGCCTTAAAATGGGCGATACGGTGCTCTCGAGCCGTAACGCAGACATTCAGCCCGGCAATTGTCTGCCGATAGGTGTGATCCCCACGGGCACCTCGATTCACAACATCGAGATGCGCAAAGGCAAAGGCGCTCAACTGGTGCGCTCAGCTGGCGTGGTGGCTCAGCTGATGGGCAAAGATGGAGACTACGCTCAGGTGAAGCTCCCGAGTGGTGAAGTTCGCAAGATCCACGTCGAGTGTCGCGCCACGGTTGGACAGGTCTCAAACCCTGACCATCAGAACGTCAGTCTGGGTAAAGCCGGACGAGCTCGTTGGCTCGGCCTCCGCCCCCACAATCGAGGCGTCACGATGAACCCCGTTGATCACCCGATGGGTGGTGGTGAAGGGCGCACCAGTGGTGGTCGTCATCCGTGCTCCCCTTGGGGGCAGCTCTCCAAGGGCCTGAAGACTCGCAATAACAAGCGCACAGACAACATGATCGTGAAGCGCAGGGATAGGAAGTAACGATGCCGCGAAGTATCAAGAAGGGCCCGTTCATCGACGGGCATCTGATGACGAAAATCGAAGCTGCCCAAAGTGACAGCTCCAAGAAGGTGATCAAGACTTGGTCACGGCGCTCCACGATTTTGCCTGAGGCCATTGGCCTCACGTTCGCGGTCCACAATGGTCGCAAGTTCGTGCCGGTATTCGTTTCCGAAAACATGGTCGGTCACAAATTCGGAGAGTTCGCCCCCACCCGTACCTTCTCGGGTCACTCCGGTGATCGGAAGGCTGTGAAGGGGAAGCCCTCCGCCGCCCCTGCAGCAGGCCCAGCCAAACGCTAGCAAGCGCTAGTAGGGTTGGTCATCCGTTCAGGATAAAACTCGCTCCAAATAACTTCGCGGAAGGCTTGCAACGCCTGGGCCCCTCTGCTACGAACCGCGCCTCCCTAATCGGGGCCAGCAGCCAGCTCGGTTGTTTCAGCCCTGACTCCCAACCGCCAGCACACGGAACTTCGTCGTTCTAAGCAGCCAGGGGTTGGGCGAGATGGTTCTTCCACCATCTAGGGTCGGCGGGTCTGAAAGGAAACTGTCGATGATAGCTACAGCAAAAGCACAATTCCAAAGGATAGCTCCGCGAAAAGCTCGGATGATCATTAATTTGATCCGGGGCCGAGATGCGGCTGAGGCTCTGCAGCTTCTTGATTTTACCCCCAAGGCGGCGTCGCCGATCGTGAAGAAGCTGATTGCGAGTGCCATCGCTAACGCACGCCAGAAGCGCCCGGACGTCGACGTGGAGAATCTTTTCATCAGCCGCGCTACGGTTGATAAAGGACCGAATTCTCACATGCGCCGCTGGCGGCCTCGGGCCATGGGGCGTGCCACACAAATTGTCAAAGGCGTGAGCCACATCGCGATCGAATTGGATCAACGTTAAAGGTTGAGACATAAAGTATGGGACAGAAAACTCATCCGTATGGCTTTCGTCTTGGCGTCATTAAGACGTGGACGAGCAAGTGGTACGAGGACAAAAACTACTGTCAGTGGCTGCACGAGGATCTGCGGATCAAACGCGCCGTAAAGCAGTATTTGTACAATTCGAGTGTTGCGAGCGTCGAAATCGAGCGCGCCGCCAACAAAGCGAAGGTCATCGTCTACACCGCCCGCCCTGGCATGGTTATCGGCAAGGGTGGCAAGGGGATCGAGACCCTGAAGAGCGGCAATCTGGATTCCGCCATCAAGGGCGAAGCCAAGTTCCCAGGCGTTCAGGCGTTCACCAAGAACGAAGTCTTCATCGATGTGCAAGAGGTGCGTAAGGCTGAGACGAATGCTCAGCTGGTGGCCGAGAACATCGCAACGCAGTTGGAAAGGCGCATTGCTTTCCGCCGCGCCATGAAAAAGGCGATGGGCACGGCCATCAAGTTTGGCGCCAAGGGCATTCGTGTCCGGTGTGCCGGGCGATTGGGCGGAGCGGAAATTGCACGCGTCGAAACGTACCGTGAAGGCCGTGTGCCGTTGCATACGTTGCGCGCTGATGTCGACTACGGAACGGCCGAGGCTCGGACAACGTACGGCATCATTGGCGTCAAGGTTTGGATCTTCAAGGGTGAGGTCTTGCAACGCAAGGCTCGCCGCATCCCCGAGTAATGGAGTCAGAAGATGCTAAGTCCTAAGCGGGTTAAGTGGCGAAAACAGCAAAAAGGAAAGATGCGTGGCATGGCCTACCGTGGCAGCGACGTATCCTTCGGTGAATTCGGCCTTCAAGCAACCGACTGCTCGTTCGTAACGGCGAGGCAGCTTGAGGCAAGCCGTATGGCCATTCAGCGTGCAACGAAACGCCAAGGCAAGCTTTGGATCCGGATCTTCCCGGATAAGCCTCTTACCAAAAAGCCACTCGAAGTTCGAATGGGTAGCGGTAAAGGCAGCGTGGAAGAGTGGGTTGCAGTTGTGAAGCCAGGTCGCGTGCTGTTCGAGATCGAAGGCATTCCCGAAGACAAGGCGCGTGAGGCCTTTCGTCTGGCTGCCACGAAGCTTCCCTTGAACACGCGGTTTCTGACGCGAGGAGAGCTGTGATGAAAGCGAAAGACTTGGCTGATCGCGCCACGGCGGATCTCGCTCAGCTCCTTCTGGATGTGAAAAAGGATCTCTTTTCTTTTCGGATGAAAAACGTAACGGGTCAGCTCAGCGACACCAGTTTGCTGCGGAAAGCCCGCAAGGATGTCGCGCGCATCGAAATGATCTTGCGCGAACGGGCCGTTAAGGCCAGCGGAGGTGAAGCGTGAACGCACAGGCCGAAATTCAGCCCGAAGCATCGGAAGCATCAGCCGTCAATACTCGTCGCCGAATTATTGGCCGCGTGGTGAGTGACAAGATGAACAAGACCGTGGTGGTCGAAGTGGTGCGCTACAAAATGCACCCGCTTTATAAGAAATATGTGCGCGTGCGAAAGCGCTACAAAGCCCACGACGAAGCCAACACCTATCGGGTCGGCGATCGCATCGAGATGATCGAACACAGCCCTTATTCCAAAGAGAAGCGTTTTAACACCACGCGTCTCATCCGCCGCACCGTGCAGGAGTGATTTCGCGATGATCCAGACGGAGTCCATTCTCAATGTAGCTGATAATTCAGGCGCACGCCTTGTGGTGTGTCTGAAGGTGTTGGGCGGTTCGCGTAGGCGTTATGCCAGCGTGGGTGACGTGATTGTCGTGAGCATCGCGGACGCGATCCCGAACAGCAAAGTCAAAAAGGGTGAGATCGCGAGAGCGGTTGTCGTTCGAACCAAGCGTGAGCACCGTCGAGTGGACGGCAGCTACATCAAGTTCGACGATAACAGCGCAGTGCTCATCAATCCGCAGTCCTCTGAGCCTGTGGGAACCCGCATCTTTGGGCCCGTAGCTCGTGAGCTGCGCAGCAAACGCTTCATGAAGATTGTTTCGCTTGCCCCGGAGGTGCTGTGATGCAACGCCTTCGAACAGGTGATGAAGTGATTGTGATCAGTGGCGACGATAAAGGCCGTCGCGGTCGGATAACGAAGGTGCTCGTGGAGCGCGCCGCTGTCGTGGTTGGCGGGTTGAACATGGTGAAGCGTCATCTGAAGGCAACGCCCCAGCGCCCAGGCGGGATTCTTGAAGTGGAAGCGCCGATCAACATCAGCAAAGTGATGCCGGTTGATCCAGGCACTGGCAAGGCCACGCGCGTCAAATACAAGGTTACCGAAGGCAAGAAGCAACGGGTAGCCAAGAGCGGTGCTGTGATTGTGCACCAGGAGCAAGGTTAAGCGATGGCTGCCGAAGTCGAGCCGCGTCTCCGGACGCGCTACAAGAGTGATGTCACGCCGAAATTAATGGAGAAGTTCGGCTACAAAAATCCGATGCAGGTTCCTCGCTTGCAGAAGATCGTGATCAACGTTGGCCTCGGAGAAGCGGTGGCCAATTCGAAAGTGGTGGATCTGGCTGCTGCGCAGATCACGGCGATCACAGGCCAGAAGCCGATCGTGACACGGGCCAAGAAGTCGATTGCAAACTTCAAGCTGCGTGAGGATATGCCGATTGGCGTCAAGTGCACGCTGCGCCGGGAGCGGATGTGGGAGTTCTTCGACCGCCTCGTCACCCTCGCGCTGCCGCGTGTGCGCGACTTCCGCGGCACCAGCATTCGCGCATTCGATGGCGCGGGCAATTACACGCTCGGTCTAAAAGAGCAGACCGTTTTCCCTGAAATCGAGTTCGACAAGGTCGACAAACCGCGGGGCATGAATATCACTTTCGTGACTACCGCCAACACCAACGAAGAGGCCAGGGAGCTGTTGAAGCAACTTGGCATGCCGTTCAGGAGCTAACCAGATGGCACGTGCATGTCAGTGGGCGAAATTGAATCGCCCGGCAAAATTCTCAACGCGAGATGTGAGTCGCTGCAATATTTGTGGGCGCTCTCACGCGGTGTACCGGGAGTACAAGCTCTGCCGCATTTGTTTGCGCACGCTAGCACTCAAGGGCGAGCTTCCGGGTATCACGAAGGCGAGTTGGTGAAGCGATGTTGACCGATCCAATCTCAGACATGCTGACGCGCGTACGAAACGCAGCGTTAGCTCGCCACGAATCCACCCGGATGCCTGCAAGCAGCATTAAGAAGGCCATTTTGGAGCTTCTGAAGGCTGAAGGTTACATCGCGGACGTCCGTGAGGAAGAATGGGGCCCTCAAAAGAAGCGCACTATCTTCGTCACCCTCAAGTACGGCAACGGTTTCGACTGCGCGTTCAAAGGCATCCGCCGCGTGAGCAAGCCCGGTCGTCGTGTCTACGTGAATCATCAGTCGATTCCGCAGGTAGTGAGCGGCCTTGGCGTCTCCATTCTCAGTACCTCGCAAGGTGTGATGACAGACCGCTTGGCTCGTGAGAAACGAGTTGGCGGGGAATTGCTGTGTGAGGTGTGGTGATGGCCCAAGTTGAGCAACCAGTTCAGCAAGCAGTGCGGACATCTCGGGTGGGCAAACGCCCGATCCCGATCCCGAAGGGGGTTACCATCAGCATCAGTGGACAGCGCGTCGATGCTCAGGGCCCGAAGGGCAAGCTCTCGATGGCGCTCCCTCAGAACATCGAAGTCAAAAAAGACGGCGAAACTCTGACGATCACCTCGGATGCTGGTGCTCGCGATGCGGCACGGCTTCAAGGGCTCGGCCGTGCGTTGGTGGCGAATATGGTTCGCGGTGCTGCGGTTGGCTTCGAGCGCATCATGGAGTTGGTGGGAACCGGTTATCGCGCAGAGGTAAAAGGCAACACAATCACGCTTCAGCTCGGATTTGCCCGGCCTCGTGTCGTGGAGTTGCCCTCCGGAATCAGCGCTGTGGTGCCGCCTGATTCGAAGGGCACACAGATCGTGCTCAATGGCGCCGATAAATGCCTAATCGGTCAGGTTGCTGCGGATTTGCGCAGGCTTCGCCCGCCAGAACCTTATGGTGGCAAGGGCATTCGCTACCGAGATGAACAGATCCGTCGCAAGGCGGGCAAGGCCGGTAAGGCTCGTAAGTGAGCGCAACGGTAGGATTTAGGTCACGTCATGGGAACTGAACTTTCAGCTCGACAACGCAGGAAATTCCGCATCCGAAACAAGATTTCGGGCACGGAGGTGCGCCCGCGGCTCACGGTATTTCGGAGCGCAGGCCATATTTATGCTCAGGTGATCGACGACGCGCTTGGGCAGACGCTCGCGACGGCGTCGACGCTTTCGCCGGATCTTTTGAGCGCGGTCAAGAGCGACAACAAGACGGATGCGGCCAAAAAGGTGGGAGCTCTGATTGCCAAGATTTGCATCGAGCGCAAAATCGATAAGGTCGTGTTTGACCGTAATGGATATCTTTATCACGGCCGAGTGAAGGCCCTTGCCGATGCTGCTCGCGAAGCAGGCCTGAACTTCTGAATGCGGAAGAGTACGCAAGAGTGCGGAAGAGGACTTGGAGAACTTGACAGATGGCTTTTGAAACCTTTGACGAAGACCGCCTGAAAGAGCGCGTCATACACATCAACCGCGTGGCCAAGGTGGTCAAAGGCGGAAGGCGCTTCAGCTTCGCGGCTCTCGTGGTGGTTGGGGATGAAGCAGGCCACGTTGGCGTGGGCCTCGGTAAGGCTAAGGAAGTGCCGGAAGCGATCCGCAAGGGGAACGATCAAGCACGGAAGAACATGTTCAAGGTGCCGATGATCGGCGCGACGATCCCGCATCATGTCGTGGGCGTTTTTGGTGCAGGTCGCGTCATGCTGCGGCCGGCTGCGCCCGGTACGGGCGTTATCGCGGGCGGTCCCGTGCGAGCGGTCGTAGAATCGGTGGGGATTCAGGACATCCTCTCAAAGTGCCTCGGATCTTCGAACAAATACAACGTGGTCAACGCCACCATCGAAGCCTTGCGCACCCTCCGGACCCCGGACACGGTGGCCAATGCGCGCGGCAAACAGGTCGAGCAGGTGGTGGGTAACTACACCGTTGCAGCGACGTCAGCAAAAGCTGCAGTTGCGCAGTCGATTGTAGCTTCTACGGGTAATGCACAACAAGGTGGCCGGTGATGGCTGAGGCTCGGCTTGAAGTTAAGCAGGTTGCTAGCGTCATCGGTCGGCCCGAGGCTCAGCGTAAGGTGATGAAAGGCCTTGGCTTGCGGGGTCCCGGTTCGGCCGTAGTTGTTGCTAATACGCCATCTTTCCGCGGTATGGTGAAGAAGGTTCTTCACTTGGTAGAAGTCAAAGAGGTAGCAGGATGAGCTCGATTCTCTCACAGCTTGCGCCCCCAGTAGGCGCTCGGAGTTCGGAACGGCGCGTGGGTCGCGGTCCCGGTGGCGGCAAAGGCAAGACGTCGGGTAAAGGTATGAAGGGCCAGAAGGCTCGGCATCCCGGCAATTTCAGCAAGTTGCACTTCCAGGGCGGTCAAACTCCCATTCAGCGCCGTTTGCCGAAGCGCGGCTTTCGAGTCCCGTTCCCGATAAATACCGTCATCATCAATGTCGGTCAGCTGGAGCGTCTTGATGCTGGTACCGAAGTCACTGAGGAAGTGTTGCGCGAGGCACGCTTGGTTCAGGGCCGCGATGTTCGCATCAAAATCCTCGGAGAAGGCGATCTGAGCAAGAAGCTTGTCGTGAGCGCTCACGGGTTCAGCAAGTCTGCAATCAACAAGATCGAGCAAGCAGGCGGCAAGACAGTGACGTTGCCGTTTGGCAGGCCGGATCAGGCCGAAGCTCCGGCTACGAACTAAGGGCCGTTTTTCAATGGCCGTTTTCCAGGGATTCTCCAACATCGGGAAGGTGCCAGAGTTGCGGCGCCGGATCGCTTTCACGCTTATCGTGCTGGCGATTTACCGAATAGGAGTTTTCATCACGACGCCCGGCGTTGACCGACACGTGATGCGCCAAGTCGTGAAGGGGCAAGGCGGCCTGCTTGGCATGTTCAATCTGTTCTCGGGTGGAGCCCTAGAGAACCTCTCGATTTTTGCACTCGGCATCATGCCGTACATTTCGGCTAGCATCATCATGCAGCTCCTCGGCATGGTGAGTAAGCAGGTCGAGGAGATGCGTAAGGAAGGCGAAGCCGGACGCCGCCGACTGGAGCAATACACCCGCTACGGCACGATCGTGCTCAGCATTTTCCAAGGTTATGGCATCGCCATGATGCTTGAGGGGATGCACAACAGCGATTCGGGTGCTGGCAGGTTTGGGGATGTCGTCATCGATCCAGGTTGGAACTTTCGGCTGCTCACGGTGTTGACGCTGACCACGGGAACGGCCCTCTTAATGTGGCTTGGAGAACAAGCGACCGAGCGTGGGATCGGTAACGGGATCTCGATGCTCATGTTCGCCAGCATCGTGAGCCAACTTCCGCAAGCTATTGGCAGCTATTGGGCCGGCTCCTCGGGTGATGTGCAGCCCATCACCATCGCCGTCATCATATTCGTGTTTCTGGCGAGTATCGGGGTAATTGTCTTCTTTGAGCGTGCGCAGCGACAAATTCCAATCCAATACGCGCGCCGTCAAGTCGGGCGTCGGGTGTATGGCGGGCAGAGCGCGCACCTTCCCTTGAAGGTCAACATGGCGAGCATGATCCCCGCTATTTTTGCCTCGAGCCTTCTGATGTTTCCGGCGACGTTGGCGGGCTTCAACATCCCCGGCATGCAGCAGTTCAGCTCGATCTTAAACGCTGGTGGTTGGGTGTTCAACACGCTGTTCGCGATGCTCATCATCTTCTTCTGTTTCTTCTATACCGCGGTCACATTCCAGCCCGTGGACGTTGCAGATAACTTGAAGAAACAGCAGGCCAATATTCCAGGCGTTCGTCCTGGCCGGCAAACAGCGGAGTATATCGACCGAGTGCTCACGCGGATCACGGTGGGCGGCTCGCTCTATGTCGCGACTATCTGTGTGGTGCCAGCGCTGATAGCTCAAGCGTTCAAGGTTCCATTTCAGTTTGGCGGAACGACCTTGATGATTGTCGTCGGGGTAGCGTTGGAGACGGTTAGCCAGATCGAAGCTCACCTGATCACCCGTAGTTATGAGGGCCTGACGGGGCCGCGCACGACGCGCTTGAGCGGACGGCGGCCAGCATGAGGGTCGTCTTTTTGGGGCCACCAGCAAGCGGCAAGGGAACGCAGGCTGCGATCCTCTGTGAGCGCTACGGCATACCTAAGATTTCAACGGGGGATAGCCTCAGGGCAGCACGAGCGCAGGGCACCCCCCTCGGTCGGGAAGCGGAGACGTATATGTCTGCCGGTAAGCTCGTGCCTGATGCGGTGGTGATCGGGCTTGTGGCTGAGCGGCTTAAACAGCCGGACGCCGCCAAGGGTTTCATCCTCGATGGATTCCCGAGGACGGTGCCGCAGGCCGAGGCGCTGGCTGCACTCTTGGCTGCTAGCGGTACTCCTCTGGATGTTGCGCTTCAGCTCGATGTCACCCGGGACCTGCTGATGGAGCGAGCTACCCTCCGGCGGACCGACAAACGGACTGGACAGATCTACCACCTTAAGTATAGTCCGCCCCCCCCAGACGCGGAGCTCGAGCACCGAGCAGATGATCGAGAAGAAACCGTCGCCAAGCGTCTCGACGAATACGACGCCATGACTGCAGCACTTTTACCCTACTACACGAACTTAAAGCTCCTCCGCCGCGTCGATGGCGTGGGGACGCCTGCGCAGATCACGGAACGAATTATCCAAGCCCTAACGATTTAAGTTGGATCTAACGGAGGAAACCACGACAGAAGCCACAGAGATTGGAAGTGTACTTGAGATCATGCCGAGCGCGATGTATCGGGTCCGCCTCGAAAGCGGGCGTGTCATTAGCGCAAGTCTTGCCCCTCAGGCTAAGCATTCGATCGTGCGGTTGATAAGTGGTAGCCGAGTTTTCGTGAAGGTCTCAAGTTACGATCCCACTCGTGGGCAGATTCAAGGCAAGTTCAAGTAAAGTTTTGAGGTCAAAATGAAGGTCCGCCCGAGCGTCAAGAAAATCTGCGACAAGTGTAAGGTCATCAAGCGACATGGCGTCGTACGCGTGATCTGCGTCAATCCCCGCCACAAGCAACGGCAAGGGTAATTTTAAGGAGTCGATAGCTAGATGGCACGCATTTCAGGAGTCGATCTTCCCAGGCGCAAAGCACTCGCTTACGCGCTCCCATATATTTATGGCATTGGCCCGAGCGCAGCTCTCACGATTTGTGAGAAGGCCGGCGTGCCGAGCGAGCGCAAAGTTGATGAGCTCACAGAAACAGACATCAAGGCTATTCGCGACGCGATTGAAGCGGGTTTCAAAGTCGAGGGAGATCTTCGACGCGAGGTTCAACAGAACATCAAGCGTTTGATGGACCTAGGGAGCTACCGCGGTCTCCGCCATCGCAAAGGCTTGCCAGTTAACGGGCAGCGAACCCACACTAACGCGCGTACGCGCAAAGGTCCCCGTAAGGGCCAGATGAGTAGGAAGGCCTAAGCATGGCTGCCACTAAGAAAAAGCGCGCTCCTAAGAAAGTCGTGCGGAAGAATGTCTACGCCGGAATCGCGCACATTCGTTCGACGTTCAACAACACCATCGTCACCATCACCGATGTCAATGGTGCCGCGATTTCCTGGGCGAGTTCCGGCTCCCGTGGGTTCAAAGGTTCCCGCAAGAGCACGCCGTTTGCCGCTCAGCTGGCAGCAGAAGATGCCGGGCGTCGTGCGATGGAACACGGAATGCGCTCCGTTGCCGTGTTTGTTCAAGGGCCCGGTTCGGGTCGAGAGAGCGCACTTCGCGCCCTCCAGCAGGTAGGGTTCCGCGTCACGTTGATTCGTGATGTCACGCCCATTCCTCACAATGGTTGCCGCCCGCCGAAGCGTCGCCGGGTTTAGTTGGATCTCCTTTGAGAAAAGCAGAATAGAATGGCTCGTTACATTGGTCCGGTCTGCAAAATCTGTCGCCGCGAAGCACAGAAACTATACCTAAAGGGTGAGCGTTGCTTCACCGAGAAGTGTGCGGTGGTTCGCCGGCCGTATCCTCCCGGTCAGCATGGCCAGCGCCGGCTCAAGCTGAGCGAGTACGGCCTGCGTCTGCGCGAGAAGCAGAAGATGCGCCGCCTCTACGGTCTTTTGGAGAAGCAGTTCGCTGGCTATTACAGCCAGGCAACTGGCCTCAAAGGGCGGACCGGTGAAGAGATGCTGGGGCTCATTGAGCGTCGCCTCGACAACGTGCTGTACCGCATGGGGTTTGCCGCAAGCCGTGCGCAAGGTCGGCAGCTCGCGCGCCACAATCACATCCTGATTAATGGCAAGCGCGTCAACATTCCAAGCTACCGCGTCAGCCCGAACGATAAGATCGAAATCCGTGAAAAGAGCCGGAAGATCGCGTATCTGCAGGCGGCTCTGGCCCAGTCTGAAACACGGCCCAAGCCCAGCTGGATGGACGTGGACAAGGATAATTTTAGCGGTGTGTTCCGCTCGATGCCAGTGCGCGACGAGATGAACGAGCCGATGATTCGTGAGCAGTACGTGGTTGAGTACTACTCCAGATAATTTTTCAATGCGGGCAGGCTGCGGAGTGGCTGAGCGGAGCGGGTTCCCTCACTATTCGAGACGGTCGCGCAAACCCTAAACGAAGAAAGGAAGACGAAAAATGGTGACACAAATAATGAGCCGTAACTGGCGTGACTTAATTCGCCCTAAGGCGATTTCGTTGGAGCCAGAGTCGAGCACGCAGTTTTTTGGTCGTTTTACCTGTGAGCCGCTGGAACGTGGCTTTGGTATCACGGTTGGAAATTCACTTCGCCGCGTCTTGCTCGCTTCGCTTCAGGGCGCCGCTATCACCGCGGTCCGGATCGACGGCACGTTGCATGAGTTCACGGCTATCCCCGACGTTGTCGAAGACGTGACGGATATCGTTCTGAATTTGAAGGAAGTCGTTTTTAAGGCGGAAGCTCCGCGCACCTATACCGTGCGTTTGGACAAGACGGGTCCGGGCCCCGTGCTAGCGCGGGACATTCAGTTGGTGGATGGGCTCAGCATCCTGAATCCTGACCAATTGATCGCGACGTTGGACAAGAAGGGTCCGTTGTCGATTGAGCTCACCGTCGGTGTGGGTCGTGGCTACGTTTCGTCCGAACGCAACAAGACGCCGACGATGCCGATTGGCACCATTCCGATCGATGCGCTGTTTTCGCCGATCCGTAAGGTGAATTACACGGTGCAGAATGCGCGCGTGGGCCAGGTCACCGACTACGATAAGCTCATCTTGGAAGTCTGGACCAATGGCTCAGTGAAGCCGACGGATGCCGTTGCCTTCGCTGCCAAGATCCTGAAAGAGCAGCTCTCGATTTGGATCAACTTCGAAGAGACGGAAGACACCTCGTATCAGTCCTCTCACTCAGATGAAGAGCCGCTCAACGACAATCTGTTCCGCTCGGTGGATGAGTTGGAGCTTTCGGTGCGTTCGGCAAATTGTCTCCAGAACGCCAATATCACCTTGATCGGCGAGCTCGTGCAAAAGAGCGAGCAAGACATGTTGAAGACCAAGAATTTTGGTCGCAAGTCTCTCAAGGAGATCAAGGAGATCCTCACCACGATGGGGCTTGGTCTGGGCATGAAGTTCGACAGCTGGTCCCAAATGGTGGATCGCTGGAAGCAGCAGCAGGCGGCGGGCTAAGCACCCCCAACCTGAGTGCACTCGTAGGAGTTTGAGATATGCGACACGGAAAATCTGGAAGACAGTTCTCTCGAAATTCGAGCCACCGGCGTGCGATGTTTCGCGCCCTAGCCGCTAACCTCGTGGCGCACGAGCGGATTGAGACCACCGAGGCCAAAGCGAAGGAGCTTCGCAGAGTCGCGGAGCGGCTTATCACCTACGCACGTCGTTTGGGTGAGGTGGCTTACACGCCGCATGCGGATCTGTCTGTCGGCGATCGCGCACGCCGTTTGGCCGTGCAGCATCAGCTCGAATCCTTCCTGCGTCGCTTCGGAACGGTGATCAAGGATGGCGAGGAAACCAAGATTGATCTGATTGAGAAGATCTTCCTCGATCTCGCCAAGCGCTACAAAGACCGCGCGGGCGGGTACACTCGTATCATCAAGCTCGGGCCACGCCGCGGCGATAACGCTCCGATGACCCTCATCGAGTTCCTGCCTGAGGGCGCTTCCGCCGCCAAGGCGCCAGCGGCTGTTGCCGCGACAGCCTAGAAGCTCCGAGCGGAGCTAAGGCTCTGACCCGGTCACGTTCGGAGGGCGCTCGGGTTTCGGTTGCCGCCGCAGAATAGCGGCAACTGCAGCGAGCGCGGCAAGCGCCGTGGCAATTGCGGCTCCGTAGCGCGCACGGGAGTCGAGGCCGGTTTGTGCGGTGCTCTCAAATTGGGCCTTGAGCCTGAGTGCCGTGGCATTGCGTGGATCGTTGGCTAGGGCATTTTCGAGCAGTGTCGCGTCGGCGATGCCGCGGTTGAAGAGGCTCTGGGCTTCGAGCGCAAGCCTTTGGCTTGAGGCCTTCTGTTGCAATTCGCCCCCTTTCGCCAGCCGCTCTGCGCGTTCGGCGGCGAGCAGAGCCTGGGTTGGCTTGTTTGGCTCAGCCTGCGACGCAAACTCCAGGTAACCTTGAGCCAGTTGCTCGGATGCCTCAAAGTTCGGGTTTCGCGCCAAAACCTGGTCAAACTTTTGGGACATTTCGAGTAGGTGGCCCTGCGCTTTCTGCTCCAGCCCCTCCCGAAACAGTTGGTGAACGCTCGCAAGCCTCAGACGATCAAACTCGCGGAATAGCTCCCTCGCCATGCGATCCCAAGACCAATCCCGGGGCGCTCTGTGCCCAACAACATCTTCGTAGGTATCTCGGAGTTGCCAGAGTGCCGTCACGCCCATGAGACTAATCGCTTGGCGAGCTGCGAGGCGGAGTTGGGTACGCTCACTGTTGGTGAACGATACGATGATGCGAGCCGCGTCAGGATTCTTGACAAGCCCATACGCGCGTAAGATTTCAGGGAGCGCACTTTCATCGGCACCGCGCACAGCATCACTTGGGATCGCTCGGTGCCTGAGATCCAGTTGGCGCTTAGCCCAATTGCTGATCTTGGCCGAAGGATGCTGCTCGGTCTCGATCAGTGCGGCAACTGCGACGTCGCCCAGTTTATCGAGTTGCAATTGAGTATCAACCCTCAGGAAATCGCCGAACCTCACATAGACGTCGATGAGTGAACGTGCAGCGCTGACGGAGCCGATTTGAACTAGCATCCGGCTGAGCGCCAGGATCGTGACGGTATTCCGCCAGGCCTCCGAGTCAATGCGCGGAAAATTCTGGAGCATCACGAGATAATCCGGAACTTTCACCGCACCGGTTTCATGCTGGGCTTTCATCTCTTTCAGCTTGGCCTCGCGCGACTTCACGCGGATTTCGCTGAGGAGCTTCTTCATTTCCTCGCGCTTTGCTTGGTTGGCTGTCGTGTTCAGCGTGCGCGCAATTGCTGGCTCCCAGGCGGCAGTCACCTCAAGCAGTTCTGCGGTGGCGTTTTCGCGCGTGAGGGATTCGGGGGACGTGAGTCGAGATATCAGGTCGGACAGGCGCTGGATCTGCTCCTGGGTCGGTTCCTTCAGGCGAATAGGTGGCGCTTTCGGGAGTTCGGGTAGGGGCAAGTCCTGCTCCTTGGCTTGCGACGCTGGTGGCGTTGTTGCGAGCGCTTCACAGGGCAAAGAGGCGGTAGCGCTCAAACAGCCAAGGAGGGCAGCTAACCAACCTGGCGCGCGTCGGCGCGGAAGCGTCGGCAGACGTCCCATGATTTCACTCGACGATGCGAAAGTCTGGAAAGTCGCCCGTGTAACTACGCCAACGAGTCTCCACACGTTCCACGCGGGCGGCAGTCGGCCCACGCTCAGCCCAACCATGCAGTTCGCGGATGGCTTGCTCTTCACCCTCGGCGAGCATTTCGACGGTGCCATCCGGTCGGTTACGCACCCACCCAGTGACTCCTAACCGGCGCGCTTCGCGTTGGGTAGAAGCTCGAAAATACACGCCCTGGACGCGACCGCGAACCAGTAGGTGGAGTTGCTTGAGGGACATTGGGGAGGCCTCCTTGCTAGCCAAAGGCTCGCGTTTGGGCAACTCAGCAAAAAAATTGTCGTGGTTAGGCTGCAATTTGAGCACCAGTGGATCCGGGCGGCGTTTTTATGGTTCGATCAGTACGTGCCGCTCGACAAACTGCCACTGCCCGGAGGTGGGCAAGAGATCCGTGAGCTCAGGCTAGCGCTTGGGCGCCAAGTGCGAATCGCACGCGCGCTCACTGAGGTGGGCAGTGCTCTCGGATCCACCCAGGATCTGGATGAGCTCTTAGAACTTATTCTAGCGAAGGTGGCCGATGTGTTGGACGCTGACCGAGCGACTCTGTATCTGCTCGACGAGGCCAAGAAGGAACTCGTCAGTCGGATGATGGTGGGAGGCACCGTTCGCTCAATCCGCTTGAAAATCGGACTCGGCATTGCAGGCCTGGTTGCCCAGAGCGGCAAGGCAACGCGGGTCAAGGATGCGTACACCGATAAGCGTTTTGAGCCCGAATGGGACACGCTCACGGCCTACCGGACAACCAGCATTCTAGCGGTGCCACTCAAGAACCACGTGGGTCGAACCATCGGCGTGATCCAGGTTCTCAATAAGAAATCCGATGCAGAGTTTTCTGACGAAGACGAAGAAACGCTGAGTGCCCTTAGCACTCAGGCGGCCGTTGCCATCGATAATTCGCGTTTGTTTATCTCACAAATCCAAAAGAATAAGCAGCTCCTCGATACCAAGGAGGAGCTTGAGCGACGCGTGCGGGACCTGGAGCTCCTGTTCCAACTCGAACGAGCCACCGTCGGCGCGGACAGCATGGAGCACCTGATTCAGGCGTTCCTCACCAAGAGTGTCAGGGCCTGCGGTGCGCTGGGCGGTGCCGTGCTGCTCGTTGAAGAAGAGAGCGGGGACCTGACCGAATACGTTTTCGACGCGAAAACTGCCGAACTTTCGCTGCTCCACCTGAAATCGCGCGAGGGTTTCTTGGGCACCTCTCTCACCAGGAACCAGGAGCTTTCGGCCACGAACGGAGAGCACAAAAGTTTTTGCGAGCGTGTCGAAGGGCGTTTTGGGTTTCCTGTTAGCTCGGCCCTCGCGATCCCGCTCGATCCAGACTCGGCTCTCGGTGCGATCGGTCTCTTTAGCAAGGTCGCTGGTCAGCGCTTCACTGCCGAGGATGAGAGCCTGATGCGTTTGATTGCAGCGAATGCTGCTACCGCCATTAGGCTCTTCAATGCACAGCTAGCCCGAGAGCGCACTCAACGCCTAACAACGATTGGTCGCCTCTTGTCTCAAGTCGTGCACGATTTCAAAACCCCGATGACGGTGATCAGCGGCTACGTGCAAATGATGCAGGAAGCCGATGACCCCGCCCTACGCCGCCAGTACGGCCAGGAAATTTTGCAACAATTCGGGGCACTCACGGCGATGCAGCGTGAAGTGTTGGAATTCGCGCGTGGTGAGCAAAGCGTCTTCATTCGAAAGGTCTATCTCGGGCAGTTTTTTGAGGGTTTACGACGCCAGCTTGAGTTGTTGCTGGAGGCACGGCCGATCGAGCTTGAGGTTCAAGTAGATACCAAGCTCGTGGGCTATTTCGATGAAGGGCGCATGGCGCGGGCAATTCTTAACCTGGCTCGAAATGCCATCGAAGCTATGGCCGAGAAGGGTGGCAAGCTGAGCCTAAAAGCGACCGCTCATGCCGAAGCGCTCAGTATCTCGGTGATCGATACGGGGCCTGGGATCCCGGAACACATTCGGGGGCGCCTCTTTCAGTCCTTTGTGACCGCTGGCAAGCAGGGGGGCACTGGCCTCGGCTTGGCGATCGTCAAGAAGATTGCGGAAGAGCACGAGGGCAGCGTTGAGGTGAGCTCCTCAGAAAAGGGAGCCAACTTCGAGCTCACTTTGCCCCATGCGCTTCGCCAGCCAGCCTCGTCCCAGCCTCGACAGCAGTTGCCGGGCTCCCGGCAGAAGCGGAAAAATGGAGCTGACGCGTGACCGCCAGTTTGCGTTTGCCGATGTTGCAGGAGCACGCCCGCGCGTTTGAAACCTGTGTCTATTGTCCGAACCTGTGTCGTACAACGTGCCCGGTGTCTCGACAGAGCCCGTCAGACGTGCTCACGCCTTGGGGCAAGATGACTCTCGGATTTGACCTCGCTCGTTCGAATTCTCAGGTGAGCGGGCAAGAGTACAGTCCCCTTTGGGGCTGCACAGGCTGCGGGGCTTGCACGGCGGCGTGTCGCCATGAAAATCCAGTCGAACCGAGCCTGTACGTGGCTCGTGCGGAGGCATTAGCTCGCGGGGGTGAAATGCCAGGGTCGGTTGTCAGCGAACGCAATCTCACGCTCCGCGGTCGTTTGCGTGAGCTGGAGCTCCACTTGGCGCCCTACAGGACAGCCGAGGATGCTGAAGCGAGCAGGGCAGTGTTGTTGGGGTGTGCTTACGCTGCCGATCGCGAATTGCTGCCTGCTGTCTTGACGCTCGTGCGCGAATTGCTCGGACCCGTGCGGGTACTGAGTGCGTGTTGTGGAGCGCCCTTTCTGCACATGGGCCAAGCGGCTGAAGCTGCGCTAGCTCTGCAAGATGTGAAGCAAAAGGTCACTGGCTTAGAAGAGCTGATCGTCGTCGATCCCGGCTGCAAAGTAACGCTCGGTGCCGCGAACGGCACGCCCTCGCGGCTGCTGCTCGATGTAGCGGTCGCAGCAAGCACACGCTTCCGAACGCTGGCTAACGACGCTCAGATCCGTTATCGGTGGCACGACCCGTGTCAGTTGGGTCGTGGTCTTTCCAAGTACGAAGAGCCGCGGCAATTACTAGAGAAGATAACAGGGTCTCCGCCCAGCGAATTTACCTGGAATCGAGAGGGTTCCGTCTGCAGTGGGGCCGGTGGCGCGCTTCCTCGCAGCTTGCCGGAGATCTCTTCTGGCATTGCCGACGCTCGCATTCAGGATCACGTTGCGCTCGGTGGTGGCACGATCGTGACGGCCTGTGGATCGAGTGTGCGCCGTTTTAGGTCGCGAGGTGCGGCGGTGCTTGATTTGCATCAGCTGCTGGCGCGCGCGCTCACTCATCATGGCTGAAATTCGCTCGCGTCATCGCCTGTCCGTCGCGGTTCGGGTGCTATTTTCGTACCTCGCCATCATGCTCGCGTTTGGCGTAGCTACGGGATGGACGGTGTTGGCGCTCCGAAGCGCCGCCAAGGAAGCACGGCTGGTGCGTGCAGGTTATCTGCCGCTCGCGCTGGCTTTAAGCGAGCTTCAAGCGCAGCAGGATCAATACAACACACAACTGAACCACATCACCGCCGCGCGGAATCCCACGGATATTCGGATGTGGTTTGAGTTCGCGAAGAAAGGCCGCCCTAAGAAATTTGCCGAGGTTCGTTCGCTCATTTGGAGTTCGTTTGGAACTGCCGAAGACGCAGCCACACGCCGGTCGGGCAGTGCGCTAGCCGCCGAAACGATAGCACTCGAAAAAGCCTCAGAGGCCGACACGGAGCGACTTGCCGGCCTCTTCCAGATGCTCGATCGCAGGGACCTGACAGCCGCCGAGGCCCTTCGTGACGATTTAGCCAGAAGCGGCCTCCGGATAAAAACGAACTTGGTGAGCTTTGGGCGGCGAGTGCAGGGCGACGTCGACGAATTGGACCGGGAGGCGCTAGCCAGGGAGCGGCAATCCAATCAGATCTTGCTGGGCTTGGGCTCGTTGGCTCTCGTCGTCGGCTTCATCATGACGCTCTATGCGCAGCGCGTGCTTCGACCCTTAGCAGCGGTGACAGCTCGCGCGATGGCGGTTGCAGAGGGAGACCTCAGGCCACGTCCCGTGCTGGTGGCCCATGATGAGCTGGGTGACCTATCGCAGACGTTTGAAGACATGGTTGCGGCGATCGCTTTGGCCAATCAACAGTTGCTCGCCAGTGAGCGCCTTGCAACCATTGGCAAGATGGCCGCGCACGTGACGCACGAGGTACGGAATCCACTGTCGTCTATTGCCCTCAATCTGGAACTCTTAGCCGAGGAAATTCCAGGGGAGAATACCGAAGCCAAGGCTTTGCTGCGAGCGATCGATAAAGAAGTGGATAGGCTGACGGCCTTAAGCGATCAGTACCTCTCGATGGCCAAGAAGGAGCCGCCTAACCTGCTTGCGGAGGACTTGGTTGCGATTGCGGCTGAGGCCGTTCAGTTCAATCAACGTGAGCTCTCGCAGCACGGAGTGCGTGTCACGCTCGAATCGGCTCCTGATTTGCCCAACGTGAGAGTGGATGAGGCACAGATCCGTCAGGCGCTTCTGAATCTGATGCGCAACGCCCGGGAAGCGATGCCAAGCGGTGGAGTCATCTCCCTCCGGGTGTCACACGCTCTCGATGGTGGAGTCGAATTGTGCGTTGAAGACGAAGGTGAGGGTATGGCGGCTGCCGTTCAGGGGCGAGTATTTGAGCCATTCTTTACCACCAAAGGGCGCGGCACCGGGCTCGGCCTGGCGGTGGTGAAGCAAATTGTCACGGCGCACTCGGCTACGATTGAATGCGAAAGACGTGAACCCAAGGGCACCAGCTTTCGAGTGGTATTCCCCGCGAGTGTCACCTGTGACGCGCCGCCGAGCACTCGAAGCGTTGTTGGAGAGGGCAGTGCAGAAGCATGAACATTTTAGCATTGGCAACCACCAATCAGGGCAAAGTGAAAGAGCTGCGCGAATTGTTGGTACACCTGCGGATTGATATTCGAACGGTCACCGAGCTCACCCGGGAGAAATTCGACGTGGACGAAACGGAGGACTCGTTCGAGGGGAACGCGCGCTTGAAAGCTGAAGCGGCACTGCGAGCAACGGGCCAGATTGTGATGGCCGATGATAGTGGCCTCATGGTGGATGCGCTCGCCGGAGCTCCTGGCGTGCGCTCGGCGCGCTACGCGGGCCCAGGCGCAAGCGACGCCCAGAACCTGACGTTGCTGTTGCAGGAGCTACGCGGCGTTCCAGAACGGGAGCGTGGAGCTCGGTTTGTGTGCGCGATAGCTTTGGTTGGGCCCGGTCTCCCGCTCGTCACGGTGCGCGGAACACTCGAAGGAACCATTGCGGACGTGCCTAGCGGCTCGGGGGGCTTCGGGTACGATCCCGTGTTTGTGCCAAGTGGCTACGCACCGCGGACGTTGGCGGAGCTGACTGGCGCCGAGAAGAACGCGATCAGCCATCGAGGCCGAGCTTTGGCCGAGCTTCGGGGCGTGTTAGAGTCATTGACCCCTATCGATAGCCCATGTTAAGCGACCGCCGCCGTCAGAGCACTCGTGCAGCAAGAATGGAAAGACGTCGGACGTTATGGGACTGTCGGGTTGGAGCTCGTGCTCAGCGTCCTTTTTGGGATGTTCCTGGGTCACTGGCTCGACGGTAAATTCGGCACTGGACAGTGGCTTACCCTGATAGGTCTTGCTTTCGGCTTAGCTGCCGGTATCAGAGCGGTGTTGCGCGCCCTACGGCGAGCCAACCTCGCTGCCGATCAAGAAGAAGAGCGGCTCCGTCGCGTGCGCAAAGAGTTTCATGAAAACGAGCATCGCTAACCAACACCTCTATTCCAAGCTGGATCGGACCACACAGGTGATCCTGAGCTTGGGTGTGTTCGGGGCCGTCCTGGCTCTGGTCTGGGTTGGTTGGGTCCAGGCGCTCAGCGTGTTGCTCGGTTCCCTGGTGGGCGCTGCAAACCTCTGGGTGATCTCCAGATTGGTTCCGCGGCTGATGGCTTCTGAGGGACCGAAAGCCACCTGGGCCGTTCTTTCAGCGCTCAAGGTGGGGGCGCTGCTCGCTCTCCTCGTGCTGCTCGTATCCAGCTCGCTGATCGATTTGTTGTTTCTTTGTCTTGGTTACGTATCCGTTCCGCTTGGCATCGCTGTGGGGCAGCTGTTTCCCGCACACCAAGCTAACGAGGAGCGCTAAATGCCCGAACATGCCAGCTGGCTTACGCTAATTCTCTCGCACATGAAGCAGACACTCGCTCACAACGCAGACCTGTTGGGCACGTCCGTGGTCGGTCATGTGACTCCCACTTGGCGCAGCTTTGAGCCAGTTTTTGCCGGACTCTTCGCACTGTGCTTGGTGCTCGTGGTCTCCTTCATCGCGCGCGCCAAGTTGGTGAAGGCGGATGAAGCGGTGGTTCCTGATTCAGGGCTAACGATCAGAACCTTCGTTGAAGCCTTCCTCGAGTATTTTTACGAGCTCGCTAAGAGCGTGCTCGGCCCTGAGCGTGCCAAAAAATATTTTCCGATCGTTGGCACCTCAGCCATGTTCATATTTTTTTCCAACGTGCTCGCGCTGTTGCCCGGGTTTCCCGTGGCCACGAGCAGCCTCAACGTGACGCTTGGCTGTGCGCTCGTCGTGTTCGTGCTCTTTAATCTGTATGGACTCGTCGAAAACGGCTGGTCGTACGTCAAGCACCTGGCGGGCCCAGCTTGGTACCTAGTCCCACTGATTCTACCTATTGAAATCATTTCGCTGTGCGTGAGGCCCATCACGCTGGCTGTGCGTTTGACGCTCAACATGAGCGTCGATCACCTGATACTCTCGATTTTTCTCGGGCTGTTTGCAGTATTAGTACCCGTCCCCCTGATGATTCTCGGGATATTGGTAATCGTCCTGCAAACGCTCGTGTTCACCCTACTCACATGCATTTACATCGGGCTTGCTACCGAGCACGAAGAGCATTAAGCCAGGCCCCGCCCGGCTGAAAAATAGAAGGAGACCTTACGAATGTCGAAGAAAAAGTTGGCCCTCAGTACCGCCCTCATGACCACTCTGGTGAGCACCTCCGCGTTTGCACAGGATGCAGCTGCAGGTGCTGCCAACCAGTACAGCGCTCAAGCCATGGCCGCCATTGGCGCTGGCTTAGTCATGGGGCTTGCCGTTCTTGGTGGGGCTCTGGGCCAGGGCAAAGCAGTGGCCGCTGCGCTTGAAGGCATCAGCCGCAATCCCGGCGCCGCACCTCGCATTCAAGTGCCGATGATTCTCGGGTTGGCGCTTATCGAGTCGCTCGTGCTGTTTGCGTTCGCTGTTGCGTTCTTGCTTCAGGGCAAAGTCGGCTAAGCATCAAGCTCCTCGAGCCTTAGCAACTCCTCGTTGGATCTGAGTGGAGGGCCAGCGCTTGGCTGGCCCTTTCCGCTATTCCAGATTCTTCCAGAGCAGGCGTGCTGCGATTAGCCTGTGAACGAGAAAGACAGCTCGTGTTCACACACGCGAAAGGTGTCCCCGTCGTCGATGACTTTGCGCTGGACCTTTGAGCCCTTGAATTCGACTCCATTCGTCGAACCCATATCGACGATGTAGTACTGGCCATTCGAGAACTCGATGAGCGCGTGTTGTCGCGAAACATTCGGGTCTTTAATCGTGAGATCGCTGGCGTTCTTGCCGCGGCCGATCACAAATCGATCTTTATTGACAGTGAAGATCTGACCCTCGTAGCGAACCAAGAGCGTCCGGGTG